>JAFRPY010000084.1 GCA_017428925.1 Prevotella sp. | reverse complement strand
TCTGAAGGACTGTAGTCCCCACGGATAGGTTCCCTTTCCTGCCGGCCTCTTCCTCCTTCTGACAACAAAGGTAAGGATTTGGCCGTGATTAAGCAAATTCTTCACTGATATATTCTATCAGAGCGCAAAATTAGAGTCCCCCGTTCACGAGGTGCTATTATAGGTGGAGTAATAGGAGGTTTCTTCGGGTCGTGGGGAGTATCTTCAATGACAGAATACGGAGTGAATATATATTATCAGAGATAAAGTTTATGAAGAGAATAGAAATTTTATTTAACCGTCTGAATTTCGGATTGTTTTTTCCTATTTGGTATGTTGATTGCATATTCCGAAATTTCATTACGCAGGAAGGTATTCGAATTGCAAAAAAAACATTGTCAAAAGAGAAATTTGAAAAGAGAAACAAGGACTGGGAAAATTCACAGAATATTTTGACAGACATGCAATTAGTCAGCAACTATAACTTTATAGACCTGTTCTTCGGATTCAGTGTGATGGGCATAATGCTTGTTTTGTATTTCACTTTCCAGAGTAGCATTGATGGCTTTTTACTTCCTTACCTTTCCTGGGAGAACATAAGTGTTTTGCTGTTCGTTAGCATTTTTATCGTAGCCTATGTTCCCGTGTATTATTTCTTTCATCGTCATGACAAGCGGGAGAAGTATTTCATTGAGTTTGACAAGGAACCCATGAAGGAGAAATGGAAATGGTCTGCAATATCTGCTGCCGTGTATGTGGGAATATGGGCAATCGTAATCGCAGTGCATCACTACCATACAAAATGAAAGGATGGTTCTGAGGGAGATCATGGGACGGTTCTTTGAATCTTTTTTATTGGAAGATCAGCGGGACTTGATTCATTCAAAAACAATTTTTTAGGAGAATAAATGTAAAGTGAACAGGGGACGGTTCCCGGATTATGGGGTCGGTTGATCATTTTTCAAATTAATGCGAAATGCGAATGAAGCAAGTAATAAAGCATAAAGATGTCGGACTCCTGAATATGATCAGGAGAACCGACCCCGTGATTCCAGATAGATTTTTTATTGTCCCGTAAAGCTAAAGTCTGCCCGATAGAAGTAAAGTCATCGGCATCCAATCTTCATGTTTCCATCGATGAATTCCAGAAAAAGTTCTCGGCCCGTATCCTACAACGATACCTCCTTCATTCGAAGGATATTCGTAAAGAGAAGGATTTGATCTTACTGCCAATGTATATGTCAATGTTTCTTTAGAGCCAATATATATGGTAAGCAAAAAGGAAATTATAAGGTTGTTATGAATAATTCGCGAAAAAAAACTTACTTAACGATAGCCATAAGCATTTCGACTCCGCTTTTCGAGAGTTTCAACTGCTCAATGATACCAGCGGAAGAACGAAGGGTACAGGTGTGCTGCTGTAAGTTGACTTTGTAGACACATTCCAGATTAACGATGGTGCTACGGTCGATCCTTACAAAGACATCGGCGGGCAGCCTGCGTTCTAACGACAAAAGGCTCTCGGTGACCAAATCCTGTCCGTGAAATGTGGTGACCAGCGAGTAGTTGCCGTCGGCTTTTATGTATGCAATGTCGGCTGCAGCGGCAACGATTTTCCCATTGACCGACCTGAAACTGAACCGTTCGGGCACAGTCCGGCCGACGGGGGAGGGGGCATGAGCCCTGTTTACGGCCTTGGCTATTGCGTGGGCCAGTTCGCCTTTGTCGATAGGCTTAAGCAGATAGTCAACAGCCGCGAGTTTAATGGCACTCATCAGATATTTTCTGTCGGAATAGGCGGTGGTGAAAATAACGTAGGGTAGTGTTATCGTCTGTTTCAGTTCGTTGAGCAGTTGGATGGAGTCGCGTCCCTGCAACTGGATGTCCAGGAAGAGCAGGTCGGGGCGATGCTGCAGTATACTCTGGCGAGCGGCATTATAGTTGTCGCATGCGTCCACCACTTCCACATTTTGCCGGCATTCCTCCAGTTTCGCCAACAGTGACAGTCGTGGCAACTGCTCGTCCTCAACAACAATGGTCTTCAGTTTTTTCATTTCGTTCTTAATAATTAAAGTCGGCAGGTACCCATGTCTCAAAACGTGTACCCACGGGACGGCCCTTGGCATCGGTAAGGTCGGCAACATGCTGTGCGATATGATAGCGGTTGATGCTGTTGTAGAGTTCTATCTGTTGCCTCAGGATTTTCAGTCCCTGCTTGGTAGATGGAGTTCCGGAATGTGCTGCCTCGGTGCGGCCCACGCCGTCGTCGCTCACCTCCACCAAAACGCCATCGGCTCCGTCGCGCTGTTGCCGGGTTATGACCACCTCAACGTTTCCGCCCCCCTCTTTGTTGGCAATGCCGTGCTTAACCGCATTCTGGCAATAGGTGTGCAGGAGCATTGTGGGCAGCATCATGCTATAGGTCGTTTCGTCGTCAACCGTTATGCTGTAATTCAGACGGTTGCCATATCGCAGACGCTCCAGTTCCAGATATGTTCGCACGTAGTCAACCTCTTCAGTAACAGAGCGCGAGGGCCGGTCGATATCGGAGAGTGTCTGGTTTGTAAAATCGGAATATAACTTCAGATAGTGGGAAGCCTCGTCGGTGGAATGGTTCATCATAAAATACTCTATGCTGGCCAACACGTTGGCATGGAAATGGGGGATGGATTTCAACCGGGCGGCACCAAGTTGCAGTTCCTTCTGCATCTTCTCGCGTTCCAGACGAATCATTTTCCTGCGAGCCTGCCGCAGGCCTACCCATCGAGTCACCCTCCACACCACGAGCGACAGCAATGTGGCAGCAATGAGCCACCACCACCATTGCAGCCACCATGGGCGTGGAGCTTCCACTATGGTAGAATACTGATTGTCGGTGAGCAAATCCTCCGGATTGAACGAAACGGTTTCTTCAAGTCCTGCCAGCCATACTGTACCGTCGGCACTCTCGGCCATCGTTGCAGCCAATGGCTCAATCATGGTAAAGCCGTTGTGCGCATCAAACCAGTGGATGTCGGTGGCTTGACAATCGTTGCCAATACGAGCCACCATCAGTCCGTCGATGGCGGCAACCACCAGATAACCCTTTGGAGATATGTGCAGGGAACGTATCTCGTGCCCTGACAGCGTGGACAAGGCCTCGGTCATTGTCCGCACCTTGCCGTCGCGGATAGCAAAGAGTGAATCGCCAATGGCAAAACATACTCGTCCACAGCTGTCGGCGGCCATTGCGGTGATAACCAGTGTGGTGGGCGTACTTTTCACCTTTTGCATGATGATTTTTCCGCTCTCTATTCCCGTTAGACAGTAAAGTCCGGGATTACCGCTCACCCAGAGCCTTCCCCGACCGTCGTCGGCAGCACACCAAGGTCTCACAATCTCGGTGGTCAGCGTATCTGTCTCTCCGTTCCTTGGGTTATATTCCAGCACATTGCCTTGTCGCGTGCCGATGACGAGCCGGTCGGTATATCGGGCAACAAACTGATAGACATCGTCATTAAGACTTGTCCATTCCACATGCCCATCATGCACTGCAGCCATGCCGCCATTGCCCACCATATACACTCTTTCGCCCAATACTGTTGCGCTCGGTGCGAAGAAACCTCCCTCCTTGCTGTTCAAGAGTTTTCCGTCGGCTATCACTTTACCGTTGAGCGTTCCCATGACAATCTTATTGTTCAGTACGGCTATAGCTCTTACAATGTCATTTTGGTCGGTAAGTCTGTGATTGATAAAATTGCAATGGAAAAAACAATAGGCCCCCTGATAGGTTGCCGCCCACAGACGGTTCCACTTGTCGATGAAGATTCCCTTGATCATATTGAAACCCGTAGCCATCTGCCGCATATTGCCGTCATAACACCATATAGTATGCGAGTCGGCGATGATGAGATGGCCCTGACGGTTCAGCCGCACCATTAGCCCATAATCGGGAGCCTCGAAGTGGTGCTCATACAGCAGTTTCAGATCGTCGTTTCCTACGATGTATATGCCGTCGGCAGCCAGTGCATAGAGTCTGTCGCCATTGCGTATCAGAGAGAATACATCATTTTTCGCCGACAGGCGCCGTTGTTGTACGGCATTGCCTTTGGTGAGCACGAAAAGTCCATGGGGAGTAGGAACATAGATGTCGGACGAGTCTACGTATAGTTTGCGGTCTGGTGTCATGTCGTCTAATAGCGAAGAAGCCGCGACGATTTTTCTCCCACCGGCATCTATGAAACAGAGCATGCGATTCTGCTCTCGACGGTCTTCCATCAGCACATAGCCAGGTGGCAGGTCGGCGGCATTGAAATTGTTCAGCAGCAGCTTCCCCTCAGTGTCTAATGGAATCATGGATGCCTTATCGCTGCCGACAACCCATTGGCGTAAAAATCCCATAGCCCGAACCTGTCCGCCAATCTCTTGAAAGCCAACGATGTTCTCGCGCCGTCCCTTCAGAAAGGGTGTCAGCGTGAGTCCGTCGTAACGTGCAAACCCTGACAGTGTACCAATGTAAATATAACCACGTGAATCTTGCCACACTGTCTCCGTCTGCATCTGCGACAAACCATCTACAGTAGTAAATCGACGAAAACTCAGTTGACTCTCAACAGCCAACTCAGCCCCGACAACTGTTTGTGCCAACATACACAGCAACACAAGCTGCAATAGGATTTTCTTGTTCATCGGTTGCAAATATACAACATTTATTCCAAACAACCATTACTTCATTCACGATAGCAAGAAGTTTTTCCCATTCGTCACGTCCTTCGGCCTTTTCGTCACTCACAGGCGGTATCTCGTCAAAAACCAAACGCTAAAAAATCTGCCAATCGCATATTTTCGTTAATTTTGCGAAAAAGAATTTTTAATCAGCATTAGAAGACTATGATACAAACAAGCCTTTACTTGAAGAGAGCACTGCTCTCGTTGTTTGCGCTCGTGACGATTATTACGGGTGCCAGTGCACAGGATCTGAGCGTCACCTATAAGGCACGTGAGGTAAGACTTACCATGAGTCTAACAGAAAGGAATGTGATTTTTACTCTTTTCTATCTCGGTGAGCTACAATTGCAAGAAGGCTATGGCGACGAAATACTGGTGTACAACAAGGCTGGCGACAAGCAGCTTATGTCCATAGCTAATTACCTGACTGTCTCCGATGACGTGAGCAGCGACGACAATGTCGAGCATGTACTGACAACTGACGATTGGGCTGTGTTGGATGAGAAGAATGCCACCTTGGCACAGACGTTGCGGTCGCAAGATGTTGAAAAGGTGTCGCTGCTGTTCAAAGGCTCGACAGCAACCAAGGAGGTGACCATCCAGATTACCGAGGGCGGGTCTGCAACGGCTATGACGCAGGAGGATGGTTATTGCATGATGGCACTGACGACCTTCGGGGTGCTGACGCAACAGATTGACGGCGAGAAGATGGTCTATGCCAGAAACGGCGAACCACTGTTCTACTTGAGCGGAGATTCACCCGCCACCGCCGTGTTCAAGCTGTGTGACGGCGTGAGTGAGGATGACAACTTCACCTACGTCATCACCGACGAGGACAGACAGTCGGTTGCTGAAGCAGAGGTACCCGGCACTGCCGGTAAAACTCTGGCAGACCTGATAGAGGACGTGAAGAGCATCTCAATGTCCTTCGTCGGAGGATCGCCAAGCGCGCCGTTCGACCCCTATACCACGCCGCTGACCTTCGAGCCGCTGGTTGACGGCACTACTGTTATCGTCAGCAATCCTCGGGGACTGACCATTGAGTACAGCATCAATGGCGGCAGCACATGGTCTTCGACCAGTGCCACGAACATCGCCATCGACAATCTTGCTGCAGGCACAAAGGTCTGTCTGCGCGGCGACAATGCGGCATACGGAATGGCTAACAATGATGCCTCACAAGCTGTAAACATCAAGTTCGACAAGGACTGCTACGTATATGGCAACGTGATGAGCCTCGTCAGCAGTACCGGCTTCGCTACGCTAACGAAACTGACAGACACAAACACTTTCCAGAACCTGTTCGGAGGAAACGACCATTTCTTCAGCCATAGCACCAAGGACCTGGTGCTGCCGGCAACGACACTGACACAGGGATGCTATAACGGCATGTTCGCTAGGGCAACGATAAGCCGTGCACCTGAACTGCCTGCTACCACGGCTGTCCGTTCATGCTATTACAGAATGTTCTATGCCTGTCCGAATCTGAAGGTTGCACCCGCCTTGCCTGCTACCACCATGGACTATGATTGCTATCACGGTATGTTCGAAAGCTGCATTGCGCTGGAGGAAGCTCCTGAACTGCCGGCCATGCAGCTCGACTGGTACTGCTACGACAATATGTTCCGTGGTTGTACGGCACTAACCAAGGCACCACATCTGCCGGCTACCACACTGGAATACGGCTGCTACGAATATATGTTCGGACAGTGTACCAACTTGGAGACAGCACCTGCGCTGCCCGCCACCACGTTGGCAGTGAATTGTTACAACGCCATGTTCTATCTGTGTTCTGCTCTGGTCAATGCCCCCGAGCTGCCTGCTACCACACTGGCAGACAACTGCTATGCCAGCATGTTCTATGGCTGCTCCAGCTTGGAGAAAGCACCCGAACTGCCTGCTCCCATACTGGTGACAGGCTGCTACAACTACATGTTTGGTAAATGCACCAAGCTGAACTATGTGAAATGCCTCGCCACCGACCTGTCTGTCAACAGTTCTGACAAAGATTGGCAGCGTGGTACGAACGAGTGGCTCTACAACGTGGCTGATAAAGGCACCTTCATAAAGGCAGAAGGCGTGAACGACTGGACAATAGGCACAGGCGGCATTCCTGAAGGTTGGACAACAGAAGAGGTTTCCACGGGTATCAGCAACCTCACCCAAAACCGCTCCTTGGGAGAGACATGGTACACCCTTAGCGGACGCAGACTAAGCGGTAACCCCACTGCTGCCGGCATCTATGTGAAGCGCGGAAAGAAAACCGTCGTCAAATAATTGTATTGTAATTTTTTCCCGAAGCTCTCAGTTCTCTGAAAAGAGCACTTGGATGACGGTCTGGCCTACCCCCTTAAGTGTGTTGCGGTCGAGGTGCTGCATATCGTCGTTGACGGTATGCCACGTGAGACCGAAACCGCTCTGGCTGCATTCGGGATAGAAAGGAATGATGTCGATACATGGAATATGCGCCACCGTGTTGACGGAAACATGGTCGTCGGTGATGTATTCGCCATCGCTGTCGGGGAACATGCTGCCATAACCGACTACACGGGCTGCAGCCCACATCTTGCTGACAATCTGTGGTGCATACTGACTGGAAAAACGTTCCTTATAGAAACGGGCTCCCTGGCCACCCACCATGTCGAGCAAGATGCCGAAACGATAAGGCCCCTCCCCCGTAGGGAGGGGATTTTTTTCAGCATATTGCTGCGACCAGTACTGGGCACCCAGCGCCCAGGGATCGCCCTGAACTTGCGTGGTGGTGTCCCACTGGGGTGTTCCCCAGTCCTCAGCATCGAAGCAGACAAAGTCCACTCCCACTTTGAGCGAGTCGGCCTGCTGCAACAGTCGGGCAATCTCCAACATGACGGCCACGCCCGAGGCTCCATCGTTGGCAGCCATCACAGGCTTGTGCCAATTGGCAGAATCGGGATCGTTGTCGGCCCAAGGACGGCTGTCCCAATGGGCACAGAGCAGTATACGACCAGCCCCCTCCGACTCCCCCAAAGGGGGAGAGACTGAAGCGGATTGGGACTTCCCCCCTTGGGGGGGATTGAGGGGGGCCACAGGATTGTAAGAGGCGATGATGTTGGTGGCCCGGAGCTGAGTGCCGTCGTAGCCGGTCAGCGTGGCTTCCTGGAGCGTGGTCTGGCAGCCATATTGCTGGAATTTCTTCACTATCCACTGGGCACACCGGTCGTGGGCCTCACTGTTCATCGTGCGCGGCCCGAATTCGCATTGTGCCTCGCAGAAGGCAAAGGCAGAATCGGCCACAAAGGCCGGACCTACGGGCGTAAGCGATGAAATGTCGTTCGTGGCCTGCTTGCTCTTACAGGCAGCGAAAAGCATCAGCACACCACAAAGACACAAAACCCCAAATTGTTTATTGATATTCTTCATTCTACATCAAAATATTTCTTTACTCTTTATTTATCTCTGGTCGCTACGCTCGAAATTATATTTAAAATTATATTTAAAATTGAGTCGCCTACGGCGAGAAATCTTTCAAATAATATCAAATCTTTCAGCATTAATATTTATTTTTGTATAGATTTGTTAGATTTGCTTTACCCTTCGGCCAGCGACCGTTGGTTCTGCCCCGACAGGGGCACTCCAAGAATAATTTTAAACTTAATTTTTAACTTAATTTCAAGGGCGAAGCCCGCCCAAGGATTCTTCACTCTTCACTCTTCATTCTTCACTTATCTCTGGTCGCTACGCTCGAAATTATTTTTAAAATTATATTTAAAATTTTCCCAAAGGAATTCTAAACCTAATTTTTAACTTAATTTCAAGGGCGAAGCCCGACCAAAAATTCTTCACTCTTTCATCTGGTCGCTCCGCTCGAAATTATTTTTAAAATTATATTTAAAATTTTCCTAAAGGAATTCTAAACCTAATTTTTAACTTAATTTCAAGGGCGAAGCCCGACCAAGGATTCTTCACTCTTCACTTATCTCTGGTCGCTCCGCTCGAAATTATATTTAAAATTATATTTAAAATTTTCCCAAAGGAATTCTAAACCTAATTTTTAATTTAATTTCAAGGGCGAAGCCCGCCCAAAGATTCTTCACTCTTCACTCTTCACTTAGATAGCTGCACCTGACTCATGACACGCAGCCAGTTGCCGCCCCAGATTTTCTGGATGTCGCGCTCGCTGTAGTGGCGGCGGAGCAGCTGGAGGGTGAACTGAATGGCCTCGGAAGCATCGGCATAGCCGCGCACGCCACCGTCGCCGTCGAAATCGGTGCCTATTCCCACATGGTCGATGCCCATCACGTCGATGGCGTGTTCCAGATGACTGACAGCATCGAGGATGGAGGCCTCGCCCTTGGTACGGAGGAAACCGGCATAGAGCGTGGTATGGGCAACACCACCCACCTGGGCCAATGCCCGCAGCTGGTCGTCGGTAAGGTTGCGGGGATGGTCGCAGAGGGCACGGCAGTTGCTGTGACTGCACACGATGGGCGTAGAGGAAATCTGCAGGGCATCGTAGAAACTCTTCTCGCCGGCATGGGAGAGGTCCACCATGATACCGCAGCGGTTCATCTCGTTGATGACTTTCTCGCCGAACTGGCTCACTCCGTTGTGGGTGTTGCAGCCACGGGCAGAGTCACAGACATCATTGTCACCATTATGGCAGAGAGTGATATAGACGATGCCGCGCTGTGCAAAATGCTTAATGTTTTGCACATCGTGGCCCAATGCCAACGCATTCTCAATGCCAAGCATAATGCTGCGGCGGCCCTTGCGCTGGTCTTCGTAGAGTTCCTGGGGCGTGCGGGCAATGCTGAGATTGCGGCTGTTGCTCTTCACGATGTCTTCTATCTTGTCGAAGATGGCGTTGGCGTATGCAAAAGGAGTAACGGGTGCCTGCTCTTTCATCCAAGAGGTGTCGACCTTCTGGCTGAAGGTTTCGCCAATCTTGGGCTGCGGCAGATAAGCCACCATGGTGACAGCCTGCTGTCGGCCTTCCTGCATCTTGTGCATGTCGACAAGAATGCGGGGGTCGCGCTGTTCGAAGTGAATGCCCTGATGGAAGAACATCGGCGTGTCGCAATGCGTATCGAGGGTAATGATGCGGCTGTGGAGATCCTTGGCCAGATGAAACTCGTTGGCCTTGCGCACTATCCACTTGAAAACGGGCAGTCCGCTGTCGAGCCATTCGGGATGCCACTGCACGCCCATGATGCTCTTTTGCTCGTTGCTCTCGATGGCCTCGATGGTGCCGTCGGGAGCAGTAGCCGTCACCCAGAAACGCTTTCCGGGAGCACTAAGTGCCTGATGGTGGAAAGAATTCACGAGGATGTTCTGGGTGCCATAGACCCGATAGAGTTCGCTGTTCTTATGAAGCGTAACGCTATGCGTGAGTTCCTCTCGGGCGGCATCCTGCGAATGTTTGATGGTGGGCGAAGGGATGTCTTGCGCCACATGACCGTCGAGGGCCACGGCCAGCGTCTGAATGCCACGACAGATGCCCAGTATGGGAATCTGCCGGTTATAGGCCAACCGCGTGATGAGCAGTTCGGGCAAATCGCGCTTGCTGTTGATATGCCCAAGTCTGGGCGAAGGTTCCTCGCCACGCCATAGGGGATTGATGTCGGCACCTCCCGTGAGGATAAGTGCATCGAGACGATCGAGGGTATTCACCAGCACATGGCGGTCGTTGACGGGAGGGATAATGACGGGAATGCCGCCGGCCTCGACTACCTTGTCATAATAGGCATGGCGCAGCGTGGCATCCATCCCCTCATAGTTGGCCGTAATACCGATGAGCGGCCGCTGGTCGCCCTCGGGGTATTGCTGGTAGATGCCGTCGAGATGTTCTTGAAGATTAAACACTTTTGCTTAACTTTTTTCAACGGAAATGGGGATTCCCCGCTTAACGCTCTGTTCGAGTGAGATAAGTGTCTCGGTGGCCACCACGCCAGGAATATCCTGAAGTTGGTTGTTGAGCAAGTCCATCAGCTGTTCGTTGTCACGGGCAAAGAGTTTCACGAGCATGGTATAAGGGCCCGTGGTAAAATGGCACTCCACGATTTCTGGAATATGTACCAAACGTTCCACCACCTGCTTATACATAGAGCCTCGCTCGAGGGTGATACCCACATAGGTGCAGGTGCTATAGCCTAATGACTTGGGGTTCACTTCAAATCCAGACCCTGTGATAACTCCGTCTTCAACCAGATGTTGTACACGCTGGTGAATGGCAGCACGAGAGACACCGCACTCTGCAGCTACGTCTTTAAAAGGAATGCGGGCATTTTTAGACAAGATATTCAGTATCTTTCTGTCCAGATTGTCGATTTTTTCCATCGTTTAAAGGTTAATACTATTTTTGTTAAACACAATTCTGTGACAAAAATAGTAACTTTCCCCGAAATACGCAACAATTTGACACAAAATGTTACGTATTTCGGGGATTTTTGCTTAAATAACCTTTATTTTTTCTTTCTTACCACTTTTTTAGTGGCAGTCGCTGGCTTCGAAGTTGTTGCGGATGGCTTCGAATCTGCCTGCTTTGCCTCCTTTTTCACAATGTCGAGCAGTTCAACCGTGAAAATCAGGGTTTCGTAAGGCTTGATGTCGTTGCCTGCACCTCTTTCACCGTATGCAAGGTTGTAGGGAATGTACAATTCCCACTTGCTGCCGACGGGCATCATGGTAAGGGCTTCGGTCCAGCCCTTGATGACCTGATTGGCCTTGAACGTGGCAGGCTCATTGCGCTTATAGCTGCTGTCGAATACCTTACCATCGATTAAACGGCCTTCGTAATTCACTTTTACTTCGTCCGTGGTTTCAGGAACGGCACCCGTGCCCTGGGTAATCACTTTATACTGAAGTCCGGAAGGAGTAACCTTCACGCCGGGTTTCGTGGCATTGTCTGCCAGGAAGTCCATTTCCACCTTCTTCATGGCTTCGGTCTTTGCCGTAACAGCGGCTTGGCGACGGTCGTAGAAATAGCTCTGAGCCTTCTGCTGATCGAAGTGGGTGGTGTCGTTTTTCAGGGCCGCAAGGAATCCCTCGTTGAAGATGTCGGCATTGATGGTATCGGCAGATGCCTCGAAATCGTTGATGGCACCGGGCAGCATGCGGTCGGTCACCATCTGGGCAATCTGCTGACCAGCCTGGCGGGCTTTCGCCTTGGGATCATTTTTCGACTGCATGTAAACCTTGAATCCCTCGATGAAATCGTCCATATAAGCCTCGTCGAACTGATACTGCTGCTTCAGGAAAGGCATCAGTCCATTGGTCATTGCCATGCCGGCGGCATAGCTCAGCGAGTCGCTTGAAGAAGTCAGGTTAAGGGGGGCGGGTGCTTCCACCGTTTCCACTTTTTTCTTCTTGTCCTTCTTAACGGCACCTGCCGTTATGAAAGAGGCACCCGCCACGAAGACGAGTGCCAGTATTGCATATCTTTTCATACGAAGATTACTTCTCAATGCCTAAGAGTTCAATCTTGAAGATCAGCGTAGAGAAAGGCTTGATCTGGCCCTGCTCGCGCTCAGCGTATGCCTTGTCCTGAGGAATGACAACCTCCCAAACAGAACCGACAGGCATGTGGGTAAGAGCCTCGCTCCAACCGGGAATCACCTGATTGGCACGCAGCTGGATGGGCTTGCCGTTCTTGTAGCTGCTGTCGAACACATTACCGTCGATGGTCTTGCCCTCGTACTGCACCTTCACCATGCTTGTGTCGGTGGGGATTTCGCCTGAACCTTCCTTGATAACCTTATAGAGCACACCGCCGGCCAGTTCCTTCACGTCCTTGCCCTTCTTGTACTCAACGAGATACTTCTCGCCGGCCACCTTGTTGTCGCCATAGAGTTTCTCCATGTTCTTGGCCTTAATCTGCGACATCTTAGACTGTGCAGTCATCTGGGCCTGTTCCATAGTCATGAGACCCTTGGCACCGGTAGTTCCGCTGATGAAACCAGCCAGGAAGTTCTTCAGTGAAATGGTCTGGGTAGAGTCACCACCAAACACTTCGCGGTTGATACCCTTCACCATCTGGTTACCAATCTGCTGACCAATCTGGATACCAGCATAGTAGGCAGCCTGCTTCTTGTCGTCGCCGGCATTAGCGCCTTCGTTCAGACCCTTGATGAAGTCGTCCATGTAAGCGGTGTCAACGCCTAAGCGGTCAACCAGATAATCCTTCAGACCCATTGTCTGTGCCATACCGATAGCATAGCTCATGGTGTCTACATCATTCTTAAGATTGGCTTTCGGAGTGCCATTGCCGCAAGCGGTAAACGTAGCGGCTGCAATAGCCATAGCGGCTACAACTGTTAACTTTTTCATTTTTATTAATTTATAGATTTATTTGTTCTGTTTTCAAAAACTATCGGGTAACAACGATGATTACATCACCTTGATAAGCTCAACGTCGAAAATGAGCGCTGCATAGGGCGGAATGCTGCTGCCTGCACCACCGGCACCGTAACCCAACATATAGGGAATGAAGAAACGCGTCTTGCCGCCTTCCTTCATCAGCTGCAGACCTTCGGTCCATCCGGCAATCACCTGCTGAAGTCCGAACACGGCTGGCTCGCCGCGCTGCACGCTGCTGTCGAACACTGTTCCGTCGATGAGGAAACCTTCGTAGTGGCACTTCACGCTGTCGGTTGCCTTCGGAGCACGGCCTGTTCCTTCTTTAAGCACCTTATACTGCAAACCACTCTTAGTGGTCATCACGCCTTCCTTCTTGGCATTCTCAGCCAGGTATTTCTCGCCAGCCTCCTTGGCGGTGCGGCCTTTCTCTTCGCGCTCCTTGTTCATTTCCGTCTCCTTCTTCTGGAAATAGTCCTGAACAATCTTCTGGGCTTCGCGATGATCCACCTTCAGCTGATTTCCTTCCAGCACATCTTTGATGGCCTCGGCGAAGTCCTGAATGCTCAGGCCCTCGATGTTCATCTGCGCCAATTGCTGACCGATGCCCAGACCTAAGCCATAACTCAGTTTGTCCATTATCTTCTAAAAAACTAATTAATAAAATACGTATTTTACAAAATCGCGGCAAAGTTACTGCAAATCAACGAAAAAACCAAAACTTGCACTCTTTTTTTTCCATAAGGAGCGTTAAGTAATTTAAAGAAGCGTATTTTCTTCATAGAAAAACTCTTTTTTCAAAAAGAATTCGTAAATTTGCCCCCAGTCAAATTCACTTCTTATGAAAAAAATCGTAGTTTTAACTGGTGCAGGCATGTCCGTGGAAAGCGGACTGAGCACCTTCCGCGACGCTGACGGACTTTGGGAAAACTATCCCGTAAGCCGCGTGGCCACCCATGAGGGTTGGGAAGCCGACCCTGAGTATGTGAACGCTTTCTATAATATGCTGCGCACGAAATATACCGACGTGAAGCCCAACGAGGGGCACCTGCTGGTGGCAAAACTGGAAGAGCAGTATGATGTGACAGTGGTCACGCAGAATGTGGACAACCTCCATGAAGTGGCCGGCTCGACGAAAGTGATTCACCTGCACGGAGAACTGATGAAAGGCTGTTCGAGCTGGGATGTCGACAACCCGCGCTACCACGTTCAGCTGGGTGGCGACAAACTGACCATAGAACCCGGCGAGAAGGCTGGAGACGGTTCGCTGCTGCGCCCGTTTATTGTCTTTTTCGGTGAAGGCGTGCCCAACATCACGATTGCCGCCGAAGAGGTTTCCAAGGCCGACATTGTCATCGTCATAGGCACCTCGCTGGTGGTTTATCCCGCTGCCGGACTTCTCCACTATGCCCGCCGGGGAGTTCCCGTCTACCTCATTGACCCGAATCCCTCTGTCGGTGCAAGTTTCAGCAGTGTTACTCATATTCAGAAGGGAGGCTCTGAGGGCATGAAGGAACTGACGGCCCTGCTGATGAAATAACCATGGCAGTGACAATGGAATTGAATCGCAAGAATCTCTGGAAAGAGGTGCGCGACTATCTGATGATAACCATTGCGATGCTCTCCTACTGCATCGGATGGACGGTGTTCTTGTTGCCCAACAACATCACTACGGGCGGCGTGCCGGGTATTGCCTCAATCATCTACTGGGCCACGGGACTTCCCGTGCAGGTGACATATTTCGGCATCAATGCCATACTCATGGTCTTGGCGCTGCGTGAACTGGGAATGAAATTCTGCATCAAGACCATCTACGGCATCGTAGTGCTCACCTTTGCCCTCGACATAGCACAGCGGATGGCCGGCGACACCCATCTGCTGAGCGACCAGCCGTTCATGGCCGCCGTGATTGGCGCGGCCTTCTGCGGCTGTGGCGTCGGACTCGGACTCTCCAGCAACGGCTCCACGGGCGGCACCGACATCGTGGCGGCCATCATCAACAAATACCGCGACATCTCGCTGGGCCGCGTCATCCTCATCTGCGACATCATCATCATCTCGTGCAGCTATTTTGTGCTTCACGACTGGGAGCGCGTCATCTACGGCTATGTGGTGCTCATCATCACCAGCTTCTGCATCGACCAGGTGGTGAACTCCATGCGCCGCTCGGTGCAGTTCTTCATCATTTCCGACAAGCACGAGGAGATTGGCCATCGCATCAACAGCGTTCCGCATCGTGGCTGCACGGTCATCGATGCCCACGGATTCTACAGCGGCAAGGAAGTGAAGATGCTCTTCGTGCTGGCCAAGAAGCGCGAGTCAGACATCATCTTCCGGGTGATTAACGAGATAGACCCCACGGCCTTCGTGTCGCAGAGTGCAGTCATCGGCGTCTATGGCGAAGGTTTCGACCGCTTCAAGGTGAGAAATAAATCTCAAAGAAAATACTAGGAAATCCTAGGAAAACCTAGGGAAACCTAGGGAAACCTAGGAAATCCTAGAAAAATCCCATAAAAAACAATAAAAACATGGAAAACGAAAAAGAGCAGGTGCAGTTGCCCGAAAATGCGTTCCGGGAACTGAAAGAAGGCGAAGAATACCAGCCGGTGATGTCGCCCCAGAAAGAGTATCCTGAAGTTAACGCGTGGAGCGTCACGTGGGGAATATTGATGGCCGTGCTGTTCTCGGCCGCTGCCGCCTATCTCGGACTCAAGGTGGGCCAGGTGTTCGAGGCGGCCATCCCGATAGCCATCATCGCCGTTGGCGTGAGTGCCGCGGCCAAGCGCTCGAAGTCGCTGGGCGAGAATGTCATCATCCAAAGCATCGGAGCTTGTTCGGGCAGTGTGGTGGCCGGCGCCATTTTCACGCTTCCTGCCATCTATATCCTGCAGGCCAAGTATCCCGAGGTGTCGGCCTCGTTCATCAACATCTTCATGGCCTCCCTGCTGGGCGGTATCTTGGGCATCCTTTTTCTCATCCCCTTCC
Organism: Prevotella sp.; assembly: GCA_017428925.1. Lineage (GTDB taxonomy): Bacteria > Bacteroidota > Bacteroidia > Bacteroidales > Bacteroidaceae > Prevotella. The sequence continues at coordinate 4,314 of JAFRPY010000084.1, read as the reverse complement.
GCAAGTATTTCGTTAAGGACATGCACGGCAAGTATCCCTTCCCCGAGGCTACTGCCACCACACAAGTGCTGATTTCCGGCGAAAAAGGTGGATCTCAGGCCAAACCTCTGCTCATTGCGGGCATCGTGGGCGGTCTCTACGACTTCATCGTGGCCACGTTCGGATGGTGGAACGAAAACTTCACCTCGCGCGTTGTCGGTTGGGGACAACAGCTGGCCGACAATGCCAAACTGGTGTTCAAGGTCAACACCGGAGCTGCCGTACTGGGTTTGGGCTATATCGTCGGACTGAAATATGCGTTCATCATCTGCCTCGGATCGCTGGCCGTATGGTGGATTATCGTGCCGGGACTGGCCTTGCTTTTCCCCACCGATATCCTCAACCAGTGGGACCCCTCCATCACGACGGCCGTGGGCGACATGACCCCTGAGCAGATTTTCAAGGCCTACGGCAAATCAATCGGTATCGGTGGCATTGCCATGGCCGGTGTCATCGGCATCATCAAGTCGTGGGGAATCATCAAGAGTGCCGTCTCATTGGCAGGCAAGGAGATGAAGGGCGGCTCTTCCGCATCGAAGGACCAAATCCGCACCCAGCGCGACATCGCTTTCCGCATCATAGCCATCGGTTCCATCGTAACCATCATCATCACCTTCCTCTTCTTCTGGTTCGGCGTAATGGACAACCTGCTCTTTGCCATCGTGGGCATCCTGCTGGTCACCATCATTGCCTTCCTCTTCACCACTGTGGCGGCAAACGCCATTGCCATCGTGGGTTCAAACCCCGTTTCAGGTATGACACTGATGACGCTCATCCTTGCCTCTGTGGTGATGGTCGCCGTCGGACTGAAAGGTCCTGGCGGAATGCTGGCTGCACTCATCATGGGCGGTGTGGTCTGCACGGCACTTTCCGTGGCAGGTTCGTTTATTACCGACCTCAAAATCGGTTATTGGCTGGGTACCACACCTAAGAAACAGGAACAGTGGAAATTCCTCGGCGTACTCGTCTCTGCTGCAACCGTGGGCGGCGTGATGATTCTGCTTAACAAGACCTACGACTTTGCCTCCGGCGAACTGGCAGCACCACAGGCCAATGCCATGGCTGCCGTCATCGAACCGCTGATGAGTGGTGTGGGTGCTCCCTGGCTGCTCTACGGTATTGGCGCCCTGATTGCCATCATCCTCAACTGGTTCAAGGTGCCCGCACTGGCCTTTGCACTTGGTATGTTTATCCCGCTCGAACTGAATATCCCGCTCTTGGTGGGCGGAGCCATCAACTGGTTCGTCACCACCCGTTCGAACGATAAGAAGGTGAACGAGGAACGCGGCGAAAAGGGCACGCTCATCGCCTCGGGCTTTATTGCCGGCGGTGCCCTGATGGGCGTTGTATCAGCCCTGCTCCGTTTCGTCGGATTCAACCCCATCAACGAGACGTGGTTGGCCAATCCGCTGAGCGAAGCACTCTCCTTAGCCGCCTATCTGCTGCTCATCACCTACTTCATCATCGCAACGCGCCCGTCGAAAGAATCTTAAACTTTGTGAGCAGGTGGAAACCTGCTCACATGAACAGGGGACTCCCCGTTCACACAATCAATATTTCATTTTTTTTGCATGAGTTCGTACAGATATGCAGGACTCTGCACATAAAGTTCACCTTCCTCGTCCTGTAGGGCCGGCATCAGCGACGAATTATATACGCGCTCCATTGCCTCCTCGATGGAGCAGCCTGTATCCTCCATCACGTACTTCACCAGTTCGCTTAAAACGTAGTTGGTAAGGTAAGTTGCTATCTGATGATGTGTGGGGTGGTTCATACGGCTTCAACGTTTGTTTTATGGAGAAAGTGTAGGGCCTGCTCCGTTCCGAAATAGTATTGTTGGTCGAGGAATTTGTCTTGGAGTTGCTCTGCGGCCTGCTCAGGTGTGTAGATGCCTTCTCGGAAGTTTGTGAGTTGCAGTACAACACCGTCGTCAGCTATCGGGCCAATGACAATGTCGTAATCGTGAATGGGTGCGACAGTTTTCCTATCGCGATTGGCATCCACAAAGACAAGCCACTCCACGCAGGCCTTTTCTGGGAAAATTTTAACTTTCAGGTCAGACTGCAGGGCAGCATCGTCCATTTCGTAGGTTATCAGCGTTGCCGTACCTCCAAAAAGCCGCGCTTTCTTCTGTGCCATGCGGATGGCTGTAGCCTTGTCGGGCGTCAGATAGAATCCCTTTCCGAAGTCCTTATGCCTTAAACCTCGGGTGAGGTCTATTGCCTCTATTTCTTCATTGGTTCCGTGGTAGAGTGTCATGTCAGTGCTCCTCCATTTTTTTGACAGACGATGAGGAGGTCGTCGATGGTTTCGTCCATCGACTGTAGGTGTTCCACATCGTAGAACTCAATCAGGAACGCCAGCCCTTTATGTTCGTACAGGTAGCGGAATGCTGCCTGTCGTGTCATGGAAAAGCGTCGCCCGAAAGCTTGAATGCACGCCGTGATGAAAGGAATCTCGTATTTGCTCATCTGCCGTTTTTTATTTCTGTAGGCAAAGATAAAAAAAATAATTGATATTTGCAAAAAACGGGGTTACTTTTTGTTCAAATGCCAGAGTAGCTGTGTGAACATAGAATCGTTCCCCTTTTTCACAGATGGACAAACACTGTCCAAACTCATTAGTCGGCGGGGTGTTATCTTTGCAATTGGATTGTTAAGAAAATTCTGAATTTTCATGCGCTGAGATTCGCGCGAAAGTCATCAGGCGCAATTTTGGCGGCAAATAGACGAATTTTGAGCGGGTTTTCGCAACTTGCTGGCAATGAGAATCTTACGCAAAAATCCGAGTTTCCGTTCTTGTTTTTCAAAATTTCCAGACTTTAAAAGATAGGCTTTTGGACTGCAATTGACCGTCAATTGCAGTCCAAATGCTTTGTATCCGGACTTCAAATCATCATCATTCAGACTTCAAAAGATAATGATTTGCCCATGGAATCCCTATTTTTTGCCGGACGAAACCCTGTTTTCTGCACTTCGGAACCGGATAACCCTCTGTGACACCATTTTCTATTCGCTACTTTTATGCAAATCGCTGAGGCGAAAATGTCGGAAAAAATTTGGTTATTCGGAGAAAAGATTCTACTTTTGCAGCGAGCGTATGAACAAGAAGATTGTAACATTCGGCGAATTGCTGCTTCGATTCTCCAAGCAAAACCGCATGCGACTGACTCAGGGTCAGACGTTTGCGGGGGCATACGGGGGAAGCGAAGCCAATGTCGCCGTGTCGCTGGCCATGATGGGCGACGACGTGGAGTATGTGACGCGACTGCCAAAAAACCAGATAGGGCAGGCCGCGAGTATGAAATTGCTGGAATACGGCGTAGGGATGCCCGATACGCTTTGGGGCGGCGACCGCATGGGCACCTATTATTATGAGGAGTCGGCGGGTATGCGCAGTTCGAAGGTGGTGTACGACCGTGCCAATTCGGCGTTTTTCGAACTGAAGCCGGGGATGCTCGACTGGCACGAGATTCTCAGGGATGCCGATGTGTTCCATGCCTCGGGCATTACGGGGGCTATCTCGAAGGACTCGTGTGAGGCAACATTCGAGGCGCTGAGGATTGCCGACGAGATGGGGAAGACGATTTCGTTCGACATCAACCACCGCAAGAACCTGTGGAAGTACGGGGCCGACCCGCGCGATACGCTCAGCAGGATGCTGGAGTATGCCGACGTGGTGTTCGGCGACATCATCGAATATGAGTTTATCATGGACCGCCACGTGCCCTTCGAGGCCACGGATTCCAATTATGAAATGCCGCTCGATTTCTATGAAGAATGGTTCGACGAGATTCACAGCCGTTTCCCCCGATGCAACAAATGGCTGATGGGTATGCGCAACATGATGAGCTCGAGCCATAACACGCTGACGGCCTTGCTTTGGAGTGACGGCAAATTGTATCACACGCGCATCGATGACATCCACGACATCGTGGATGCAATGGGTGTGGGCGATGCCTTTACGGCAGGACAGCTGCACGCCCTGAGGGCTTTCCCGGGCGACGACCAGCGCGTGCTCGACTTTGCGCTGGCTGCTGCCACGCTGAAATATTCGGTTCCGGGCGATGCCAATCTCTGCACGGAGGCCGAGATTTTGGATTTCCTGGAAACGGTTGGTTAGAAGTTGGAATTACGAAGTACGAAGTTGGAGTTACGATGTGTCACCTTCGGTGAGGAAGAAGTTTTTTGGAAGTGCGAAGTACGAAGTTGGAGTTACGATGTGTCACCTTCGGTGAGGAAGAAGTTTTTTGGAAGTGCGAAGTACGAAGTTGGA
>JAFRPY010000083.1 GCA_017428925.1 Prevotella sp. | reverse complement strand
GGTATTTGTTGGAAGGCAGGCTGGGTGCTTGCACACAAGCAGAATTACAACAAATGGCGTTAATACTCTGACAAGAGTATCTTTCTCAGCAAGGGGTTTTCAAGGTTTTTGTTCAAAATCAACAACCGAAACTTAAATTAAATAATCATATAGAAAAATGACAGACAACAATCAGAACAACGGCCAGCTGCAGCTGGAACTTTCACCCGATGTGGCCCAGGGCAACTATTCGAACCTGGCCATGATCATCCATTCCCACTCGGAATTCATACTTGACTTCGCGGCTATGCTGCCCGGTTTGCAGAAAGCAAAGGTGAAAAGCCGTATCATCATGGCTCCCGAACATGCCAAGCGCCTGCTGGCAGCTCTCCAGGAAAATGTGATGCGATATGAGCAGGAATATGGCCGAATTGAGATTCCCAACCAGCCCACTCGTACGGCAACTCCCTTCGGAACACCGAAAGGAGACGCGTAAAAATAGTTAAAAGATATTATCAAAAGCTATATCTTGCTAAATTTTGGCAAGTATGGCTTTTTTACTGTTTATTTAATTAGGTGATTTCAAAGAAACTTCTTACCTTTGCAGCCCCAAATAGTCTTAGGGGACTATTGTGTACATTCACGAACATAAATAAACAACATAATATATATTAAAAATTAAAGTAAAATGCCTACAATTTCACAATTGGTAAGAAAAGGCAGAAAGGCACTTGTAGACAAGAGCAAGTCGCCCGCTTTGGACTCCTGTCCTCAGCGTCGTGGCGTGTGTGTGCGTGTGTACACAACGACCCCGAAGAAGCCTAATTCGGCTATGCGCAAGGTAGCCCGTGTTCGTTTGACAAACCAGAAGGAGGTCAACTCCTACATTCCTGGTGAAGGCCACAATCTGCAGGAGCACTCAATCGTGCTGGTGCGTGGTGGTCGTGTAAAGGATCTTCCCGGTGTACGTTACCACATCGTACGCGGCACATTGGATACCGCCGGTGTTGCTAACCGCACCCAGCGCCGCTCTAAGTACGGAGCCAAGCGTCCTAAGGCTAAGAAATAAGCCTGTCAAAAAAAATAGCACCCAGCTACTGCTGGAGATAGCTGAAGCGGGGTGCTACACTTTAAAAAAAGAAAACGTTTTGCTGGAGAATTGTTAATACAGGTTGAGTAAATGTCCGGGAGCGGACGTTGAAGAACAAAGAAAAAACAGCCCCAAGCAGAATATAATCATTCAAAAAACAAAATGAGAAAAGCAAAACCAAAGAAGCGTGTGATCCTTCCGGATCCAGTTTTCAACGACCAGAAGGTCTCGAAGTTCGTGAATCATCTGATGTATGACGGAAAGAAGAATACATCTTATGAGATTTTCTACAAGGCTCTTGACATTGTCAAGGCAAAGATGGCTAACGAGGAGAAGTCTGCCCTCGAGATTTGGAAGCAGGCCCTCGACAACATCACTCCGCAGGTGGAGGTGAAGAGCCGCCGTATCGGTGGTGCTACCTTCCAGGTTCCTACAGAGATTCGTCCCGACCGTAAGGAGAGCGTATCCATGAAGAACATGATTCAGTTCGCACGTAAGCGTGGCGGTAAGTCTATGGCCGACCGTCTGGCAGCTGAGATTATGGATGCCTACAACAGTCAGGGTGGTGCCTTCAAGCGTAAGGAGGATATGCACCGTATGGCTGAGGCTAACCGTGCATTCGCTCATTTCAGATTCTAATGTAAAGGTAAAAAGGTAAAAAAGTAAAAGGATAAATTAAGACAATGGCAAAGCACGATTTACAATTGACGCGCAATATCGGCATCATGGCTCACATCGATGCCGGTAAGACGACAACCTCTGAGCGTATCCTGTTCTACACAGGTAAGACCCACAAGATCGGCGAAGTGCACGACGGTGGCGCTACCATGGACTGGATGGCTCAGGAGCAGGAGCGTGGTATTACTATCACATCTGCCGCAACGACATGTTTCTGGAACTACAACAACAAGCAGTATAAGATCAACTTGATCGACACTCCGGGACACGTTGACTTCACGGCCGAGGTGGAGCGCTCGCTGCGTGTGCTCGACGGAGCTGTGGCTACCTACTGTGCTGTGGGTGGTGTGCAGCCTCAGTCGGAGACCGTCTGGCGTCAGGCTGACAAATACAACGTACCCCGTCTGGGCTACGTGAACAAGATGGACCGCTCGGGTGCCAATTATTTCGACGTTCTTCAGCAGATGAAGGACGTGCTGGGTGCAAACCCCGTTTCGCTGGTTATCCCCATCGGTCAGGAAGAGACCTTCAAGGGCATCGTTGACCTGCTCAAGATGAAGGCCATTATCTGGCACGACGAGACTCAGGGTGCTGAGTTCGAGATTGACGAGATTCCCGACGACCTCAAGGACGAGGCACAGGAGTGGCGCGACAAGCTTGTCGAGGCTGCCGCTGAGTTCGACGAGGAGTTGATGGAGAAGTTCTTCGACGATCCTAACTCTATCACCGAAGAGGAACTGATTGCTGCTATCCGCAAGGGCACTATCTCTATGCAGTGCACTCCAATGCTGTGTGGTTCGTCGTTCAAGAACAAGGGTGTTCAGACCCTGCTCGACTATGTTTGCGCTTTCCTTCCCGCTCCTGTCGACACACCTGCCATCGTGGGTGAGAATCCCGACACCGGCGAAGAGGAAGACCGCAAGCCCAGCGAAGATGAGCCCACATCGGCTTTGGCCTTCAAGATTGCTACCGACCCCTATGTGGGCCGTCTGGTGTTCTTCCGCGTATACTCTGGTAAGATTGCCGCTGGTTCCTATGTCTACAACACCCGTTCGGGCAAGAAGGAGCGCGTGAGCCGTCTGTTCCAGATGCACTCAAACAAGCAGAACCCCATGGAGAGCATCGACGCCGGTGATATCGGCGCAGGTGTAGGCTTCAAGGATATCCGCACCGGCGACACCCTCTGCGACGAGGAGCATCCAATCGTGCTGGAGAGCATCACCTTCCCCGACACCGTGATTTCTATCGCAGTGGAGCCCAAGAGCCAGGCCGACATCGCCAAGCTCGACAATGGTCTTGCCAAGCTGGCCGAGGAAGACCCGACCTTCACCGTGCATACCGACGAGCAGAGCGGCCAGACCGTTATCTCGGGTATGGGTGAGCTTCACCTCGATATCATCATCGACCGTCTGAAGCGTGAGTTCAAGGTGGAGTGCAACCAGGGTAAGCCTCAGGTGAACTACAAGGAGGCCATCACCAAGACTGTCGAGAACCATCGTGAGGTTTACAAGAAGCAGTCGGGTGGTCGCGGTAAGTTTGCCGACATCATCGTGAACGTGGGTCCTGTCGACGACGACTGGGATATCAAGGAGAACGGCGGACTGCAGTTCGTTAACGAGGTGAAGGGCGGTAACGTGCCTAAGGAGTTCATTCCTTCTGTACAGAAAGGCTTCGAGGATGCCATGAAGAACGGTGTTCTGGGTGGCTATCCCATGGATTCGCTGAAGGTTGTGCTGCTCGACGGTTCGTTCCACCCCGTTGACTCTGACCAGCTCTCGTTCGAACTTGCTGCACGTTTCGCCTACAAGGCAGTTTGCCAGAAGGCCGGCCCCGTGCTGATGGAGCCTGTCATGAAGCTCGAAGTTGTTACTCCCGAGGAGAACATGGGTGACGTGATTGGTGACCTGAACAAGCGCCGCGGACAGGTAGAAGGTATGGAAGAGGGCCGCAGCGGTGGCCGTATCATCAAGGCTATGGTTCCCCTGGCAGAGATGTTCGGTTACGTAACGGCTCTGCGTACCATCACTTCCGGACGTGCAACCAGCTCTATGGAGTACGACCACCACTCTCCGCTGTCTTCAAGCCTTGCCAAGGCTGTGCTTGAGGAGATCAAGGGACGTGTGGACCTCGTGTAAACCAATGCTTAATGCATAATGCTTAATGCTTAATTGGTTGTGCCGTTAAGTGTTGAGCATTATGGCGAAAGCATCAAGAAAGAAACCCGCTGAGCAAATGACTCTTTAGCGGATAAAATAATTAAGAATTAAGCATTAAGAATTAAAAATTAAAAGTATGAGTCAGAAAATTCGTATCAAGCTGAAGAGCTACGACCACCAGCTGGTCGACAAGTCAGCAGAGAAGATTGTGAAGGCCGTGAAGGCTACGGGTGCCATCGTCAGCGGTCCCATCCCCCTTCCCACTCACAAGCGTATTTACACCGTAAACCGTTCTACCTTCGTCAACAAGAAGGCCCGCGAGCAGTTCCAGCTGTCAGACTACAAGCGTCTGATCGACATCTACAGTTCTACTGCCAAGACCGTCGACGCGCTGATGAAGCTCGAACTTCCCAGTGGTGTAGAGGTTGAAATCAAGGTATAGTAAAATCTTTATCTTGCATAAAAAGCGAGGCTCATTGATGGTGAGCCTCGCTTTTTATATGAAAAGGTCATCGATTGTTACGACCTTCTGAATCTTTCCGCTATGTTTGCCATGAACAAGTCCGAAGGAGGTTACGAGCGTAAGATGAACCGTTTGTTTGGAAGAGAGGGTTTCCTTTAGCATCTCTACGCGGTGGAGCATCTTGGCTTCCTCTTCCTTGCTGACATTATAGGATGAACTGTAAAACTTCATTTCGCAGAGGTTTACGATGTTGTCATCGCGTATGATCAGAAAGTCTATCTGTGTTCCTGCTTTCTGTTCTGTTCCTGGCACGTTCCATGCTGAGATTGAAGCCCTGACTCCGCCTATCTCCAGGGTTCGTTTAATCTGAGTTAAATGCTGCCAGCATACCTGTTCAAAGGCCACTCCCCGCCATGCCCGCATCACATCTGACGTGAAATTATCGTTGATGAACGTGGCATTGTCTTGATTTTTCTCTACATACCTCACCCAGAAAAGGCAGAAGTTGTCAACAAGTTTGTAATACTCTCCGGCTTTCTTTCCGTAAGGGCTATAGCGCATGATGAAGTCGCTTTCTGCAAGCACAGCCAGCGTGTCGCTGAGTCCACCTCCCTGTGGAAGTCCTGTGGCAGATGCTATCTCCTCGCGTGTAAAACCGTAGTTACGGGTAACAAGCAAACGAATGATTTTCTTACAGTCGTCTGAATTTGTGAAGATAGCTTTGAAGAGACGGTTGAACTCGTCTTTCAGTCTTGGCTTGCTGCCGAAGAGAATCATGTCGGTATTTCTCTCAAAACTATAGCCTTTGCGGAAATAGCTGAGGTAGTAGGGTATTCCTCCAAAGACCATATACGACTGTACAATATCATAACGAGATATTTCTATGCATTCGTGCTCAAAATACTCTTCACACTCTTTAAGCGTGAAAGGATATACTTTGATTTCGTCAGTAAGTCTGCCGTAGAGTCCTCCCTTGCTTCTCGACAGGTTGCTGAGCATCCATGATGTCGCGCTGCCACAGACAACGAGCATCACATTATCGCGGCCATTGCACCATCCGTTCCAAAAGCTCTCAAAGGCAGACAGGAAACGGCTTCGAGGCGTGTCCATCCATGGAAGTTCATCAAAGAAAACTACCATACGCTGGCCACTGTCAAGTTTTTGCAGTAATTGTTCCAACTGGTAGAAAGCCTCCATCCAGGACTTGGGCTGTTTGAACCCTTCAAGACCATGATTCAGCATGGAGTAGTAGAAACTCTCCAACTGTGTCTTCATGCGATTTTTCTCGTCTTCCTGGTCGACAGGAGATACTCCTGTATGCTGAAAGGTGAACTTGTCTTTCAAGGCTTGCTTGATGAGATATGTCTTGCCCACCCGTCGCCTTCCATAGACAGCAACGAATTCAGGACGGTCACTATTGTAGAGTCGCTCCAACTCTTCAATCTCATGTTTTCTTCCGATAATTGCGCTCATAATTGTTATAATCTGCCGCAAAGATAGCAAAAATAACTCGAACGGCAAAATATAATATAGTTTATTCTGCCGATTTGGGCGTTTGTTAGTTCGTTTGGCAGGTTTAGATTGATTTTTGAATAAAAATTGGCAGAAAAGTTTGTTTTTCAGTTTTTTTTACTACCTTTGTACCCGAATAAACTAATAATTATACGTGATGAATATTTATTCAAAGAAGTTGCTGATTGTAGCGGCAATTATTTTTCTTGTAGTGGGGGGGGTAAAAGCTACTGTAGTTACAGGAACTAACGGTGCTAACGGCCCTGTCGGCACACTACCGTCAGGTATCTCTAACCTGCAATACGAAGACTATTCGCTCTTCGTAGGTACTAAGAACATTACTATTTCCTGGTCAGGCAGTGCCGACGGCTACCTGGTCTATTACCTCGCCGAGGAGGGCGAGCCGTCATGGTATCAGCAGCGCGTGTATTGGTACACCAAGAACTACGAGTATTCGGAGTATGATTCCAACAGTAGTGGGACGGTAAACTACCAGCGTCGCATCGTACACCTCGACCAGGGCCCCACGGCCAAAGCGGGCAACACCTATAGTACGTTCTACAATACCAACAGCGACCTGCCGGAACTGAGCACCGACCCCACGGTGTCGCAGATGGGTATCGGCTGGGTGCCGTCGCTGAACCCGTTCCTTGTGGGACGCAGTGTGAAGTGGGACGATCCCACCTGCTGGGACAACGACGAGAGTAAGCCCGTCATCAAGAAGGTGGCGCTGAGCGAGGGAAGACTCACTATAGAGAATGTCAGCAAGAGCACCATTGTGTTTTTCAACTTCGTGGATGCTCAGGGCAACTACTATGCCGGCCCCGACAAGCTCACAAACAGCCAGGCGGCAGCCGACCGCCATTCACCGCTGAGCCTGCTGCCGTGGAACCAGTGCTATATCTCTGCCCACCTGAATGTGCCCATGCCCGTGAAAATCTCGTGGAGCACCGAGGAGAACGGCACCTACACCGAGGTGCCGGCAGGCACCGATGTGGTGTTCCCCTCGACGGCATGGGTGAAGTTAGAGTTGAATGAGGATTTCATATCAACTGTTCAGACCTATAACAGCGAATTTTTATTAAGCACTGACTACTACAACTACGACATCTACTATACTACCACCTCGCTGCTGCCCAGCATAAACGGTTCACACTCGGCGGAGGGAACCTCTCCAGAGATGGACACCTATGAGACCGACCGCCTGCAGGCAGTGAAATACGAGCAGCCTTTCGAGCTTACGGCCAATACCGTGCTGCGGTTTGCCATCTATAAGGTAGGCACGTACTATAAAGAGTTGTATCTTGGACAGAACGATGATGTAGGCAGCGTCAACGAAGTGCTTTACGCTCTTTCCAATTGGAATCTGAACGAAGGGAATGAAATATTGAAGTATTATGAGCAAGATAAAATTTTTAAAACCCTTTACGACAAATATTCTATTTACGGGACGGAAGGCAACAGTTCAGAATATGTTGTAGGCCTTTGGGGAGGTGAGCTAGCAAATGCCGGTTACCCGTTGGGCAACATCCCTCCCATACAGACGTATCTGCGCAACAACTACCTCTGGGGCATCACCTTCATCAAGGAGGCCACGGCTGCCAATCCCATCGCGAAGACCTTCAGCCGTCCCGTGCCCTACCTGTCGTGGAGCGAGCATGTGGGCGGGCGCTACGGACTGGGCACCGGTACCTATAGCTATGAGACATGGGTATCCGATGGCGACTACCTCGTGCCCTCGTCGCTCGAAGGTATCTGCGACTTCTTCATGGTGTCGCAGAACAAATGGAAGGAAGACGACAAAATCACTAATAAAGAAGAATATTCAGCAAAGAGAAGTATCTACCTGAGCCGCATCAACTGGATACCGAAGGGTATGCCGGTCATCGTGCGCTACCGCAACTACTCCGCACCGAAGCCATTGCCCGCCAGTGTGCAGACGCTCGTCAACAAGAACAATGCGGCGGCAGAGGCAGAACTGGCCAACGGACTCTACTTCCACAGCGGCTGCGAAAACAAAGTGGGAGAGAATGACCAAACCGACTATTCTAATGCCCACAAATACAAGAAGGTGCTCAAGCCGGTCTTCGAGGGTGACTACGATGCCTCCGAATACACGGGACCGGTGGAATATCTGGTCTATTCGCCCAAAAGCGATGACCCGAGCACGTGGCAGTTCGACCAGGAAGGGAAGGTTCCAACCAGTTCTAACGGCTTTCGCTGGAAGGATCCGGTGATGCAGGGGAACAGTCCGCTGTATGCCTACACCGACTATAACAGCAATGGTAACCTTGTGGTGCGGTACAAACTGTATGAGGCAGACAGTAATGACCCGCTGTACTTTATAGCATACAATGGTGGGCGCGCCACACAGAAACGTGACAATGATGGTAATGATTTATACCATAAGGTGGATGCTGCAGGAAACAAGCTCTATTATGACAATGGAGTTGAAACCACAACGGAGACAGACGATCCGGTAGAAACTACCGACCGTGACAACTCGAACATGTATGGTGAACCCGGCTACGTGTTTACGAAGTGCGACCCCATCATTGATGGCTATGATAGTGAACCCTATGCCTATACCACCACGGAAAATGACGACCCTGCCTATGTGGAGGTGGAGGCCAACGACGGCAACAGTAATCTTGAATACCAAGATGATTACAACCGTGAATGGATAACCGCAAGTATGTGGACAACCACCGATGCTTCGCACGCGAGCGACTATGCCGGCGAAGATATGTACAACGCCCCCGTCTATGACTCTTATAGCGGAATCGAGACAAAGGTGTGGGACCTGGACGGTAACTACTTCACCAACATACGCACGCTGAGCAACACGATGCTCACCGGCAGCAGTTCGGACAACTACGATTTCACGGCAGAACCCCACACATTCTACCTCTATGCCGGCGACCCGGAGCACTGCCAGTATAACAGGGATTGGAAAATATACCACCTCTCCACGCGGCGGCACCGCGACGAGGCCAACTTCCTGAACGTGCTGCGCTACTCCGACGAACCCGTCAATCCCAGCAACGGCACTTATTACGGCTTTAGCTACGACCACAAGAACGAGTTCCATCCCGCCAATTGGTATAGATGGGCTGCGGAGGCAAAGTTTTCTTCAAGTGATGAATCTGTTTATAAATACGACTATGCCTTCAGTAGAGGTGACTATTATAGTGATGGTGTCCTTAACGTGTCGCTGCATACCTGGCCGTTCTTGAAGCGGTATGGGAATCTCTGTGCTTACGATGACCTTAATGGAAACACCTCCCATGCCCAGCCTGTGGTGGACAACTGGCTGGTGTATGCACCGACATACGGCGATAATGAGAATCTTCCTGTAGGTTATAGACAAACGTGCGCCGTGGTGCCTTACTACTATGGCTACGGACCCGGCGACCAGCTGCGCAAGCAGAGCACGATAGGTACTGAGGAAGCGAATCTGGCTGCATACGACGATTGGGAAAACTGTAGCGAGTCAAATCTCTACGGCGGTTGGACATCGGCAGCATGGCGGCGCGTCACCAGTGGCACTATTGCCGCCGGGCGTCCCTACCTGGAGTGGTTTGGCTACAGTTTCCTTTCTGACGACGAAATGCCCGACCGCGACGAGAACGACAACATCGACTACACACAGGGCGCCGGGGCCAAACTGACGTTCTTTGCCGGCGGAGCACTGTCGCTGAGCAACGCCGTTGGCCACGAGGACAGCAGCACCACAGCCCTGCGGCAGGTCACCGGCACGGTGGCAGCCGACCGGAATGTGGTGTACGACCTGCAAGGTCGCCGCTTAGGCAACCAGCAGGCGCTGAGAGGCCGCCTTGCCAAGGGTGTGTACATCGTGAACGGAAAAAAATATACGGTGAAATAACAGAAAGGAGGAAAGACAGATGAAACAACGATATATCAAGCCGCTGACGGATTTGCAGTCGATGCATGTGGAAGACGCACTGGCCCAGTCGTTCGACTATACCCCCCGCTCATACTCGTGGAACACTGACGAGTTCTTCACACAGCATGGCGGAGCCGCCAACTATCACGATGACCCCGGCGTAGGCATTGGCTTCCGCGATGGCGATGGCGACGGAATAAGTGGCGACGACATGTTTGCCAAGGGTATGGCCTTCAGCGTGTGGGACGATTAGCATGAGGATTATACAGACCTTCTGGTCGAAGCCGTCTTTCGGGACGGCAAACGGGAAAGGGTTGCAGCAGGCTTGTGGCTGGTGCAACCCTATGTACTATTATATGAGTCATGCCCTGTCGTGCCTGTCGCTGCGACAGTTTTACGACGAGGTGGAACTTTACACCGACGCGGCGGGAAAAAAACTGCTCATCGACGAGCTGCACCTGCCCTATACGGCAGTGCATGAACTGCCCGACGACCTGGACCGTTGGCCCATAGAAATGTGGGCCGTCAGCAAACTCTACACCTACCGAGACCAGCGGGAGCCGTTCCTGCATGTGGACAACGACGTGTTCATCTGGCAACGCTTCCCTGAATTCGTCGCCGAGGCTCCGCTCGTGGCCCAGAACTATGAACGTGACATGTCATTCAACCGCACCAACGTGATTAGCGCGTTGATGGCAGCCAAGGACATACCGCACTACATGCAACGCATGGCGAATACCGACGAGGCCAACCTGGGTGTCTTCGGCGGCACCGACACCGACTTTATCCGACGCTATGCCGACGAGGCACTGCGGTTCGCATGGGGCAACGTGGACACGTTGCGGCGGCTGCGCTATCCCCGTTACTTCAACATGGTGTTCGAGCAGTATCTGCTGACCTGTCTTGCCGCGAACGAAGGGCGTGAGTTTACTTACGTCTTCGACGACGTGGGCGATAATTTCTCGAAGATGGTGCGCTTCAACCAGGTGCCATCGCCGCAGTGGTATATCCATCCCTGTGGGGAGTGGAAGAAAGCCGACTGGGTGGGGATGGCCGTGGCCTACCATCTGCACGACCGTTTCCCAGAGGCCTATAGGTTTATCAAAAAGTGGTATGAGGAGAAAGTGCCTGCATCGGGATTCCCCCTGAAGGATGGAGAGGTGATGCAAGTCGCGAAGACGGGAAAGCCTCAGCTGTCGGTCATCATTCCGGCATATAATGCAGAACTGTTCGTTGATCGCTGCCTGCGCTCGCTGCAGTGGCAGACTTACGGCGGCTGGGAGGCTATCGTGGTGGACGACGGCAGCAGCGACGAGACAGCTGAGGAGGTGGAGCGATTCATTGAAAAGGGCGGACTTGAAGGGGTCGTACGTCTCGTCAGGCAGGAACACCTCGGCGTGTCGGCAGCCCGTAACCGCGGTCTTGCTGAGGCCCGGGGCGAACTGATTGCCTTTGCCGATGCCGACGACTATATGCATCCGCAATACTTAGAACTGATGGTGCAGGCACTGGACCGCCACCCGGAGGCAGACCTGGCGATGACGCTGTCGGTGCGCACGACGCGGCTGACCGATGCCTCGCTGCAGCAGCACCACAAGGAAGCCGACGCGGCAGTGGGGGAGGGCGGAATGCTGCGGCGCGCCCTGTTCATGGGCCACCGCCACTTCACCATCGACCAGTGCCACACGTGCCACGGTAAGGTGATGCGCCGCCAGATTGTTGCCGGATTGTCGTTTCCCGAAACGTTCAGCGTCTATGAAGACGCGGTGATGATGAACCGCGTGTTCCAGCGAACCGGAAAATTCGTGATGGTGAGACAGCGCCTGTATTTTTGGCTCGAACACCCGTGGTCGACGCTGGTCACTTCCGACCGTGGGCTGCTGCAGGGAACACGGGCCTACCTGACCTGTCTGGCCGACATTCCCAAGAGTGACACTCAGGTGAGAGCTGCTTGCGTGCAGCGTGTGTTCATGCATAGTGCATGGATGAAGAGCCGGTACGAACAAGAAAAACTGCCTGGCGTTGACGGGAGCGAGGTGAATGAGGCCGTGAAAATCCCCCTGCGTGTATATGCGACGTTGCTGTTCAAAAGCCATCTATCCCTCAGCGTGAAATGGCAGCTGCTGACCATGAGGCACAGCCGCAGTGCACGAGAAAGGATGGAGAAGCGGATGAAGAAGAAAAAAGGAGACCGCGACCAGCGGGCAGTGGGGGCGGCACCCGTGGAACGGAGCGGACTGGTGAGCGTCGTTATACCTGTATATAATATTGCACCTTATCTGCCGGCATGCCTTGACAGTGTGCTGGCCCAGCGATACCAGAAACTGGAAATTATTCTTGTGGACGACGGCTCAACCGACGGGAGCGGCAAGATTTGCGACGACTATGCGCTGTGCGATAGCCGGATAGCCGTGATACACCAGGAGAACCGCGGACTGTCGGGGGCGCGTAACACCGGGCTGGACAGGGCTACGGGCGAGTATGTCATCATGCCCGATGGCGACGACACGCTGCATCCTGAGATGATCCGTCTGCTGCACAAGTCCCTGCAACAGGGTGACTTCCCCTTTGCCATGGTAGCGGCAAAGGATGTGGAACAGCCGGTTGCTGTCGGCGAGATGCCGCCGCTGGCTTCGACTCCGACGCTCAGGTTGCTGATGCAGCGCGACCTTTTTGCCGCGCTCGCCGAAAATGTGGACAGCCATGTGGTGTGGAACAAACTGTACAGGCGTTCTGCCATAGGCAAGCTGCGGTTTGAAGATACCAGCAGTCAGGACACGGTGTTCAACACAAGGCTGTTCCTGCGACTGCCGTATGCCGCGCTTGTCGATGCACCGCTCTACTACTGGCTGAAACGCCCCGGCTCGCTCAGCCGCAACTTTGAAACGCCAAAGAGCATCAATCGCCTCTATTCCTTCAAGACCTGTGCCGACCTGACTGTGGGGATGGAGTATGAGTCATGGTTTCTCGAACTACTTTATCGGTATGCGGGCAACATACTCGACCGCTACCACTCGCACAGGCTGGGACCGTTGGCAAGGAAGACTGTGCGCACCATCGTCAGGCAGACAGCCCGGCGACTGCTTACGAACAGTTCGCTTCCGCTTACCGCACGGCTTAAACTGTTTTTCCCACTTGCCGTGAAGGCTTTCCTTTGCTTATGGCGTTAAAAAAGCATAAAAATTATTATTTCGTGTGTCGCTGCTATTGTGTATGTTATTTATAATGTGTACCTTTGCAGCCGCTAAAGTGGGTATTGCGCTGGCACGACGGCTAACAATACACTGAAAGAGAGCGACTTATCCTTCAAATGCGAAGTAGTGAGTGCTTCTTTCCAAGTGTGTTTTGTGAGTGCGGAAAGCGCGGTATTACTTGGAAAGAAACAGAAAACATTCATATTATTATTTAATTTTTAAACTGAAATGCCAGGATTATTAGGAAAGAAAATCGGAATGACATCCGTTTTCAGTGCCGACGGCAAGAACGTGCCGTGCACTGTTATCGAAGCTGGTCCTTGTGTTGTTACTCAGGTGAAGACTGTTGAGAAGGATGGCTATCAGGCCGTCCAGCTCGCCTTTGGTGAGAAGAAGGAAAAGAATACCACCAAGGCTATGCAGGGAATCTTCAAGAAGGCTGGTACAACACCAAAGCGCCACTTGGCCGAGTTCAAGTTTGACGAGGAGTTGAACCTCGGAGACACCGTAACGGTGGAAATCTTCAACGACACAGCCTTTGTTGATGTTGTCGGTACCTCAAAGGGTAAGGGTTTCCAGGGCGTCATGAAGCGTCACGGTTTCGGTGGTGTAGGCCAGGCTACTCACGGTCAGGACGACCGTGCCCGCAAGCCGGGTTCTATCGGTGCTTGTTCTTACCCCGCAAAGGTGTTCAAGGGCATGCGCATGGGTGGCCAGATGGGTGGCGACCGCGTGACCACGCAGAATCTCAGAGTGTTAAAGGTGATACCAGAAAGCAACCTTCTGATTGTGAAGGGCAGCGTGGCTGGTTTCAATGGTTCAACCGTAATTATTAACAAGTAATGGAAATTAACGTATTAAACATCAAAGGTCAGGAGACCGGACGTAAGGTTACGTTAAATGACGCAATCTTCGGTATTGAACCAAACGATCACGTTCTGTATCTCGACGTAAAACAGTACTTGGCCGACCAGCGCCAGGGTACGCACAAGTCAAAGGAGCGCAGCGAGCATGCCGGTTCTACCCGCAAGCTGATCCGCCAGAAGGGTAGCGGTGGTGCACGCCGTGGTGACATCAACTCACCTGTTCTCGTAGGTGGTGGCCGCGTGTTCGGTCCGAAGCCCCGCGACTATCGTTTCAAGCTCAACAAGAAGGTGAAGCAGCTGGCTCGCCGCAGCGCCCTCAGCTATAAGGCTCAGGAGAACGCTATCTTGGTTGTTGAGGATTTCTCTTTCGATGCACCTAAGACCAAAGACTTCATCGAGATGACCAAGAACCTGAAGGTCGAGGGCAAGAAAGTACTTCTCCTTTTGCCGGGAACGGATAAGAACGTGTATTTGTCGGCTCGCAATTTGCAGCGTGCAGAGGTTATGGAGGCAGCTAAGCTCAACACTTACAAGGTGCTGAACGCCGATGTGCTTGTCGTGACTGAGAATTCGCTGGAGACTATCGATGGTATCTTAAACAAGTAAACAGGAGACATTAGTTATGGCATTTATCATCAAACCACTGGTCACTGAGAAGATGACCAATATTACAGACAAGCGTCCTAACCGCTATGGTTTTATTGTTCGCCCCGAGGCTAACAAGCTCCAGATTAAGAGCGAGGTCGAGAGTCAGTATAATGTTACAGTAGAAGACGTGAACACAATGAGATATGCCGGCAAGCGCTCGGCCCGCTACACAAAGGCAGGCCTGGTGAAGGGGCAGAAGGTTGCGTTCAAGAAAGCAATCGTTACTCTGAAAGAGGGCGATACAATTGATTTTTACAGCAATATTTAAATAAGAAATGGCAGTACGTAAATTAAAGCCGGTAACTCCCGGCCAAAGACACAAGATTATTGGCACGTTCGAGGATATTACTGCATCCGTGCCAGAGAAGTCTCTCGTTTACGGTAAGCGTTCCACCGGTGGTCGTAACAACTCCGGAAAGATGACCGTCCGCTATATCGGTGGCGGTCACAAGCGGAAGTATCGTATCATCGACTTCAAGCGAGAGAAAGATGGTGTTCCAGCCGTAGTGAAGACAATCGAGTATGATCCTAACCGTTCGGCTCGCATTGCTCTGTTGTTCTACGCTGATGGTGAAAAACGTTACATTATTGCTCCCAATGGACTGCAGGTGGGTACAACCCTGCTTTCGGGTGTCGAGGCTGCACCTGAGGTGGGCAACGCCCTCCCGTTGGCAAACATCCCGGTGGGTACGGTGATTCACAACATCGAGCTTCGCCCGGGCCAGGGTGCCAAGATGGTTCGTTCGGCTGGTAACTTTGCTCAGCTTACTTCTCGTGAAGGCAGTTATTGTGTGATTAAGCTCCCCTCGGGTGAGACCCGCAAGGTGTTGAGCGCCTGTAAGGCAACCGTTGGTGTCGTCGGTAATGCCGACCACGCCCTTGAGCAGTCAGGTAAGGCTGGTCGCTCTCGCTGGCTGGGTCGTCGTCCCCACAACCGCGGTGTTGTGATGAACCCGCATGATCACCCGATGGGTGGTGGTGAAGGCCGTCAGAGCGGTGGTCATCCACGTTCTCGCAAGGGTCTGTATGCAAAGGGCCTGAAGACCCGTGCACCTAAGAAGCACTCAAACAAGTACATTATTGCACGAGCTAACAAAAAATAATTAAGTAAACTGAAGTAAATTATGAGTCGTTCACTTAAAAAGGGTCCATACATCAACGTATCACTCGAGAAGAAGATTCTCGCCATGAACGAGAGTGGTAAGAAGAATGTTGTGAAGACATGGGCCAGAGCTTCAATGATTTCCCCTGACTTCGTGGGACACACTGTAGCAGTTCATAACGGTAACAAATTTATCCCTGTTTACATTACTGAGAACATGGTAGGACACAAGCTGGGTGAGTTCGCACCTACTCGTCGTTTCGGTGGCCATGCCGGTAACAAGAAGTAAACGAAGGGCTAAACCATTTAAAAAAGAAGTATAATAATGGGAGCAAGAAAACATAATTCGGCTGAAAAAAGAAAAGAAGCCCTGAAGACATTGTATTTTGCCAAGCTTAATGGAGTACCATCAAGCCCCCGCAAGATGCGTTATGTCGTTGACATGATACGCGGCATGGAAGTCAACCGTGCCCTTGGCGTCCTGAAGTTCTCCAAGAAGGCAGCTGCTGCCGATGTGGAGAAGCTGTTGCGCTCGGCCATCAACAACTGGGAACAGAAGAATGACCGCAAGGCAGAGGACGGCGAACTCTTTATCTCTAAGGTCTTCGTTGACGAAGGCGTTACAATGAAACGTATGAGACCAGCCCCACAGGGTCGTGGCTACCGCATCCGCAAGCGCAGCAACCACGTCACTCTCTTTGTGGATGCTAAAACTAACGACGAAAAATAAAGATAAGAATGGGACAGAAAGTTAATCCAATTAGTAACCGTCTGGGAATCATCCGCGGTTGGGACTCAAACTGGTTTGGTGGCAAGAGCTTCGGTGAGAACCTGGTTGAAGACCAGAAGATCCGTAACTATCTGAACGAGCGCCTGGCAAAGGCCAGCGTTTCGAAGATTGTCATCGAGCGCACGCTCAAGCTGGTTACCATTACTATCTGCACTGCCCGTCCGGGTATCGTCATTGGTAAAGGTGGTCAAGATGTTGACAAGTTGAAGGAAGAGTTGAAGAAGCTGTACAACAAGGACATACAGATCAACATCTTCGAAGTGAAGAAACCCGAGCTCGACGCTACTATCGTGGCTACCAACGTGGCACGCCAGATCGAGGGTAAGATTGCCTATCGCCGTGCCATCAAGATGGCTATCGCCAATACTATGCGTGCTGGAGCCGAGGGTGTGAAAATCCAGATTTCAGGCCGTCTGAACGGTGCCGAAATCGCACGTTCTGAAATGTTCAAGGAGGGTCGTACCCCGCTGCACACTTTCCGTGCCGATATCGACTACTGTCAGACAGAGGCTCTTACCAAGGTTGGTCTGCTCGGCATCAAGGTGTGGATCTGCCGCGGTGAGGTTTACGAGAAGCGCGACCTCGCTCCTAACTTCTCTCAGGAAAAGCAGGGCGGTCGTGGCAACAACGGCGGTGGACGCCGTGATGGCCGCGGTGGTCGTAAGAGAAACAATAATCGTTAAAAGAAAGAATTATCATGTTACAGCCAAAAAGAGTAAGATATAGAAGACCTCAGGATGGTCGTGGCAACAAAGGCAACGCCCACAGAGGTACGCAGCTGGCCTTCGGCTCATTCGGCATCAAGACAATGGATGCCAAGTGGATCGACAGCCGTCAGATTGAGGCCGCCCGTGTAGCCATCAACCGCTACATGAACCGTGAAGGTCAGGTCTGGATACGTATTTTCCCTGATAAGCCCATCACCCGCAAGCCTGCCGATGTCCGAATGGGTAAAGGTAAGGGTGATCCCGCCGGATGGGTGGCACCGGTAACTCCCGGTAGAATCCTCTTCGAAGTAGAAGGCGTTCCTTTTGATGTGGCCAAGGAGGCTCTTCGCCTCGGCGCTCAGAAGCTGCCTGTGAAATGTAAGTTTGTTGTTAGACGTGATTACGATAAAAACGCTTAAAAAATGAAGATTAGTGATATTAAAGGCCTCGACACCAAAGAATTGGAAGAGCGCTTGGAGACTGAGGTGGCAAAGTTGCAGAACATAAAGCTGAACCATGCAATCACTCCGTTGGAAAACCCTTCTCTGATCAAGGCAGCACGTCGCGACATTGCCCGTATGAAGACGGAACTCCGCCAGAGAGAACTTAACAAATAACAATGGTCCAGATGGAAACAAGAAATTTAAGAAAAACAAGACAGGGTGTCGTTATCAGCAACAAGATGGATAAAACCATTGTTATTGCCGCCAAGTTCAAGGAGAAGCACCCGATCTATGGTAAGTTTGTCCAGAAGACAAAGAAATACCATGCACATGACGAGAACAATGAGTGCCAGGTAGGTGATACCGTACTCATCATGGAGACCCGTCCCTTGTCGAAGACTAAGAGATGGAGATTAGTTTCAATAATCGAAAAAGCTAAGTAATTATGATACAAGCAGAATCAAGACTTACTGTATGTGATAACAGCGGTGCACGCGAGGCTCTCTGCATCCGTGTGCTGGGTGGTACCCGCCGCCGTTATGCAAGTGTCGGTGACGTGATTGTGGTAGCTATCAAGAACGCCATCCCGACAAGTGATGTTAAAAAGGGTGCAGTATCTAAGGCTCTGATTGTTCGCACCAAGAAGGAAATTCGCCGTGCCGATGGTTCTTACATCCGTTTCGACGACAACGCTTGCGTGCTGCTGAACAATGCTGGCGAACTCCGCGGAAGCCGTATCTTCGGTCCCGTGGCCCGTGAGCTGCGTGCAGTCAACATGAAGGTCGTTTCTTTGGCACCTGAGGTTCTTTAATCCATAAAAAAGAATAAAGTAATGGCAAAGATACATATTAAGAAAAACGATACAGTGATTGTCCTGGCCGGTGAGGATAAGGGCAAGACTGGTAAGGTGCTCAAGGTTCTCAGAGAGAAGGAGCGTGCCATCGTTGAGGGTGTCAACATGATCAGCAAGAGCCAGAAGCCTTCTGCAAAGAACCCTCAGGGCGGTATCGTCAAGCAGGAAGCACCCATTCATATCTCAAATTTAAGTCTGATCGACCCGAAGAGTGGCAAGGCTACTCGCATCAGCGTCAAGCATGATGGCAAGAACGTGGTTCGTATCGCTAAAAAGTCAGGGGAGGAAATCAAATAATGAATACAGCAGAGTTAAAGAAGGAGTATAAGGAGCAGATTGCTCCCGCTCTCATGAAGCAGTTCAACTATTCTTCAGCTATGCAGATTCCTGTCCTGAAGAAGATCGTGGTGAACATGGGTCTTGGAGATGCCACCCAGGATAAGAAGATTATCGACGTGGCTATCAACGAGGTTTCAGCCATCACTGGCCAGAAGGCCGTGGCTACCTATTCCAAGAAGGATATCGCTAATTTCAAGCTCCGTAAGAAGATGCCTATCGGCGTGATGGTCACACTGCGCCGCGAGCGCATGTATGAGTTCCTCGAGAAGCTCGTGCGCGTTGCTCTTCCCCGTATCCGTGACTTCAAGGGTATTGAGAGCAAGCTTGACGGTCGTGGCAACTACACACTCGGTGTGCAGGAGCAGATTATCTTCCCTGAGATCAACATCGACCAGATCGACCGCATCCAGGGTATGAACATCACTTTCGTTACCACCGCCAAGACCGACGAGGAGGGTTACGCCCTGCTCAAGGCATTTGGACTTCCTTTCAAGAACGCTAAAAAAGATTAAGAGATATGGCAAAAGAATCAATGAAGGCCCGCGAGGTGAAGCGCGCTAAGCTCGTAGCCCGCTATGCAGAAAAGCGTGCAGCGCTGAAGAAGATTATCGCCACCACTGACAATCCGGCAGAGGCATACGAGGCAGCCCGCAAACTGCAGGCTATCCCCAGGAATGCCAACCCCATCCGTCTTCACAACCGCTGCAAGATCACCGGTCGTCCAAAGGGTTATATCCGCCAGTTCGGTCTCTCACGTATTCAGTTCCGTGAGATGGCAAGTGCTGGTCTGATCCCTGGCGTAAAGAAGGCAAGCTGGTAAGCAAGAGGAATTTTCTATTTAATATTGTCGGGGGAGTCCCGATTAATTAAACATTTTTATACAATGACAGATCCAATAGCAGATTATCTGACGAGGTTGAGAAACGCAATCATGGCTAATCACCGTGTTGTGGAAGTACCGGCTTCAAACATGAAGAAGGAAATCACCAAGATCCTCTTCGACAAGGGTTACATCCTGAACTACAAGTTCATCGATGACGGACCTCAGGGAACTATCAAGGTTGCCCTGAAGTATGATCCCGCAACCAAGGAGAACGCCATCAAGGTTCTCAAGAGAGTGTCTACACCAGGTCTTCGTAAGTACACTGGTTACAAAGACATGCCGAGAGTTATTAACGGACTGGGTATTGCTATCCTTTCCACGTCCAAGGGTGTTATGACTAACAAGGAGGCTGCCGAGCTGAAAATCGGTGGCGAGGTCCTTTGCTACGTTTATTAATTTAGGAGGAGATAGACTATGTCAAGAATAGGTAAATTGCCAATCGCTATCCCTGCTGGCGTAACAATCGATATCAAGGACAACGTTGTTAGCGTAAAAGGTCCCAAGGGAGAGATGTCTCAGAAGGTAGACTCTTCTATCAAAATCAAGAACGAGGACGGTCATCTCACTTTCGAGATTGACGAGAACAGCCCCGTTAATGTCAAGCAGAAGCAGGCCTTCCACGGTCTTTATCGTGCACTCGTCAACAACATGGTTGTAGGCGTTAGTGAAGGTTACAAGAAGGAAATGGAACTCGTCGGCGTGGGTTACCGCGTGAGCAACCAGGGCAACCTGATTGAATTCTCCCTCGGTTACACTCACCCTATCTTCATCCAGCTTCCCAAGGAAGTGAAAGTGGAGACCAAGTCAGAGAGAAACCAGAATCCTGTTATTACGTTAGAGTCTTGCGACAAGCAGTTGCTGGGTATGATCTGCGCTAAGATTCGCTCTTTCCGTATGCCGGAGCCTTACAAGGGCAAGGGTATCCTGTTCAAGGGCGAGGTTATCCGCAGAAAGTCTGGTAAGTCGGCTGCTGCTAAATAATTTTAAATTGATTTTACGATTATGACAACAAAGAAAGTAGAAAGACGAATCAAGATAAAGTTCAGAATTCGCAAGAGTGTTAACGGAACTGCTGAGCGCCCGCGTCTGAGCGTGTTCCGCAGCAACAAGCAGATTTATGCTCAGGTTATTAATGATTTGACAGGTCAGACACTTGCAGCTGCATCATCACTTGGCATGGAGACCATGCCCAAGAAGGAGCAGGCTGCCAAGGTTGGTGAACTTCTTGCTGAGAAGGCACAGGCCGCAGGCATCTCTCAGGTGGTGTTCGACCGCAACGGCTATCTTTATCATGGCCGTGTGAAGGAACTTGCCGATGGCGCACGTAAAGGTGGACTTAAATTCTAAAAGATTATGGCAATGAACAAAGTAAAGATAAACAGTGACGTTGAGTTGAAAGATCGTCTGGTTGCCATCAACCGTGTTACCAAGGTGACAAAGGGTGGTCGCACCTTTACATTCGCAGCTATCGTGGTTGTCGGCGACGGCAACGGCGTGATTGGCTGGGGCCTGGGTAAGGCCGGTGAGGTTACCGCAGCTATCCAGAAGGGTACTGAGGCTGCCAAGAAGAATCTCGTGAAGGTTCCCGTGCTGAAAGGCACTATCCCCCACGAGCAGGAAGCCCGCTTCGGTGGTGCACAAGTGTTCCTCAAGCCTGCCGCAGCAGGTACTGGTCTGGTGGCCGGTGGTGCTATGCGTGCCGTGCTTGAGAGTGCTGGCGTGAAGGACGTGCTTGCCAAGAGCAAGGGTTCTTCTAACCCTCACAACCTCGTGAAGGCCACTATTCTGGCACTCAGCCAGATGCGTGATGCTTATCAGGTGGCTGGTACCCGTGGTATCAGTATGGACAGAGTTTTTAACGGATAAAATAAAGGAGATTCATACAATGGCAACAATTAAGATCAAGCAGATTAAGAGCAAGATTGGTTACCCTGTAGACCAGAAGCGCACACTCCAGTCGCTGGGCCTGCACAGGATCTCTCAGGTTGTTGAAGTGGAGGATAATCCCAGCATCCGTGGCATGATCCGCAAGGTTCATCATCTGGTAACCATAGTTGATTAAACAATCGTCAAACGTAAAAACAGATTCGAATTATGAAATTACATGAATTGAAACCAGCAGCCGGCTCAACCCATTCAAAGCGTCGTATCGGTCGCGGCACAGGTTCAGGCCTGGGCGGTACCTCTACACGTGGTCATAAGGGTGCCAAGGCTCGTTCTGGTTATAAGAGAAAGATTGGTTTCGAAGGTGGTCAGATGCCACTCCAGCGCCGTGTTCCTAAGTTTGGTTTCAAGAACATCAACCACAAAGAGTATTTCGCTGTGAACCTGTCGACCCTGCAGAAACTTGCTGAGAGAAAGAACCTCACCAAGATTGGCATTGCCGAATTGAAGGATGCCGGTCTGACCAATGGTAAGGAACTGGTCAAGATTCTTGGCAACGGAGAGTTGAAGGCTAAGATTGATGTTGAAGCAAATGCTTTCTCAAAGACAGCTGAAGAGGCTATCAAGGCTGTCGGTGGTAGTGCAACAATCATTTAATTACAGAAATGAAAAAGTTAATTGAGTACCTGAAGAACTGTTGGAAGATTGAGGACCTGCGCCAGCGCATCCTTATCACCATCCTGTTCGTAGCTATCTATCGTTTCGGATCATTCGTGGTGCTGCCGGGCATTAACCCTGCACTGCTCGAGAAACTTCAGTCGCAGACGGCGGGTGGATTGATGTCGCTTCTTGACATGTTCTCAGGTGGAGCATTTTCTCATGCGTCTATCTTCGCACTGGGAATTATGCCATACATCTCAGCATCTATTGTCATGCAGCTCTTGGCAGTGGCAGTGCCTTACTTCCAGAAGATGCAGCGTGAGGGAGAGAGTGGCCGTAAGAAGATTATGTGGTATACGCGTGTGCTCACCGTAGCTATCCTCCTGTTCCAGGCTCCTTCTTATCTGCTCAACCTCAAGATGCAGGCTCAGGGTGCGCTCGCATCCGGCATCACATGGGGTTCGTTCATGATTACTGGTACCATTATCCTTGCTGCCGGCTCTATGTTCATCCTCTGGCTGGGTGAGCGTATCACCGACAAGGGCATTGGAAATGGTATCTCCATGATCATTATGATTGGTATCATTGCCCGTCTGCCCCAGGCCTTCTTCCAGGAGGTTACCAGCCGTTTCACGGCTATCTCTGGTGGTGGTCTGGTGATGTTCATCGTCGAGCTGATTATCCTCTATGCTGTTGTATGTGCTGCTATTCTCCTTGTGCAGGGAGTTCGCAAAGTTCCCGTGCAGTATGCCAAGCGTCTTGTGGGTAACAAGCAGTACGGAGGTGCCCGTCAGTATATCCCCCTGAAGCTGTTTGCAGCCAATGTGATGCCTATCATCTTCGCTCAGGCCCTGATGTTCATCCCTCTGGCTGTCGTTCAGTATTCATCCGATCAGACGGGATGGGTTGTCCGCAACCTGCTCGACCACCGTTCGTTGCTGTATAATATCGTATTCGCCATCCTGATTATCGCGTTTACCTATTTCTATACAGCAATCACGCTGAACCCGACACAGATGGCAGAAGACATGAAGCGCAACAATGGTTTCATTCCTGGCGTCAAGCCCGGTAAGGACACCGCAGAGTACATCGACACCGTGATGAGCCGCATCACCCTGCCCGGTTCACTCTTCATTGCCTTCATCGCCGTCATGCCTTCGCTGGCCAGCCTGCTCAACGTTCAGGAAGGTTTTGCACAGTTCTTTGGCGGAACGTCTCTTCTGATTCTTGTCGGTGTGGTTATCGACACCCTGACTCAGATTGAGAGCCACCTGATGATGCGCCACTACGATGGTCTGCTCAACTCAGGTCGCATCCGTTCCACACGCCAAGGTGGCATCCAGGCCTACTAATCGGTGCTGATGAAGATCTTTCTGAAGACAGAAGATGAAATTGAGCTGATGCGCCGGGCCAACCGACTTGTCGGGAAAACGCTCGGAGAATTGGCTAAGCATATCAAACCAGGTGTAACGACCCTTCAGCTGGATACTATTGCCGAGGAGTTCATTCGCGACCATGGAGCTGTTCCTACGTTCAAGAACTTCCCCAATCCATACGGAGAGTCGTTCCCCGCAAGCATCTGTACGTCGGTCAACGATGCCGTTGTACACGGCATCCCCGACAACACAGAGCTTCGCGACGGCGACATTATCTCTATCGACTGCGGCACGCTCCTCGACGGATTCAATGGCGACTCGGCCTATACGTTCTGCGTGGGCGAGGTCAGCGATGAAGTCAGGAAGCTGCTGAAGACGACCAAAGAGAGCCTCTACCTCGGTATCGAGGCCGCCGTTGCCGGCAATCATCTGGGCGATATCGGCAATGCCGTCCAGAACCACTGCGAGGCCGAAGGCTACGGGATCGTACGCGAGCTGACCGGTCATGGTATTGGCCGCGAGATGCACGAAGACCCGCAGGTTCCCAATTACGGGCGCCGGGGCAACGGTTCCATGCTGAAGGCATCCATGTGTATCGCCATCGAACCGATGGTTACCATGGGCGACCGCAACATCTGGCTCATGCCCGACCGTTGGACGGTAAAGACTCGCGACGGCAAGCCCGCAGCCCATTTTGAGCATACGATAGTGGTTCGTCGCGGCAAGTCCGAGATTTTATCTTCGTTTGAAGAAGCAGAACTTATAGAAGGCAAATTATATTAAAGATTATGGCAAAACAAGGTGCTATTGAACAAGACGGAACCATCATCGAGGCCCTCTCGAATGCCATGTTCCGAGTAGAGCTGGAGAACGGCGTGCCCATCATCGCGCACATCTCGGGTAAGATGAGAATGCACTATATCAAAATATTGCCTGGTGACAAGGTCAAGGTCGAGATGAGTCCTTACGACCTGACAAAGGGCAGAATCGTGTTCAGATACAAATAAACAACAGAGATATGAAGACAAGAGCATCATTAAAGAAGCGCACACCCGACTGTAAGATTGTACGTCGTAAAGGTCGTCTGTACGTTATCAACAAGAAGAACCCTAAGTACAAGACTCGTCAGGGCTAAGAAAAAGATTTGGTTAAAAAAGCATAAAAGGGTAAGAAAGACAATTATTCTTCTTACCTTTGCATGCTTTTTCGGCAAAAATTTCGAAATTTATTATTTTTTTATTTATCAGTTTAACAAATGGCAATAAGAATTGTTGGAGTAGATTTGCCCCAGAACAAGCGTGGCGAAATCGCATTGACCTATATCTATGGTATCGGTCGAAGTAGTTCAGCAAAGATATTGGACAAGGCTGGCGTTAGCCGCGACCTGAAGGTCAACGAGTGGAGTGACGACCAGGCAGCCAAAATCCGTGAAATTATCGGCGCTGAATTCAAAGTTGAGGGTGATCTCCGTAGCGAGATCCAAATGAATATCAAGCGACTGATGGATATTGGTTGCTATCGTGGAGTCCGTCATCGTAATGGTCTTCCTGTACGTGGTCAGAGCACTAAGAACAACGCCCGCACCCGTAAAGGAAAGAAGAAGACTGTTGCAAACAAGAAGAAGGCCACGAAGTAAGTTTAAGGTTTAGTGTTTAAAGTTTAAAGTTTAAAGACAATGGCTAAGAAAACAGTCACCAAGAAAAGAAACGTGAAGGTTGACGCGATTGGTCAGCTGCACGTTCACAGTTCATTCAATAATATCATTGTGTCTTTGGCCAACAGCGATGGTCAGGTAATCTCTTGGTCTTCAGCTGGTAAGATGGGCTTCCGTGGTTCTAAGAAGAACACTCCTTATGCTGCCCAGATGGCTGCCGAGGACTGTGCAAAGGTTGCTTACGACCTTGGTCTTCGCAAAGTAAAGGCTTATGTAAAGGGTCCTGGTAACGGTCGTGAGAGCGCTATCCGTGCCTGTCATGGAGCCGGCATCGAGGTTATGGAGATTATCGACGTCACTCCGCTGCCACACAATGGCTGCCGTCCCCCGAAGCGTCGTCGCGTATAATTTATATCGTCATTCCGAAATTACGATATAGCGTAATAACGTCATGACGTTAAAATAGAAAATCATTTCAAAATTATGGCAAAGTATATAGGTCCGAAATCTAAAATTGCGCGCCGCTTTGGAGAACCCATCTTCGGCGCCGACAAAGTTTTGTCCAAGAGAAACTTCCCTCCTGGACAGCATGGCAATAATCGTCGTCGCAAGATGTCTGAGTATGGTGTCATGTTGGCAGAGAAGCAGAAGGCTAAGTACACCTACGGCGTACTTGAGCGTCAGTTCCGTAATATGTTTGAGAAGGCTGCCAAGGCTGACGGTATCACCGGTGAGGTGCTGCTTCAGAACTTGGAGTGCCGCCTCGACAATGTCGTGTTCCGTATGGGTATCGCTCCCACACGTGCCGCTGCTCGCCAGCTGGTAGGCCACAAGCACATTGTTGTCGACGGCAAGGTGGTTAACATACCTTCTTATTCAGTTGCCCCCGGTCAGATTGTAGGTGTTCGCGAGAAGTCTAAGTCACTCGAGGTTATCGAGGCTGCTCTCGCCGGATTCAACCACAGCAAGTACCCCTGGATCGAGTGGGACGAGAACACTAAGAGCGGCAAGTTCCTGCACAAGCCCGAACGCGCCGACATCCCTGAGAACATTAAGGAGCAGTTAATCGTTGAGTTGTACTCTAAATAATCATTAAATTAATGGCGATATTAGCATTTCAAAAACCCGATAAAGTTGTGATGCTGGAGGCTAACGACAAGTTCGGCAAGTTCGAATTTCGTCCCCTTGAGCCTGGCTTCGGTGTGACCATTGGTAACGCCCTGCGCCGCATCCTCCTTTCATCGCTTGAGGGCTATGCCATCAACACCATCAAGATTGGCGGTGTGGAGCATGAGTTCTCTTCAGTACCCGGTGTAAAGGAAGATGTCACCAACATCATCTTGAACCTGAAGAAAGTTAGGTTCAAGCAAGTAGTAGAAGAATTCGAGAACGAGAAAGTGAGTATCACTGTCGAGAATTCCACTGAGTTCAAAGCTGGAGATATCAGCAAGTATCTGACTGGATTTGAAGTGTTAAATCCTGATTTGGTGATTTGTCATTTAGACGCAAAAGCTTCGATGCAGATCGACCTTACCATCAACAAGGGCCGTGGATACGTTCCTGCTGATGAGAACCGCGAGTTCTGCACCGACGTCAACGTAATCCCCATCGATTCTATTTACACACCTATCCGCAACGTCAAGTACGCCGTTGAACCGTATCGTGTCGAACAGAAGACCGACTACGACAAACTCGTGCTTGAGGTCACTACGGATGGTTCCATCCACCCGAAGGATGCACTTAAGGAGGCAGCCAAAATCCTCATCTATCACTTCATGCTCTTCTCCGACGAGAAGATCACGCTCGAGAACAACGACGTGGAAAGCAACCAGGAGTTCGACGAGGAAGTACTCCACATGCGCCAGCTGCTTAAGACCAAGCTCATCGACATGAACCTCAGTGTCCGTGCCCTCAACTGCCTCAAGGCAGCTGATGTAGAGACTTTGGGCGACCTGGTACAGTACAACAAGACCGACCTTCTCAAGTTCCGCAACTTTGGTAAGAAATCGCTTTCTGAGCTTGATGATTTGCTCGAGAGTCTGAATCTGTCGTTTGGAACCGATATTTCAAAGTACAAACTGGACAAGGAGTGATGCTTAGTGCATAATTCATAATGCATAATGCATAATTCTTGATTGTCCACAAAGAAAAAAAAGAAAAATGAGACATAACAAAAAATTCAACCATCTCAGCCGTACTGCATCGCATCGCAGTGCCATGCTTGCCAACATGGCCATTTCGCTGATCGAGCACAAAAGAATCACTACGACTGTAGCCAAGGCAAAGGCTCTCAAAAAGTATGTAGAGCCACTTATCACAAAGGCTAAGGACGACAGCACCAACTCGCGCCGTGTCGTGTTCAGCTACCTCCAGAACAAGGAGGCCATCAAGGAACTTTTCGGCGAAGTGGCCCAGAAAGTGGGCGACCGTCCCGGTGGTTACACCCGTATCATTAAGCTCGGTCATCGTCAGGGCGATGCTGCCGACATCTGCTTCATCGAACTCGTCGACTTCGACGAGAACATGGCCAAGACTCCGAAGGCAGCCAAGCGCACCCGTCGTGGTGGTGGCAAGAAGGCTGCTGCCGAGGCTCCCAAGGCCGAAGAAGCAGCTGCTGTCGAGGCTCCCGCCGAAGAGGCACCTGCTGCCGAAGAGGCAAAGGCCGAGTAATCCGAAAGGAATTTATCTCACTCTAAATAAAAAATCCCGCTCTTTCGAGGAGCGGGATTTTTTTATTCAGTTGCGCGTCATTATTTCTATATTGTCGATTTCCACCGTGCGCCCTGCCGGATTGTCGACCGACACGCGGAACGTTGCAGTGCCGTTGCGCAGTCGGCTGTCGGCCTTCACCATTGCCGTGTAGCGCACGCCGCGCCCGGGATTGATCTGCTCAACACAGATGCTCTGCGAAACGCGGATGTGGCGGTTGCCGCTCGTCTCTATGACCTGTGGGCGCACGTTGTAGATGGGCCTCGACGTGTTGTTGCGCACCTCGAACGAAATCTTGCACAGTTCGTTGGCACCGATTTGGTTGTCGTTGCCGTTGCCGTCGACGAAGCGCACGTTGCTGATCGACAGACCGTCGCGCTCGGCATTCAGTCCCACCGGGGCAGTAGTCGAATTTGGCGTGTAGCTGTTGTTATCCTTTCCGCTCTCGAAATCGATGCGGTCATCGGCCTGTCCGTCATTTCCATAGTATTGGTCGTTGCCGCCGTTCTTGCCAAACTGGCGGTTGCCGAATCCCTGCTGTCTGTAGTGCTCCCGCGCATCGGCGCGAGCCTGTGCCCGGGCTTCGGCGCGAGCCTCGGCGCGTGCTGCCCGTTCCTCGTATACCCTCTGGTCGGCAGCGTTTCCAATGGCAGCCCCCACCACGGCGCCG
The DNA here is from genome assembly GCA_017428925.1 of Prevotella sp. Taxonomy (GTDB): domain Bacteria; phylum Bacteroidota; class Bacteroidia; order Bacteroidales; family Bacteroidaceae; genus Prevotella. Next base: position 27,368 of record JAFRPY010000083.1, on the reverse strand, counting down.
CCTGCCATGCCGATGAGTGTACCCACGTCGCTTCCCCGTGGTCCCCCACTGATTCCGCCGATGGCAGAACCGATAATGCTACCGAACATACCGCCTGTATAGGCACCCGTGCCCGTGTATGTGCCGCAACTGCTGAGCAGGAGCGCTGCACCCATTGTCATAACCACAACTTTCTTCATAATCTGTTTTCATTTAAATTATCGCTGCAAAGATAAGTTATTTTGAAGAAACCCAACGCATATTTTCCCTAAATTAACATAGGGAAATCCCTAATTGAGGTGATGAGTAAGAAGTGATAGGTGATGAGTGAGAAGTGGAGAATAAAACAATTATCTTTTGGAAAGTAATTTAGTCTAAATTACTTAGCAATTTAGTCTAATTTACTTTGTAATTTAGTCTAAATTACTTTTTCTGTTTCCGTCAATTACAAGAAAGTGTCTGAACTATGGACAAAAATCCACAAAAATCTCACAAAAAAAATATCTTTTGAGCTATAAAGGGAATATTTGTGGCAGATTTTTGAAGATTTTTGTTTAAGAAAGTGTGGGGGCTGAGTAGTAACCTCACCGCGTATAATTCTGAATATAATTTTAAACATAATTTCGAGCGAAGCGACCAATCCGCAACAACGAATATATTGGATTATACTTGTAAACGTTTACGCGATAAAAGAAAAAATAAAGGTTAAATATTTGTGTGATTAGTTTTTTTTCCATAATTTTGCAGCCGAAATTCAAAATAATTGGTACTGAGCAATAAAGAATACTGGCACAAAGACAGTCGTTCCGATTTACCCCAAGTAACCATACCATTGCATGAGTTCCCTTCTGGGAGTCTACATTATAAAAGAGGTGTAGGTCGTGTGCCCGCTTCTTTCCGAACCGCAAGATTTAACTAACGAAATAATTAATTCAAAACAATGATGAGAAAAAGTATGAAAAGACTATTACTGTTTTTCATGACGTTCTGCGTCTCAATAGGGACGTGGGCAGACATTACCATCAGTTCGCGGAATCAGAATGGTGTTGCAGGCTACGGGGTATACGGCTTCCAGCCTGGCGAACTTGCTGCACTGCTGAATGGCACCTATACGGGCACTGTTAGTGGTGATGGAACTATTGCTGACGTCAAATCTGCTGCTTTCGTTAAACTCGGTAGCAGCAATGAGTCGCTCAACCAGGCCGACATCGAGGCTCTTTCCACCCTTACCGGTGTGCAGTATCTGCGCATGGACAACTGTACGCTTTCCGGAACGGTTGACTTCTCTCAGATTGGCGTGGGTTCTTCCAGCCTTCTCGAAGTGACTATGCCCGAGGGTGTGACACGCGCTCAGGTGGAGGCAGCCAACACCAAAATCAAGAGTGTAGCCACTGGCGTGAAGCTCGTAGTTGGTGTATCTGGAGAACTCGTAGGAGAGGAAAAGACACACTATTGGTACACTATTCCCAACGTCGGAACTTTCGAATATACTGACGCTGTTGCTGAAGGACAGACAAGCATCACTGTCACAGACTATCCCGTCATGGCAGACTTGACTGCTGTCAGCGGATACCCTAAAAATGTTTACGTAAACACAAAGAATGGCAATAAAGAGTATGAGGTTAACGATGCATACGTGACATCACATACTGTGAATGTATGGGACGTAGACTGTTTCGTTCCATCTCCGATTGATGTAAAACTGACTGTTTCATCTTCTGTTTCTTATTATTATACCAAGGATGATACAAATTATAATATTGATACAGACCAGAATTCTAAGATTTCATACGATTCTGAAAACGATCGGTATTATGTAAGTGATTCTAATGGAGCATGGAGTACAGAACTGTATAATGCTACACAGGTAGGTTTCGTGTCTGCTAATTCTGTAGTTACTCGAGTCGAGACTCCTCTATATACTTACACTTGGAGAGAGAATAGCAATGAAGTGACTAAGACATATACAGGGACAATTCCTGATCCTGATGCTAATGGTAATTATGTTGTTTCTCTTGAGAATAATTACGATGGCAATAATGGTTACAAGTTTGATTTGACTACTTCATACCTTTATACCTACACTGACAAGAATGGTGATGAGCAGACCTACAACCAGTATGACGAAGATGGAAAGATTCAGATTGACACTTATAGTGGCACATTGGAATTGACCACCACGACCGAGACGGAGTATAGCCTCATAGTAGATGGTGCGGTGGCATGTGTGAACGTGGAAGGCTCGCTGCCCGACGCGTTGAACCTGTTCACCGATAACAATGGCGACAACACGCTGACCAACTATAAGTCGGCAGAGACAGTGACTATCATTGGCGATGCCAACGACACCGACCTGGCCAGCCTGTCGAACTTCACACAGCCCAAACTGGTTGACCTGTCAGATGCTGAGTTCACTGGCAGCAGTGCAGGCACTACCATCGGCACGGCATTCGAAAATGTGGCAGCTGCCTCAAAGCCCGTGGTGATTATTCCGACACCGGAAAACAGCACCGACGCCACCAAGTGCAGCGATGACGAGTATGGCTTGCAGACGAAGAACATCACCTATGCTTACTATCTTGATGCAACCAAGAAGAAAATGAACGCATGGTGCCCCAATGCTGCTATGGTATTGCAGAACCTTGAGCCTGTAGTTGACAACACCATGGCGCTGACCTTCCTGCCCAACTATGGCAACGACGGCAACATTTCTTTCAACAGTCAATATCAGTATATGCTGATGTTTGCCAACGATCAGTCGGCAAGCAGCAACCTTACCAGTGCCGACGTGCTGGGCAAGTTGCCATTCGGCAGCATCGACTTCACATGGGTATTCTATGGCGACGTGTTCTGCGACTACAGCGAATTGAACGAGGACACTCACTATATCGTGGTTCAGCAAAACTCAACATCATCAAGTTATGACTTCACTGCAGATGACAACTCTACTCCGTATAAATACAACGAAAACATCTGGGTGGTTTCCACCTATAAAGGTGCTGCTGCGCCATACGCCACTCAGGCGTATTATGACGGACGCTCGCTGAACACCGCCGCTTATGCATCGGATAACGGAACTGGCTTCGAGGAGAACGGAACCACGGCAAACATCACTTATATCCGCACGGCAGGAAAGTTGAGCGGTGCTGCAAACCTCGTTTCTGACTTGCAGAAATATGCTGACCGCACGGTCATCGTGGGCAATGTGAATTCTTCTGATATTGCAGCCATCAACGTGATGCGCAACAGCGTGCTCGACCTCTCGGGAGCAATACTTTCAAGCAGTTCTGACATGAACAGCCTTCAGAACCAGTACATTCAGTATCTTGCACTTCCCTATAACAGCGACTACGACGTGGCTTCGTTCAAGGCAAGCCAGTGCACGGGTCTGCTCGGCGTTGGTAAGTATGACACCACTAATAAGCATCTCTACCTGCAGTCTTATCAGGAGGGCGGCATGGTGAACATCATGAGTTGTCTTGCTAAAGCCACAGGCATTGAATATGTCACAGCGGCTGGTGAGATGAACGCCCGCGACCTTTCGGCTAACACCAACTGTTTCGATGCCAACGGTCACTACACGTTTACCTATGCCGAAACAACAGAGGGTGGAGTTACGGGACTTGTACCGACTATTGCCACTGGGCTTGCCCAGATAAACAATGCATCCATCCAAGGTGCATTGAATGGCAGGATTGCCACCTATTTCAAGGGTCTCGACATCACGGGTGTCACCTTGAAACAGTATGACGCGGAACCTTCTGATGGACAGGCCAAGATATATACATACGACAATACCTATCAGGACGACCTGAGTTTCAATACTATGAGTTACATGCAGTCATCGAGCAATAAGGACTTTGAATACCTGCGTCTGCCGACTGATGCCAGTGTCTGGCGTTTGCCCGCAGCAAGTCTGAGAGATGGTATTTACGCTCTGAGCAGCATCTGCATCCCTGGCCAGTATCGTGAGATTGGTGCTTTCGTGTTTGCTCACGACAACTCCCTGATGCGTGTCACCACTACCAGGGTGGCAAATGGCAACGGTTCTGGCGCGGCATACGAGGAATATGGGGGCAGTCTTACCGGTGCGGCAGGCGGCAACACCATCACACTGCCGCCATCGCTGACGTTGCTTGAGGCTGGTGCCTTTGCCAACGTGGAGCATTTCACCGATGTCTATGTCACTTCTGATGCCGTTCCCGCGTGTCAGAAAGATGCTTTCGGCTCGGGTACTTACTATGGCTGGGGCGGATTCAACGACCAGCATGACGGTATGGGTCAGCGCACAGACTATGGAAAGGATTCAGATAATACGAGCGACAAGGCCTTTGGCGTGCTCCACTGGACAGCTAATTACACCCTTGCCGACGTGAAGAAACTCACCGACATCGAGCGCGTTTATTCCATGCGTGACCGTGAAGGTAAGGAAGACGACCGTGGCAACGTGCTCACCTGGCCAACACTGAGCCAGATTAATCGTGCCTATGCTTTGGCTTGCACGGGCTATCTTGACGGTGCATGGATGCCCTATGTGGATGGCGCAACCGAGCCTACTTACGACACCAACGGCGTGGTGAGCAACACTTACGCTGCCGAAGGTAACGCAATCACTCAGGAGCAGGGCAATGCCCACTATACAGCTTTCGGCTCACCCGCTGGCGAGACCTACACCGACTACATCGGCTGGCACCAGTTCGTACTCGTGGGCAGTTGGAGTTATGCAGAGAAGTTCGAGTATAAGCCTTGGAACACCATGTGTATTCCTTATAACATGACCTACAACCAGATGGTTGACATGTATGCCGTAACACATTCTGTCTCTGCTACCAACAAGAAGATTATCGTGGACGCTGAGGGTTATCCCATCGCAAATGCTGCCGATGGCGTGGATGAAAACGGTGAGGTGGCTACCGATGCCGCAACGCTGCTGCCTACGGTCAGCACGCTGACCAGCGTTAAACGCAACGTGACATACAAACAGGATAATCTGGGTGAGTATGTGATAGAGGACGGTGTCTATGTGAAGAAAACTGCCGAGGAACTGGCAAACATTGACGTGAAGAATCGCTACAAGGCCAATGGCGGTATGATTACGCTGCAGTTCACCGAAGGCATGGTGACAAAGGCTGCAACCGATGAGGACGGCAAGGTATATAACTGGAAGATAAACGGCAGTTACACTTGGTCTTCTTCCGCTACAAACGTAGGCGAATGGGAAGAGAATACCGACAAGTACATTATGAAGGCTGGCTATCCTTATCACCTGAAGGTGTTCGTGCCGTTAGGAACTGAGAACATCCGTACTTACGCCATGAATGAACTTCAGTCTGCTGGTGTCTCTACCACTAATGAAGCTCCAAATAATGAATGGATTGTTCCTACTACAGGTAATGCCGGAGGCGGTGATCTGAAGTATAAGTTCAAGGGCTACTACGACGTGTCTGCTTCTACTGTAGCACTTCCCATGTACAGTTATTTCCTCTGGGTTCCGAAGACAGGCGAGAGCCTTTGGTATCGCTACGAGCAGTCGTGGGGTGAAGCATGGGGACAGAACAACCCGATTGCCTCATACGCTGCCATCATCGGCCTGATAGGTGAAAACAATACATGGCCGGAATATGACCTTATGTTGACCGACAAGAATTCAGGTGCTCAGGCAAAGGGTGTGCTGATGGTTGATTTCGGTGACGACAGCGAAACCGAGACCACAGGTATCAGTGACGTGCAGGCCGACATGCAGGGATTTGCTACTGCCGGTAAGGTTTATAACATGAGTGGCCAGGTGGTCAGCGAGACAGGATCACTGCAGAGCCTCGGCAAGGGCATCTATGTCGTCAATGGCAAGAAGTATATTGTTAAGTAAAATTGGAGGAGATATAAGGAAATGAAAAAGACGTATGTTCAACCAATTGTAACGAAAATGTTTGTTGAGCCGTCGGTTATGATGGCTGGCAGTAGCGAAGGCTACAACTCGGGCGGTGACGGAGCTGGGACAGGTGGCTCCAGTGGCCCTCCTTCAGGCCCTGGCGGCATGGGTTCCAAGGAAACCGGCATCGCGCTGTGGGAAGAAGATACTTTCTCGAAGGACATATTTTCTGACGATGAGGACTGATTCGAGCGTAAATAATTCTACAATATGAATTAATCTGAAAGAGGAGTTCACCGATAGGGTGGACTCCTCTTAATATATACTCAGCTTACATACCCTCAAACCCACCCCCCGCCCCTCCCGAAGGGAGGGGAGAGCCTACCCGTAGCCTTTCCCCCGTAGGGAGGGGGACAAATTTTAGTTTCTCTGCGGTACGACCGCAGGACACCTGACGGTTTGGGGGTAAATATAATGATGGGGATGAGCGGCTGCTCATCCCCATTGTCCTTAAACGATGCCTTGCGCCATCATGGCATTGGCAACCTTCATGAAGCCGGCGATGTTGGCGCCTTTCACATAGTCGACATAGCCGTCGGGGCGGCGGCCGTATTTGACGCACTGCTCGTGAATGCCTGCCATAATCTGATGAAGTTTCTTGTCGACTTCTTCACCCGACCAGGCGATGCGTTCCGAATTCTGTGTCATCTCCAGGCCTGATGTGGCCACGCCACCGGCGTTGACGGCCTTGCCAGGTGCAAACAGCTGTCCGGCTGCAATGAACTTGCTGACGGCTTCGGCTGTGCAGCCCATGTTGCTGACTTCGGCTACGCACAGCGGTTTGTTTGCGAGAATCATATCGGCATCGTCGCCGTTGAGTTCGTTCTGGGTGGCACAGGGCAGGTAGATGTCTGCCTTCTGCTCCCACGGGCGTTTGTCCTCGAAGAACTGTGCGCCCTCGAACTCTTCAGCGTAGGGCTCGCAGATGTCGTTGCCCGATGCGCGGAGTTCGAGCAGATAATCGATTTTCTCGCCGCTGATGCCGTCGGGATCGTAGATGTATCCGTCGGGACCGGAGATGGTGATGACCTTCGCGCCAAGCTGTGTGGCCTTTGTGGCTGCACCCCATGCCACGTTGCCGAAGCCGGAGAGGGCAATGGTCTTGCCCTTGATGTCGAGTCCGTGGGTCTTCAACATGTGGTTCACGAAGTAGAGGGCGCCAAAGCCCGTGGCCTCAGGGCGCAGGATGGAACCACCCCATTCGATTCCCTTTCCGGTGAGCGTTGCCCCATGGAACTGTCCGGTGATTTTCTTGTACATTCCGAAGAGGTAACCGATTTCGCGTCCGCCCACGCCGATGTCGCCAGCTGGCACGTCCATGTCGGGACCGATAACCTTATATAGTTCGAGCATGAAAGCCTGGCAGAAGCGCATAATCTCGGCGTTGCTCTTGCCGCGCGGCGAGAAGTCGCTGCCGCCCTTGCCGCCGCCCATGGGCAGGGTGGTCAGGGCGTTCTTGAAGGTCTGCTCGAAACCAAGGAACTTCAGTATGCTCAGGTTAACCGAGCGGTGGAAGCGCAGTCCGCCCTTGTAGGGACCGATGGCGCTGTTGAACTGCACACGGTAGCCGATGTTCACCTGCACTTCGCCCTTGTCGTCGACCCAGGGCACGCGGAAAGTAGTGATACGTTCTGGCTCGACGAGCCGTTCTACGATTTTTGCCTTTTCGAACTCGGGGTGCTGGTTGTAGACATCGACGATAGATTCGAGCACTTCCCTGACGGCTTGCAGATACTCTGCTTCACCTGGATGCTTGAACTCCAACTGCTGCATGATTCTTTCGACGTTCATAGTAATTTGTATTTTTAGTTAAACTTAAGGAATGTCATAGTTGATATGGCAAAATTAAGTCTTTTCTATGAAACTTCCAAATCTTTCCCCACTTATTTCCGCATTTTTTTTGCATATTCTTTTAGAGGGCCTTTTCGATGTCCTCTATGGTGATTTCGGTGAGGTCTTTGGCGGTGGCGTTCTTTAGGGTTGAGACGCGGTTGGCCTGTTCCTGTATGGCCTTTTCGAAGACATTGCGCACGTAACGGGCATTTCCGAAATTCCTGTCCTTATGGGCTACAGCCTCGTCGAGGGATTTGCGGAGATAGGCAGCGGCATCGTCGGTGATGGTGTACTGGTTTTTCTTCAGGTAGAGTTTGACGAAGATTTCGAAAAGTTCCTTTGAGGTGTAGTCAGGGAAGTTGATGTAGCGAGTGAAGCGCGACTGTAGACCGGGATTGGAGTCGATGAATCGTTTCATCTCCTTGGGATAGCCGGCTATGATGACCACGAGGCGGTCGCGGTCGTCTTCCATGCGCTTCAGGAGGGTAGATATGGCTTCTTGACCATAGTCGCCACTCATGTTCCCATCGGGAACCAGTGAGTAGGCTTCATCAATGAAGAGCACGCCATTGAGTGCTGAGTCGACAACGTGGTTGGTTTGTTGGGCCGTCTGTCCCATGTATTTTGCCACCAGTCCCGAACGGTCGGTCTCTACGGTGTGTCCCCGTTTCAATATGCCGAGGTCCTTGTAGATACGCGCAATGATACGAGCGACGGTAGTCTTGCCGGTTCCCGGACTTCCAGTGAACACTAAATGGTAAGACAGTTTGGGTGACTTGAGTCCCTGTTTTTCGCGCTGTTTCTGCACCTTCACGAAGTTGGCCAGTGAATGCACTTCGGCTTTCACATCCTCAAGTCCGATCAGTTCGTCGAGTTCTTCATAGGGGTCGCGCTCGAGCGGATCGTTCTTGGTGACATTCTCTTTATCTTCTTTGTCCATTGCATTGATGAGTGAGTCTGCTTTATCAGCAATGATTTTCTTGATGTTCCGATTTTCCTCGGCGAGTTCTTTCTTCTCCTGGTCAGCATCTTCGGAAACAGGGGTTACCCATGTTACGATGGCCAGTAATACGAACAGGCCGACGATGACGATGGCTTTGTTGTTTTTGAGTGTATTCAAATTGAATTCCATACTATGAATGATTTTTTGTTAAACGAATGTATATCATATAAATTAGAAAAGGGGCAGCGTAGCAGAGCGCATCGTTCCAGTCGGGTGTGCCGGGTACGATGTCCACGACCTGAAGCAGTTCGGAAATGATGCCTATGGCAGGTATGACTGCTGCCCATGCCAATCGGGTGGCGTCGCTCCGATTGCGGTAAGACCTGTGGATGAGCAGGATGTAGGCCGCAGCCCAAAGTCCGTTTGGCAGACAGTAGACGGTGAAGTCGGGAAGGCTGTATGCCTGGGCGGCTGTTCTCCATTGTCCGACCTGCTTGCTGAGTCCCGTAACGTTGATGATACGGAAGAGCAACAGGGTGGTAGGGCGGTAGAGCAGGTAGATGGCCCCGCCGACGGCCAGCAGCACGATTGCTGCGAAGAACTGTAGCGGCTGTTTCATTGCTTCTCGTGGCAAAGATACGAAAAATATGAATAAGTGAGAACAGAATAACTGTTTTTATTATGTCAAGTCAAATTTATTTGGCTTTTAGCATGATTTTTCTTAATTTTGCACGGACAATAATAAGAATTATGGAAAATAACATTCCGCAGCAGTGGAACAAATTCATATTGCGTGACGTGTCGTTTGTCAATCTGATGACACGGCGCATCTATAATGTGCTGATTATCGCCAACCCTTACGATGCCTTCATGCTGGAGGACGACGGGCGCGTGGACGAGAAGATTTTTAATGAATATACCGAACTGGGCCTGCGCTATCCACCCTCGTTCACCCAGGTGTCGACTATCGACGAAGCCGCTTCGGCCCTTCGTAGCACAAAGTTTGATTTGGTGATTTGTATGCCAGGTAATGCCGACAACGACGCCTTTGATGTGGCCCGCGACGTGAAGAAGCATTTCCCTGAGATGCCCTGTGTGGTGCTTACGCCTTTCTCTCATGGTATCACGCGACGTATGGAGCATGAAGACATGTCGATTTTCGATTATGTGTTCTGCTGGTTGGGCAATACCAACCTGATTCTCTCCATCATCAAGCTCATCGAGGACAAGATGAACCTGGCTCACGACATCAAGGAAGCCGGCGTGCAGATGATACTGCTCGTGGAAGACAGCATTCGTTTCTATTCGTCGGTGTTGCCCAATCTCTACAGTTATATCCTTGCCCAGAGCCAGAGGTTCGCCACCGAAGCTCTGAATCCCCACTCGGCCACCCTCCGCATGCGCGGAAGGCCTAAGGTGGTGCTTGCCCGAAACTACGAGGAGGCATGGGAATACTATTCGAAATACCCTGACAATACGCTGGGCGTGATTTCCGACTGTCGTTTTCCGAAAAAAAGTCCCGATTTGAAAGAGGGAGGCGGATTGGCTGCTGAAAAAGACCCAGAGGCAGGATTTAAGCTGCTGGAAGCCATTCGTCAGCAGAACGAGTATATCCCGCTCATCATGCAGAGCACCGAGACCACTAACCGGGAGAAGGCCGAGAGTCGCCGCATCGCTTTTGTGGACAAGAACTCGAAGAAGATGAACATCGACCTTCGCAACCTGTTGGAAGAGCATTTCGGTTTTGGTGACTTCATCTTCCGCGACCCGAATACCAAGCGTGAGATTATGCGCGTGAGGAACCTGAAGGAACTGCAGGACAACATTTTCACCATCCCGAACGACTCGATGCTCTATCACGTGAGCCGCAACCACATGAGCCGCTGGTTGTGTGCGCGAGCCATCTTCCCTGTCTCGGAGTTCCTGAAGACCGTCACCTGGCACAAATTGCAGGACGTGGATGCTCACCGTCAGATTATCTTCGACGCTATCGTACAGTATCGCCGTATGAAGAATATCGGTGTGGTGGCACTGTTTAAACGCGATCAGTTCGACTCATACAGCCATTTTGCCCGTATCGGCGACGGATCGTTAGGCGGTAAGGGTAGGGGACTGGCTTTCCTTGACAACATCATCAAAAAGCATCCGGAGTTTACGGAGTTTGAGGACGTGAAGGTGAGCATCCCGAAAACGGTGGTGCTCTGTACCGACGTGTTTGATGAGTTCATGGACAGCAACAACCTTTATCAGATTGCTCTGAGCGACGCCAGCGACGAGGAAATCCTTCAGAGCTTCCTCCGCGCTCAACTGCCCGACAAGTATATTGCTGATTTCTTCACCTTCTTCGAGGCCACACGTTCGCCTATAGCCATCAGGAGCAGTTCGCTGCTTGAGGACAGTCACTACCAGCCTTTTGCCGGAATTTATTCCACATATATGATTCCCTATCTGGAAGACAAGTACCAGATGCTGCAGATGCTGGCAGCCGCCATCAAGAGCGTCTATGCGTCAGTATATTATAAAGACTCAAAGGCTTACATGATGGCCACTTCGAACGTGATAGACCAGGAGAAGATGGCCGTGATATTGCAAGAGGTGGTGGGCAAGCAGTATGGCAGTCACTACTATCCCAACATTTCGGGTGTGCTGCGTTCGCTGAACTATTATCCCATCAACGATGAAACCGCTGAGGAAGGCATTGCCTCACTGGCTTTGGGACTGGGCAAATATATTGTAGACGGCGGTCAGACGCTTAGGGTGTGCCCCTACCATCCCAACCAGATTCTGCAGTTGAGTGAGATGGACATTGCGCTGAAGGAGACACAGACACGTTTCTATGCGCTTGACACCGAGCATGTGGGCAACGACTTCAAGGTGGATGATGGGTTTAACATCAAGAAACTGAAAGTGAAGGAGGCCGACAAAGACGGTTCGTTGCGCTATATATCATCGACGTTCGACTTTACCGACCAACGTATCTACGACGGTTACTATGAAGGTGGGCGCAAGATAATTTCGCTCAGTGGAGTGCTGCAGCAAGGGGTGTTCCCATTGCCCGAACTGCTTCAGATGACGATGAAGTATGGTCAGGAAGGTATGCGCCGACCGGTTGAGATAGAACTGGCCTGCAACATTGACGACCAGGCTACTCGGGATGCCGATGGCAAGATGCGTGTTGGCGGTGAGTTCTATCTGCTGCAGATTCGTCCTGTGGTCGACTCTAAGCAGGTGCTTGACGAAGATCTCTCGAAGATACCTGATGAGAAGTGTCTGCTGCGCTCACATAATTCGTTGGGGCATGGCATTTCGGAAGACGTGACCGACGTTGTGTATGTGAAGACCGACGATAAATTCACTGCCCAGAACAATCCGTACGTGGCCGATGACATTGAGCGTATCAACAGGAAATTTCTTGACGAGGGCAAGAACTACATCCTGATTGGTCCGGGCCGTTGGGGCAGTAGCGACTATTGGTTAGGCATCCCGGTGAAGTGGCCCCATATCTCTGCAGCCCGGATTATTGTGGAGGCCGGATTGGAGAACTATCGTGTGGATCCGTCGCAGGGTACTCATTTCTTCCAGAACCTGACATCGTTTGGTGTGGGATATTTCACAGTGAACAGTTACAATCATGACGGTGTCTATAACAAGGAACTGCTCGACTCGATGGAAGCAGTGGAAGAAACCCAGTATGTGCGCCATGTGCGTTTCGAAAAGCCGCTCCGTATCAAGATGGATGGCATGAAGCAAGAAGGTGTAGTGATGATGGAGTGAGATTGGGATGAGTGAGAATATTTTTTGCAGGGTGATTGTGCGTGATGTTGAGCGACTGGCTGATGAAGCAGCGTTCAGACAGCAGTTGCCTCGTGTTTCTGTTGAGCGTCAGCAGAAGGCGTTGCGCTTCAAGTTTCCCATGGGGCGTGCCTTGTCACTGGGTGCGGCCTTGGTTCTTGATGAACTGTTGCAAGTTCATGGATTATGGGAACGGGAGCAGCATTATATCATAGGAGAGCACGGAAAACCATCACTGGCGGCTCATCCCGAACTGCATTTTTCGTTGTCGCATAGCGGGCATTATGTGGCTTGTGCCTTGAGTTCAGCGGAGGTGGGTATCGACATTCAGCATCGGGTGAAGGTCAATGAAGGTGTGGTGAGACGTGTTTGTTCTGAAGAAGAAATAGACTGGCTGGACGCTCTGGATAAAGATGACCGGGGGGCAGGATTCTTGCGTTTGTGGACGCTGAAGGAAAGTTGGTTCAAAGCGGTGGGAACAGGTCTGACAGATGATTACCCTTACTTTGACCTTACGGGCAGTTTCCCCCGCTTACTCAACAAGGAAGGAATCTTCCATTTCTATGAGTTTTCCTTTGCGGAGGGGAGAGGAGCAGTGTGTATTCCTGCGGTTGATATTCGCCCTGAAATCGTTGTAATATAGATAAACACAAGTCCTTCCGCTTGATTTAAATCAATAAATTGCAATAATTTCAATATTTAATATGTTAAAAACTTGCGAGTTACGCCGAAACGGCTTACCTTTGCAACGTGTTTTTCATAGTATTAGATTTAAGGTTAACAAGGTAGGAGTACGGCGGTACTCCATTTTTTTTGTAAAAATGTTTGCGTGGATAAATTATTTTAACTAATTTTGCAATCAAAAGTTAACATTATTCTAATTCATTTAAATCAAAAGTAACATGAAAAAGTATTTAGCAGAAATGATTGGCACATTTGTGCTTACGTTGCTCGGTTGTGGAACAGCCGTCAGTTTGAATTGTGGCGTTGACGCCGCATCAGTAGTGGGAACAGCCATTGCCTTCGGTTTGGCTGTGGTTGCCATGGCTTATACCATCGGCGGTATTTCGGGTTGCCACATCAATCCCGCCATCACGGCAGGTGTATTCCTGAGCGGAAGAATGAGCGGAAAAGATGCCTGCGGCTACATCATCGCTCAGATTATCGGTGCCATCATCGCTGCTGCCGTGCTGGCTCTCATCGTTTCAACCTCTCCGGGTCTTGCTGAAGGAACCACTACCGGTGCCAATGCCTGTGCAGCCGGTCAGACCAACGGTCTGATTGTGGAGATTGTGCTCACCTGCATCTTCGTGCTTGTGGTGCTGGGTGCTACCGCCAAGACGAATGGCGCTACCAATAACTTTGCCGGACTGGCCATCGGTCTGAGCCTTATTCTTATCCACTTGGTAGGCATTCACTACACTGGTACTTCTGTTAACCCCGCCCGTTCAATCGGTCCCGCCCTGTTCGAAGGCGGTCAGGCTTTGACAGACCTCTGGGTATTCATCGTTGGTCCGCTGATTGGTGGAGCATGCGCAGCCGGAATCTGGAAGGCTATTGAGACCGAAAAATAAGCGAAAAAGTCGCTGTAAAGGCGTTAATTGTAGCTTTTACACATCTATATTTAATCCACTTTCGAAAGAAGGTGGATTTTTTGTACTTTATCGCATTAGTGCCAGAGTGTTTAGGGATTTGTAAACTATGTTTTGCAAAAAACGGTTTCCATCCCGTTGGAAATGATAAAATTCTGAAAAACAGACGGCAAGACGGATGAAAAATCCTTTAATTGCTTTGCCGTGAAATCAGAATTTTGTAATTTTGCGGTCACAAAGAATATTACTCATAAACTCATAAACATTAAACAATTATGGTAAATTACAAAGATCTTGGTTTGGTGAACACCCGTGAGATGTTCAAGAAGGCCGTTGCCGGCGGTTATGCTATCCCCGCATTCAACTTCAACACAATGGAGCAGATGCAGGCTATCGTACAGGCTGCCGTTGAGACAAAGTCGCCCGTTATCATGCAGGTATCTAAGGGTGCCCGCAACTATGCCAACGCTACTATCCTCCGCTATATGGCAGAGGGCGCTGTGGCTTACGCTAAGGAACTGGGTTGCGAAAAGCCCGAAATCGTGCTTCACCTCGACCATGGTGACAGCTTTGAGCTCTGCAAGGACTGTATCGACATGGGCTTCTCTTCTGTGATGTACGACGGTTCTTCACTGCCCTACGAGGAGAACATCAAGATTACCCGCCAGGTGGTGGAATATGCCCACAAGTACGACGTGACCGTTGAGGCTGAGCTGGGTGTGCTGGCCGGTGTTGAGGACGACGTAGTTGCTGAAGAAAGCCACTACACAAAGCCCGAGGAAGTGATTGACTTCGCTACCCGCACAGGCTGCGACTCACTGGCTATCTCTATCGGTACCAGCCACGGTGCTTACAAGTTCAAGCCCGAGCAGTGCACACGCGACCCGAAGACTGGCAAGCTCGTGCCTCCTCCATTGGCATTCGACGTGCTCCACGAGATTGAGCAGAAACTGCCCGGATTCCCCATCGTGCTCCACGGTTCTTCTTCAGTTCCTCAGGAAGAGGTGGATACTATCAACAAGTATGGCGGCAACCTGCCCGATGCAGTAGGTATTCCCGAAGAGCAGTTGCGTGAGGCTTCTAAGAGCGCTGTCTGCAAGATCAACATCGACTCTGACAGCCGTCTGGCCATGACCGCTGCCGTGCGCAAGTATCTGGCTGAGCATCCCGACCACTTCGATCCTCGCCAGTATCTGAAGCCCGCCCGCGAGAACATGAAGAAGATGTACATCCACAAGATTGTCGATGTGCTCGGTTCTGACGGCAAGCTCGGATAATTCGCGTAAACGCCTAATATAATAAGGTGGAAATGTTAAAAATGCATTTCCACCTTATTTTTTTGCCCGAAATGTTTGGAGGGTATTGGGATTTGCATTACTTTTGCAGTGTAATAGCAAGGTAGTACACTAAAACGCTAATAAATATGATTGAAGTAAGTAATCTCAGTTTCAAGTATCCCGGCCAGCTGGAGCCGGTGTTTACGGATTTCAGCCTCAGGCTGGAGCAGAACAAAGTCTATGGACTTTTAGGTAAGAACGGTACGGGCAAGTCGACGCTGCTCTACCTCATCTCTGGTTTGCTGCGCCCTGCAGCCGGTGCGGTTAGTTGCGACTCAGTTGCAACATACAAGAGAAGGGTAGAGACGCTGCAGGAAATCTTCCTCGTGCCAGAGGAATTCGACCTGCCGTCGATGTCGCTCGAGAAATATGTGAAGCTGAACGCACCGTTCTATCCACGCTTTAGCCGCGAGGTGCTGGAAGCATGTCTGAAGGACTTCGAACTGACCACCGACCTGAAGCTGCAGGCGCTGTCGATGGGACAGAAGAAGAAGGTGTTCATGTCGTTCGCCCTTGCTGCCAACACTCGCTATCTGCTGATGGACGAGCCGACCAACGGACTGGATATTCCCTCGAAGTCGCAGTTCCGCAAGGTGGTAACGCAGAACATGAACGACGACCGCACCGTCATCATCTCCACCCACCAGGTGCACGACGTGGAGTCGCTGCTCGACCACATTCTCATTCTCAGTCAGCGCGAACTGCTGCTGAACGCCTCGGTGGCCGACCTGACGGAGAAGTATGTATTCGAATACCGACCGGTTGACGACCATTCGGCTGCGGTCTATAGCGAGCCCTCTCCGCAGGGTGTTGCCGTGATGGCCGAGCGCCGTGAGGGTGATGCCGAGACGCAGTTGAACCTGGAACTGCTCTTTAACGCCGTAACGAAACAACGCATCTGATTTTTTCACGACTAAAAGGAATTGTTATGAAGAACTTCGATTTACAACGCTTTGGTCGCGTCTTGCGGTTCGATTTCGCCCAGAACCGCCAACATTTGCTGTTGTGCGTGCTCGGCATGCTGATGATCTACCTGTTCTTTTTCTGGTTTGCCCATAACATCGGCATGAGGGTTGACATAGTCACTGATTGGGAACTGCATATCAAAAATATTTGTGAGGGCGTCGGCATCTTTGGTGTTGTTTGTTTCTACATCTATATGATGGCCACAGCCAGCACGGTTTATTGGAGAGAGCAGAAGAAGGCAAAGCGCACGGCATGGCTGATGCTGCCCGCCACGAATCTGGAAAAGTTCCTGTCGCGCTGGGTGTTTATGCTTGCAGTCTCGCTGGGCGGTTTCCTGATGTTCTTTGTGGCCGACGCCATCCACATGGCATGGCTTTGGATGACCGGTAAGCCCGTCATTGCTGCCACGACTTATTTCTTCCCGCAAACGACCAACGTCGCATGGCTTAGACTTTTTTCGGTCAATTGTATTTTTCTGGCAGGTCAGGCCTTCTTCCTCCTGGGTGGCATCCTGTTCCGAAAGTTCCAGCCTATTGTCACCGCTCTTGTCGGCATTGTACCGTTCCTTGGACTTCTTCACTTTATGACCTACGACCAGCCGTACATGAGCGACATTCCCTACGCTTGGTATCTCGGCTTTATGTCCGTCTTCTTCGTTGCGCTCACCTGCGTCTTCACCGTTTTGGCCTACCGGCTTTTCTGCCGCTGGCAATTAGCAACCCGTAATTTTGTAAATCTGCCATGAATAATCAGTTTTCCTTTCACCGTTTCTGGCATGTCCTCGTATGGACGTTAGTCTATCATTGGCGCCAACTGCTGACGCTTTTCAGTGCGGCTTTTGTTACTTTTGTCGCTGTGGAGATAATAGATTTTATCCAAGCCAGCAACGACTATGCGAAATGGTTCCTTTTTGATCATAAATCACAAGAAACCATAGTCAGCGATGCCTTGCATACTGCCGGTAATAGTTGTATGTCTTTCTTAGCAGTACTGATGTGCGTAGGTGCAGCCTTTGCTTTCTACAACCTGCACCGTAAGAACGAAGGCCGCCAGCTGCTGATGTTGCCAGCCACGAACTTAGAGAAATTCATGGCTCGGTGGGTGGTCTACGTGCCCGTGCTGTTTGTGCTTTATGTGGTAGCCTTTATGGTTAGTGACGTGTTGCGCATGGCCGTTTGGCCCGTGCTCGTTTCCTCCGACAAAATCAGTTTTCCCACGGCCATCCCGGCGTTTTTCGGTGTCATGAAGTATCTGGTGATGTGGACGAATCCGTTTCATCTCGAAAAGATATTTTTGATATGGGGTTTTTTCTGGTTCTACCATTCGCTGAGCCTGTTCTCGAGTGTATGGATTGGCCGCTGGGCCTGGCTGTTTGTCACCGTGGTGTTCTTTGCCGTGATAGGTTTTTTCATCCAGACAAATTATAACGGCGGGGATGCTCTGGCGGTGTTCTATCTGTTGGCCGTCGTGCTGGCTGTTGCCGCCTACTGGCTGTTCTGCCGTTTCCCCAAATACAAACTGTTTCACAATAAAGACTGACTATTATGGCATTTACCAACGATAAAGCGATATACCTGCAGATGGCCGACCGCCTCTGCGATGAAATCCTGGCGGGCACGTACAAGGACGACGACCGCATACCGTCGGTCCGCGAGTATGCCGTGCTGCTGGAGGTGAACACCAACACCGCCGTGAAAGCCTACGACGAACTGGCCCGTGCGAACATTATCTATAATAAGCGCGGTTTGGGCTACTTCGTCACCAAGGGGGCAAAGAAGCAGATCATGAAGGAGCGCAAACGGCAGTTTATGAAAACGCATCTGCCGGAATTGTTTCGACAGATGCGCCTGTTGGGTATTGATATCAAAGACATTGACGAGGCCTGGACTGCTACGACAGTCCCGTGATTTTCCCGTCGATGACGTCGATGCGCTCTGCCTGCGGACTCTTGGGCAGTCCGGGCATGCGCATCATTTTTCCGGCCACCGCCACAATCATCTCGGAACCGGTGTTGACGATAATCTCGCGGATATAGATGTCGAAGCCTTCGGGACATCCGTAGAGCTTGGGGTCGGTAGAGAACGAGAACTGTGTCTTGGCAATGCACACGGGATAGTGGTTCACCTCGCTGTCGTTGCCGAAGATGCGACTGATGTCGCCCAACTGCTGCCAGGCGCGTTCGCTGAAAGTCACCGAGGCGGCACCGTAGATGCTGGTGCACACTTTCTCTATCTTCTTGGTGATGGGTTCTTTCAGGTCGTAGGCAAAGCGCAGGGGTGCCGAGGGCTGCTTCTCGATGGTCTCAACCACCAGGGTGGCCAGCTCGCGAGCACCTTCGCCGCCTTCGGCAAAGGCATTGTTCACGGCACTCGCCACGCCCAGCTGCTGACAATGCTCGCTGATGAGGCTCAGTTCCTCGTCGGTGTCGGTGGCAAAGCGGTTGATGGCCACCACTATGTTCTGGCCGAACTTTCTCAGGTTGCGGATGTGCTTGTCCATGTTGCGGAAGCCTTCCAGCAGTCCAATGCGGTTAGGCTCTTTTATCTTGTCGGTCTCAACGCCTCCGTGCATCTTCAGTCCCTGCGTGGTCACCACGAGCACGGTCAGGGCTGGTTGCAGGTTGGCTCTGCGGCACTTGATGTCGAAGAATTTCTCAGCACCCAGGTCGGCTCCGAAGCCAGCCTCGGTGATGGTGTAGTCGCTGAAGGTGAGCGCAAGTTTCGTGGCAAGTACCGATGAGCAGCCATGAGCGATATTGGCAAATGGTCCGCCATGGATGAAGGCAGGCGTCTGTTCGGTGGTTTGTACCAGATTGGGATGGATGGCATCAAGGAGTAGCGCGGTGATGGCTCCGGTCACACCGAGGTCGTTAACCGTGAATGGTTTGTTGTCTCGTGTTATACCAAGTAGGATGTTACCGATTCGGCGATGCAAGTCATCCAGGCTGGAAGCCAGGCATAGGATGGCCATCAGTTCAGAAGCCGGGGTGATGTCGAATCCCGAGTCGCGTTCGATACCATTGGTACCACCGCCCTCACCGACAAGCACATGGCGCAATGAGCGGTCGTTCACATCAAGCACGCGTTTCCAATAGATTTCCTTGAGCAGCATCCCTTCGTCGCGGTGCTGATAAAGATAGTTGTCGAGAAGTGCGCTGAGCGTGTTGTGGGCCGAGGTGATGGCATGGAAGTCGCCCGTGAAGTGGAGGTTGATTTTCTCCATGGGCAGCACTTGGGCATAACCGCCGCCGGCAGCACCGCCTTTGATGCCGAAACACGGTCCCAACGAGGGTTCGCGCAAGGCCACCGTGGCCTTTCGTCCAATCTTATTCAATCCCAATGTAAGTCCGATACTGACCGTTGTCTTACCGACACCGGCTTTGGTCGGACTGATGGATGTCACCAGAATAAGATGGTGGTTTCGTACTCGCTCTTCGTCGATGAGTTTTTCATCCACCTTGCCGATATACCGTCCATAGTTGTCAAGGCCGGTGGCCGGTATGCCCGTTTGCTCTGCAATTTGGTTAATAGGTGCCAGTGGGGTCTCTCTAGCTATCTCAATATCTGTTTTCATAACTACTTGGTTTGTGGGGGACAAAATTACACAAAAGTCTCGGCAAAACAAAGAAACGTTTCTGTTTTTTGACGAAATAGGGTGATTTTGACCCCACCCCTAACCCCTCCCCTCGATGGGAGGGGAGTTCAATGGCTTCTGCAAAAAAATTAGGTTAATATTTGCATACCGTTAGTTTTTTAGTAATTTTGCACCGGTTTTTAAATAACAGGAATGAAAAAGATTTGTGATTTCATATCTCGCTGGATGGGAGTGCTGGTGCTCCTCACGGCCGTTTTCGCGCTGCTGTTTCCCGAGACGTTTAGTGTGCTGAAACCCACTATGATAAATCCCCTGCTGGGTGTGGTGATGTTCGGCATGGGACTTACCTTGAAACTGGAGGATTTCAAGGTCGTGTTCAGCCGCCCCAAGGATGTCATCATCGGCTGTCTGGCACAGTTCACGGTGATGCCGTTGCTGGCCTGGTCGCTGGCCAAGGGCTTTTCACTGAGCGACGAATTGGCGCTGGGCGTGGTATTGGTGGGTTGCTGTCCGGGTGGCACGGCCTCGAACGTCATCACTTATCTGGCCAAGGGCGACCTGGCATTGTCGGTTGGCATGACGGGTGTCTCTACGCTGTTGGCGCCCATACTCACCCCGCTGCTCACCTGGCTGATGGCCGGCGAGCGAGTGGATGTCGATGTGGTGAGCATGTTCCTGAGTATTCTTTGGGTTGTCATCCTGCCCATTGTGGCCGGACTGGTTTTCCGCAGCCTGATGCCAAAAGTCACAGAGCAGGCCGTGGCTTATCTGCCTGCTCTGTCATCGCTGGCCATCGCACTGATAGTTGCCATCATCGTCTCGGCCAATTCGGCAAAGCTGATGGTGGGCGGCTGGCTCATCATGCTGGTGGTGATGCTGCACAATGTGTGTGGCCTGATGGTGGGCTATATGCTGGCCCGGCTGTTGGGAATGGAAATGAAGAAGCGCGTGGCAGTCTCTATCGAGGTGGGCATGCAGAATTCAGGTCTCGCATCAAGCCTGGCCACGCTTCATTTCGCGGCTTATCCTATGGCAACCATTCCCGGGGCGTTGTTCAGCGTATGGCACAACATCTCGGGAGCCGTCATGGCTAAGGTTTATTCAGCAATTCAGCGACGCGGGCAAGTTGGTTAGGAATACGAATCTGCTGCGGACATTTGGGCAGGCACTCTTCGCAGTCCATGCATTTCGTGGCCCAGTTCTCGGTCTTTAGCGTCTGTTCATAGCCCTGCTGGTATTTCTGCAGCCGTTCGGCATAGTCGGGTGAATCCTTTGACGGCAGCGGCAGCAGCTTCTCGTTGACGGCATTGTTGTAGTAGCCGAAGTTGCCGGGAATATCCACACCGTAGGGGCAAGGCATGCAATAGCTGCAAGCAGTGCAGGGCACTACGGGGAATCCGGCCATCTGGTCGGCAATTTGGCTGAGCATCTCCTTTTCTTTCTCGGTACAGGGATCGAGTGGCGAGAAGGTCTGCACGTTTTCTTCCAAGACTTCCATGGTGGTCATGCCGCTGAGTGCTACAAGGATGTTGGGCAGTGTGCCTACCCAGCGGAAAGCCCATGAGGCTGGCGTAGCATCGGGCCGTTCGGCTCTAAATTGGTTTTCTATTTCCTCGGGAACCTTTGCCAGTCGTCCTCCTAAAAGCGGTTCCATGACCACAGCCTGGATGCCCAGTTTCTCCAGTTTGTTGTAGAGATATTCGGCATCGGCATCGTGTCGCCATCCTCCCTTGGTAGAGGCATGTCGCCAGTCAAGATAGTTCAGTTCTATCTGCACGAAATCCCACTGATAGTCATCGTTATGGTCCAGCAGCCAGTCGAACGCCTCCACGTCACCGTGGTAAGAGAATCCGAGATTGCGTATGCGTCCCGCCTTGCGTTCATTCAGCAGGAACTCGAGCAGTCCGTTGTCGAGGAATCGTCCGCGGAGAGTGTCCATGCCTCCGCCGCCGATGGAGTGGAGCAGGTAATAGTCAATATAATCCACCCTGAGCCGCTTAAACGATTCCAGATACATCTCTTTTGCTCTATCGAAGTCCCATAACTGTTGGCCTTGGTTCGACATCTTGGTGGCAATGAAGTATTTCTCACGCGGATGACGGCTCAGGGCAATGCCTGTGACTATCTCCGACTCTCCGCGGGCATACATTGGTGCCGTGTCGAAATAGTTTATACCATGGGCGATGGCATAGTCCACCTCACGATTCACCAGCTCTTGGTCAATCTTTCCGTTTTTCTGGGGCAGTCGCATCATGCCATAGCCTAAAAGAGAAACCTTGTCGTTGGAATGGCGGTTCACGCGGTAGGTCATCCGTATGTCGCCTTCACCATCGGCAGGTGTTTTAGGTTTTTCCTCAGCTCCTTTGGCCATGGCCGAAAGCGGCTCAAGTCCTATCATTGCGGCAGCCGAAAAGGTGCCGATACCGAGGCGTTTCAGGAATTCTCGCCTCGAGAGGTCGTTCTTGTTGTCCATAATGTTTTCGATAGTGAATTATTAGTAAGTTGAATTATTTCCGTTAATGATTGCTATTTGATGTTGAGCCGCCGCCATAGCCAGCGGGGAACGATTCGCCAGAGCGGGGTGAGCAGGCGATAGTGCCAGTCGAGCACGTGGACGTGTTTATTGCTGAGCACTGCGCTGACAATTTCCTGTGCTGCCCGTTCTGTTTCCATCAGTATGGGGTAGTGAGGCTGTTCACCGAGTAGCGGAGTGGCCACGAACCCCGGCCGTATGTCGCTGATGCTGATGTTCAGGCGGCGCATGCAGGACTGCTGTTCCAACGCTTCCAGATAGGTGTTCTGGAAAGCTTTCGTAGCACTATAGGAAGGTGCCGCACCCAGTCCCTTCGTTCCCGCTATGCTGCTGATGGCGGCAATATGGCCGCCGCCGTTCTCGGCCAAGTGGTTGTACATTGTGGTGATGCAGCGGGTGAACCCTTTGGCATTGGTTTCTACGGTGTCCATCTCAATGTCCTGTTCCAGTTCCATGTTTTGCTTGCCGATGCCCGCTACGTGGAAGTAGAGTTCGATGCCGCCCAGCTGTCCTGCTAATTTCAGCAATCGCTCACCGGCATCCTCGGCATTCACGTCGATACATGCCGTTACAACCTGTTGCGGATATTTCTCTTTCAGTGGCAGCAGCAGTTCCTCGCGCCGTGCGGCCACACCCAGCCGCCATCCCTTTTGCAAGAGGATTTCGGCAATGCTGCGCCCCAAGCCCGACGAGGCTCCCATGATGATTCCACGCCTGCCTTCCATTTCCTAAAGGTAACGCTTCCCGACGACATCCCAGTCAACAATCTGCCATAATGCGGCCAGATAGTCGGCCCGGCGGTTCTGGTAGTCCACGTAGTAGGCGTGTTCCCATACATCGAACGTGAGCAGTGGCGTCAGTCCTTTGGTGACTGGGTTCTGAGCGTTTGTTTCTTGGGTAATGACGAGTTGGTTGTCGTTGTCTTTCGAGAGCCATACCCATCCCGAGCCGAACAGTGTTGCACCCTTCTGGGTAAATTCCTTTTGGAAAGCCTCTAATGAACCAAATTGCTTGACGATGGCATCAGCCAGTGGTCCTGTGGGAGCATTGTCAGCCTTGGGTTTGCAGAGGGCAAGGAAATACAGGTTATGGTTAAGTATCTGTCCGGCATTGTTGAAAATTGCCCCTTCCGACTTTTTTACAATTTCCTCTAACGGAAGGTCTTCCAAACCGCTGCCTGGCAACAGGTTGTTGAGGTTGGTCACATAGGTCTGCAGGTGCTTGCCGTGGTGCAGCGCTATTGTCTCGTTGCTGACGACGGGTTCCAGTGCATCTGGTGCGTAGGGCAGGTTGATGAGTTCAAAAGGTTTCATTGACATTAGTTTTAGATACAGAAATCATTGTTCGGTTGCCAAAGATACGATTTTTTTTTGACACCGCAATGCTATTTGTGAAGTTTTAACGTATAGTTATTGCAATGTAACTACTAAGTCCCCATTTCACCTATGGACAAAAATCTACAAAAATCTTACAAAAATGTTTGTATTGTACGGTTGAAGTTCCCCTCCTGAGACAGGAGGGGCTAGGGGTGGTTGATAAAAGGAAAAAGAGACCCACCCCCATCCCCTCCCTATATGGAGGGGAGTAAATAGTGATGAATCCACCACACAATTGTGTTATATTTATGAAGATTTTTGTTTAAGAAAGTGAGGGGAAGCTTTTGGGATCTCTTCTGTTTTTTGCGCTATTATTTGGAACTTTCGTTTTAATTCTCTATCTTTGCAGTCGACAGTGGTCGGTATGCGAGTGGGCTTGCGCTCATGAGGCACCAAAAGTGTTTGGGCTTTGCTCGCTGAACAGGCTGCTTGTCGTTGTTGCCAGTTTGCCCCACAAGGGCGGCGGGCATCTTATCGTATGAGAAAGACGTTTTCGAACGTCTGTCGTTGTGATTCAAGAACTTCGCAAACTCTAACCTCACAGCAGACAGATGACAACGAAGCGTCTGCGTAGTGCGTTTCTATATACCTTATATTATATAGTTCGTACTGGCGTGGGCTAACTGCGTTGTCTATCCTGTGTGAGGTGGGCAATGCGAAGGCCTTTGAATCCAGGATGGGCAAAGAAACAGACACCTACGCCTTTTTTGTATCATAAGCTAACCTATAATTTAACCATTAAGCCGATTCTGGGGTGTTTGTAGGCATGAACAGTTATTACGAACTAAACAATTGGCATGATGAAAAAAATATTATTATTATCAGCACTACTTTTGTGCTCAGTATTATCCTTCGCCTTTGAGGTTGATGGAATAGCATATAATGTCACTTCCGAAGAGAATCTGACTGTTGAGGTTGCAAAAAAAACAGACTACGCTGGTGATATTGTTATTCCCGAGAAAGTGATGTATGAAGAAAATGAGTATTCCGTGACCACCATCAGAAGAAGTGCTTTCTATAATTGTACAGACCTAACCTCTGTGACCATCCCAAACAGCGTGACCAACATTGGCGATTATGTGTTCCAAGGTTGCTCAGGCCTGACCTCTGTGACCATCTCTAACTACGTGACCAGCATCGCAAACTATGCTTTCTTTGGTTGCAGCAGCCTGATTTCGGTGACCATTCCTAATTCCGTGACTAGTATTGGAGGCTATGCTTTCAATGGTTGCAGCGGCCTCACCTCTGTGACCATCCCCAATTCCGTGACCAGCATCGGAGAGTGGGCTTTCAGCAGTTGCACTGGCCTGACCTCTGTGACCATCGGCAATTCAGTGACCACCATTAGAGAAAGTGCTTTCTTTGGCTGCAGCGGCCTGACCTCTGTGACCATCGGCAATTCAATGACCACCATTGAAAGGGATGCTTTCTTTGGTTGCAGCAGCCTGACCTCCGTGCATATTTCTGATTTAGAGGCATGGCTAAATATTTCTTTTGGTAATGATTTATCTGACCCTCTAAATAATGGAAAAGAACATCATTTATTATTAAATGACAATGAAATTACAGATTTGGTTATACCAAGTTCTGTGACTAGTATTAGAAATAATGCTTTCCGTGGTTGTACCGGTCTTACTTCCGTGACCATCCCTACCTCCGTGACCAGCATTGGAAGCTATGCTTTTAATGGTTGTAACAGCCTGACTTCGGTGACCATTCCTAATTCCGTGACTAGCATTGGAGGCTATGCTTTCCAGGCTTGTATTTAGAGACTCCTAAACTACCATGAATAACGAAAACTAACCAGACTTAAATCGCTGGAATACAGACACTTTTAGATTTTAACACTTCGAAAGCTGTTTTTGGTCGCTTCGGAAATTCCCTATAAATTTGCAACGTATTTCTACCGCAGGGAATTTACGAGGCTTTATTTTTGCCACATCGTGGAGAGAGTTGACAAGTGTTGCTGACAGGTTACAACAATTGACAGAGTCCTGAACTCTTTTTGAGTAAAGCAACATTGTGGCGAAAGTTGACAGAGGGTGTCGAGAGTTAACTTGTGATTACTTGCGGAGAGGTACAACAAAAGGAAATGTTGAACCATAAATATCGTAAGTATGCCAAAGACCAGAAAATGTGCTTATTGTGGCAAGGTTTTCACCACAAACAACGGAATGCAGAAGTACTGCTCAGAAGAATGTGCCGAGCAAGCGAAGGAAACCAAGAAAAAGAGACAAAGGGATTTCCTTCGGGCAGTTGAACCAGCGATGGAACTCCAGCAGCAGGAGTACCTGACTTTTTCCAAAGCAGCTATCCTTTTAGGCTGTACCCGTCAATATGTCTATAAACTCGTAGAACAAGGGAAGTTGCCTGCCTCACGGTTGAGCAGCCGAATGGCTCTTGTCCGCAGGAGTGACATCGAGAAGATGTTTGCGGCCAATCCTTATAATCGTGTCCTGCCATGTACTAAGCCCAAGAAGTCTGTTTCCAAGAAAATAAAGAATTCTGCAAAGGACAAGGCAAAGGAGGAACGTGCAACCGATGAAGTACTTGAATACTACTCTGGCGAAGAAGTGAAGCAGATATACAAGGTCAAGCAGTCGTGGCTATATGCCTCTGCCAAACACCACCAGATTCCCATGTGCCGTATAGCTGGACGGAACTATTACAGCAAGAAACATATTGATGCTGTATTCGGCACTACCATAAACACTGATGCCATCGCCGATTGGCTGTCACCACAGGAAGTGGCAGACCGTTACGGTATTAACCTAACGGCAGTCCGTTCCTATGCCCACCGTCACAAGATTCCCAGTAAACGTGAGTATGGACACACCTACTATTCTCAAAGCCACTTTGATGAACTACGCCGGACGGACTTGTTGGAGGACGAAAACTATTATACTGTTGAGCAAGTGCAGAAACTCTATGGACTGACTAAAGCCAACATCTGCCACATCGTCAAGGTAAAGCATATCGAGAAGACAAAAGTAGGAAGGCTTAACCTCCTGCTTCGTTCCGATGTGGAAAGAGTGATGGAAGAACGAAAATCCTTGGGAATGACCTCCTCTGGATTCTGAGTTTCTACCTTATTGTCAGATTATTCAGTGATTATTGGAAATAATCGGAGTCAGCATGTCATCATTGAGTTCCTTTGCACCCGTGGAGAAACGCTCCACCATGATTTCTAACATTTAAAAGATATAAGTATGAGTAACATCTGCAAGACCGTGACCCTCCGTACACGGAAAATCAAAGGCGGAGAACAGCTGTCCTTCTATCTCGACTACTACCCTGGCTATCGGGACGAGTCCACCATGAAGGTCATGCGCCATGAATCGCTCGGCATCTACATCTATGCCAAGCCGAAGTCACAACGTGAGAAGGACTACAACGACCGTATGCGCGAGAAGGCAGAAGCCCTCCGATGCCGTCGTTATGAGTCCATAGTCAATGAAAGGTATGACTTCTTTGACCGAGACAAGATGAAGGGC
>JAFRPY010000082.1 GCA_017428925.1 Prevotella sp. | reverse complement strand
GTGAGAGCATCCGCAAGATGAATGCAAAGAAGTAACAGGGTAAAATAAAAATGACCCCGTCGGTCAGGACTTTAAAGGGGTCAAAAATAAAAAGTTTTAAGGGGTCATCGTCGCTTTGCCCTCGGGGGTCAAACTCGCGCGGCTTTTCCACACGTGCAAAGATAAACAAAATTTGTTAAACCACATAATATGAAATAGATAATTATCAACTTTTAGTACTTTTGATGTTCTGGCTGTTTCATTTGTTTCCGTACGCTTCTATTTTATACTTTACTATTAAATTGCCTATTCGGAGACTGAATATTATTAGCGTCCGAACTGCCCGAAATCGGCGTTCGAGTTGCCAATCCTTATCTTTTGAGTTGTAATTTCAATGAAATTGCAAAGTAAAATCAATGAAATTGCCGAGCAATTTCAATTAAATTGGTCTGCAATTTCATTGAAATTACAACTCGAATCATACGAAATGGCAATCAGAACGATGGATTCTGACAAATCGAATGATGAGGAGAATGTATCCGGAAATCAGAAGAATGCCCCTAAGACTTTATCCAAAATGATGTTCAGCCACTCGGGAAATACCCAGAAGAACAGGACGATAAAGATACAGCCTATCCAACCACAAATCTGGGTGAACTTCGCTGATGGCTTCTTGCCTGTAATCATTTCGTAAAGGGCGAACACGATTGCACCACCGTCAAGGGGATAGATGGGCAGAATGTTCAGCACTGCCAAGAACAGCGACATCGTGGTTAACGGCCACAGCAGATTACTGCTTTCGACAGACATGAACGGCAAGGCAATATATAGAATAAGAAAGGTGGCGAGATTAAACAGCACCCCGGCAGCAGAGATGAGCAGACGCTGCCAAGCGGGTTTGTCCTCGATATAAGGCGAGGAAGCAGCTGGTGCCACATCTTCACCGACTGTTCTCCGAGATTTGAACACCGTGGCACCGCCCAGGGGAAGAGCCCCCAGACTCCATGTGATATTTCGCCACGAGTTTCCTTCCTGCTGTTTTGGCTTATAACTTACAAAGGGGAGAAAAAACACCTGCATTTCCTGGATTGAGCATCCAAAAAACTTGCCGAAAATGACATGTCCCAGTTCATGAATAAGGACGGCAAGGCACAGACAGAGATAGAAACTAAAATTACCGGCTAATCCACTCTTTCCATCAAACCACCAGAAACAGATGGCCACTCCCAAAAGAAGGTTAAACCATTTGAAGGTAAATCCGGCTTTGGGCTCTTCGTTATCATCAAAGTTTATGTTCATATTACATTTTTGGTTCTGTGATTTCCTTTCCACGACAGAAGCGGTGAACAATCTGCCGGTCGTCGCCCACATAGATGTAGCGCTCCAGACGATGGAGCAGCGAGTATTCATCGGGATGCAGCACGCTATCGTCGATGACCAGTGCGTCGAAATCGTAGCCGGGCTCGAAACTGCCCACCTTTCCGAAGAAGCTGCCGGCCGACTTGGTGGCAATCCAGAACACTTCCGACAAGGTGAGGAATCGCCTGTTATGGTCAAGTTGGTAGTGCATCTTACTGACCTGGATGGCATAGGTCAGCATGCGGAACATGCACAGGTCGTGGCCACCGCTGATGTCGCTGCCCAGTCCCACGCGCAATCCGTTGTCGAGGAAGGTGCGAACGGGAGCCATTCCCGACGACAGGTTGAAGTTGGATGTAGGACAGTGGGCCACCATGACACGATTGCGCTTCATCATTTCGAGTTCCTCGCCCGATGTCCACACACAGTGGGCCATGATGGTGGGTGTCTGTCCGAAGAGTCCATAGCGGTTATAGGCATCGCCATAGCAAGTGCTCTCTTTTTCCAAATCCTGCACCCATGCAATCTCCGACGTGTTTTCCGAAAGGTGCGACTGTACGGGCAACTGGTATTTGCTGGCCAGTTCGCCGCATGCCTTCAGTAACTCTGGCGTACACGACGGGACGAAGCGCGGAGTGATGATGGGCCGCACCAATGCGTCAGTCTGGTTGAACTCGGCTATCAACTGTTCGTTGCCCTCTATGGCGGCCTCAACGTCTTCTGAGAGGTTTTCAGGACAGTTGCGGTTCATGGCCACCTTGCCGACCATTGCTCCCATGCCGGCTTCCTGATACAATTTCATCAGCAGACGGGTGCTTTCGGTGTGTACGGTACCGAATACGCAGCTGCGCATGGTGCCGAAGAGCCACTGTGTATGAATAAAACGGCGATACATGCGCTCGGCATAATGGATGTCGGCATATTTGGCCTCCTCCGGGAAGGTGTAGTTCTGCAACCACGGCAACAGTTCCAAATCCATGGCCACACCCTGATTATGCACCTGTGGCGCATGCACGTGCATGTCGTTCATGGCGGGAATCAGCAGACGGTTGCCGAAGTCAATGAACTCTGCATCCTTACTATCTAACGAGGCCAAATCTGCGGCCACCCCAATCACACGCCCATCTGCACCCACGGCGACATAGCCGTTCTCCAACACCTCGAATCGGCTTTGCTCCTTGGTATAGATGATGTGAGCCTTATATATTTTCTTATTTTTCATTTTTACCAGATATCGCAGTTGAATGTTATTCGACCACAAATATAGCGAAATTTAAGGAAACATCGCTGTTTTTGAACGCATATTTAACAATAGTTGATTCTCTTCTCAAAAAATATTCTTAACTTTGCGGTCAAAATACAAAACTAATAAAACAAAAAAATGAAGAAGGAAAACATTATCATCGCACTGCTCGCCCTCGTTTGTATGGCAGGACAGGCACAGGTTCGCATGTCCAACCGCACATATACCCCCGACCCTGCCCCTGTGGTATCGGGCGACCGTCTCTATGTGTTCACTGGTCACGACCTGGACACGGCCACCTACTTCCGTATGCCCGACTGGCAACTTTTTTCAACCACCGACATGGAGCACTGGACGGACCACGGCATAGTGCTGACCACTGCCCACTTCAAATGGGCCAAGCAGGGCGACAATGCCTGGGCATCGCAGGCCATCGAGCGCAACGGCAAGTGGTATTGGTATGTGGCTGCAGAGGACACAACCAAGCATCTGCACGGCATCGGCGTCGCCGTAGCCGACCGTCCGGAAGGTCCTTGGGCTGACCCCATCGGCCGTCCGCTCATTCCTGGCGACTGGGGTTTCATCGACCCCACGGTGTTTATCGACGACGACGGACAGGCGTGGCTCTTCTGGGGCAACAACGGCTGTTGGTATGCCAAGTTGAACGAAGACATGATTTCGATTGACACCAGCTTTGCCGACAACGGCATCTGCGACATGCGCCCCATGTTGGACGACGAGGCACAGTTTGGTCCCCGTTGCATGAAAATGGACTACCAACTGCACAAAAAGGTGATGAAGACAGGCTTCGAGGAAGCCCCGTGGATCTACAAAATTGGCGACACTTATTTCCTGGAATATGCTGCTGGCGGCGTGCCCGAACATTGGGCATACTCGACGGCGAAGAGCATCCACGGCCCCTGGCATTACGAAGGTCGCATCACCGACGAGTCGCCAGGTTCGTTTACCATCCACGGCGGCACCATCGACTTCAAGGGCAAGTCGTATCTCTTCTATCACGACGGCATCCCCTCTGGCGGCAACGGTTTCCGCCGCACCACCGCCATCCGCGAGTTTCAGCGCATGAAGGATGGCCGCATTCCCAAGATTAACATTCAGGAGAAATAAGTCCCGTCATCGGACAAATGGCGCTTGACATTTTCATGTTTCTATCCCATCACCACGTCGAGGACCATCATCAGGACAAAACCTATGGCGAAGCCGATAGTGCTAAGGTTGGAGTGTTCGCCCTCGTTGGCTTCTGGAATCAATTCCTCTACAACCACATAGAACATGGCGCCGGCGGCAAAGGCCAGCATATAAGGCAAAACGGGCATCAGCAGCGATGCCAACAGCAAGACGGCGACGGCTCCAACGGGTTCGACGGCACCGCTGAGCGAGCCTATAATGAAAGACTTCCACTTAGAATTGCCCGCTGCCCGCATCGGCATGGAGATGATAGCTCCCTCTGGCACGTTCTGGATGGCGATACCCAAAGAAACAGCAACGGCACTGGCCAGCGAAATGTTTGAGACAGCGCTTTCGGCACCTGCGAAGACCACACCAACGGCCATGCCTTCCGGCAGGTTGTGGATGGTGACGGCCAAAGCAAGCATGGCAGTCCTGGAAAGATGCGAACGAGGACCCTCGGGCTTGTCGGTGCCTATATGCAGGTGCGGCGTCAGTTCGTCAATCAGCAACAGGAATCCCATACCCAACAGGAATCCGACGGCGGCAGGAAACACAGACCACCGTCCGCTGTCCTCTACCATCTCCATCGACGGAATCAGCAGCGACCACACCGAAGCCGCCACCATCACGCCAGATGCAAAGCCCAACAGCGTCTTCTGTAACCTCGCTGACATCTCATCCTTCATGAAGAACACGAAGGCCGAGCCGAGCATCGTGCCCAGCAGCGGGATCAACAGTCCTATAATCAGTGTTGTCATCATCAATTCATTTTATTGAGTGCAAAGGTACAAATAATTATTTCAATCCAGTTGCATTTTGCCGTAAAATCGCTGTCTAATTCCGATACTCGCTCGGCGTCATGCCGACCTCCTTCTTGAACAGCCGCGTGAAGTGCTGCGGATACTGGAAGCCGAGTTTCGCGGCGATTTGGTTGAGCGACAGGTCGCGGTCGAGAACGTACTGCTTCGAGAGGTCGATAACCTTATTCTGGATGTAGCGCTGGGCGGTGAGGCCCGTTTCCTTCTTGATGAGGTCGCCGAAGTAGCCGGGCGAGAGGCAGGCGCGGTCGGCGAAGTAGGCGACGGAGGGCAGGCCCTTGCGCTCGGCCTCGCCGCTATCAATTTGGATAATCTTATCTGCCATATTTTCAATAACGAATGCGAATTCAACGAGTTGATATCATCACACCGCAAAGTTACGCAAAAATTCCGAGATCGCTGTTATATATTTTGCGGAAAGAGGGGAAAATGGTTGCTATTTCATCTGCTCCAGCAATCTTGCAAGGCCATCCAGGTCGCGGGCATCTACCTTCAAGTCGAGCAGGTTGCCGTTGCGGTCGAAGAGCTTGTAGGTAGGCCAAGCGTGGACGTTGAGGTGGTGCTCGATGGCGGCCTGCTGGTCGTCGGGCAAGTTGTAGTGGGCCACGTTGGGGCCGCTGACGTTATA
This sequence comes from Prevotella sp., assembly GCA_017428925.1. Taxonomy (GTDB): domain Bacteria; phylum Bacteroidota; class Bacteroidia; order Bacteroidales; family Bacteroidaceae; genus Prevotella. The sequence goes on along the minus strand of JAFRPY010000082.1, from coordinate 1,429 downwards.
CTCCTTGATGACGTTCTCCCACGAGGTCTGCGGACTGCCGTTGGCCAGATAGAGGAACTCGATGTCGTAGTCTTTCAGCCGGGCGTACTCTTCGGTGGAGTGGCTCAGCGCCTCCTTGCAGGGGCCGCACCACGTGCCCCAGATGTCGAGCAATACGAACTTGCCTTTGTAGGGTTCGATGATTTTCTTCAGCAGTGCCTCACCCTCTGAAATATCCTTGAGGCTGTCCGACGACTTGATTACCAGCTTGTCGAACTCGCGGTTCTCGATGGCCAGATAGTGGTCGTTTTTCTTTTCCACTATTTCTAAGCTATAGGGATTGGTGGTCAGCGCCTTCAGCGTGTCGATGACCATCGGCGCGAGCGATGCATGCGTCTCGTCAATCGTCTTATAGGCTAACTGTGTGAGATAGAAGTCCTTGATGTCTTGGTCGGCACCCAGCGAATCGAGCGCAAAGACATCTTGCTTCATGCGGATGACGAGGTCAATTCCGCGCCGCACTTTCTGGCCTCGGGGACCATTGAGAATCTTGTCCACCTCAGTTATCATGTCAGCATTGTCGGCATTCAGCTTTTCTGCGACCTTCTGCTTTTCTTCCAGGGTGGTAGCTGCTCCTACTTTGGCATTGGCATCGATGAGCCAGCTCTTCCATCGGGTCAGTAGCGAGAGTTCCTCGTCGTTCGAGGCTATGGCTTCGTTGTAGTCATAAAGATTCCAATTCACCGTCCAAACCCGTTTACGTGTGACTTCGCTCAGATAGTTACGCATGAACAACGTGAAATCCCGATAGAGCGTATAGGGTTTGACAGCTTTCTGCCAACATTCTCTGTTTAAGTAGTCCATATACACCTGCGGTATCTCGTAGTTTGGGAAATGGAAGTGAGCCTGCATCATCGACTCGCCTAAAATGTTCTGGTAGTATCCTGCCACATAGTCATGATAGCGCTGGGAAAGGCTACGGGTAGGCGAAAGGCTACGGGTAGGCGACCGGAGGTCGGGAATCCGAAGGTCGGGAATGAGATTCGGGTGGCTCGCGGTCAGTTGTTCCAACTCGCTCATCTGCTTCTGCCTGACGCTGTCGGCCTGCGCCAGATATGTCATGGGGGCAAGGTCACGACGGCTGCGGTCTATATCGGCAGACGCCCACGAATGAGGATGAGCCTGCAACTCGTTCTGTACGCGAACGTCGTCGCCCATCCAGAGTTTCTGACCTGTCATGAAGTCGGAGAGGAAGAAATACGTCTTTCCAGGCTCCAAAGGGGTGCTCTGCATGGTACGTCCCCAGTCGAGAAACACCTGCGACGTGTTGAGCAGCGGCATCTTCATGGTGAAGCGTCCGAGCGAGTCCATCATGGCGTAAGTACTCTCTTGTTCATCGGTAAAGATGTTGTTGACGTGAACCTCAAACTCTTTTCCTTTCTTCCATGCC
>JAFRPY010000081.1 GCA_017428925.1 Prevotella sp. | reverse complement strand
TTACTGGAGGGGACTGTCAACAAAACCAAAGCCATTAAGAGGAGTATGTTCAACAGGGCAAATGCCGATGTACTGAGAGCAAAACTCCTCTATAGTGGTATGAAATGGGACTGGAATTACCACCCAAATTGACGCAGAACCGGTAGTAGATCCTAGTAATTCAAATCGAAATGATAATATAAAAGAAGCTCTGATTCAACACCCTAATAATATTTATATATTCTGAATGTCATCCTATGCTTATGGAGACAAGGATCTTTATAATTCATGGGATAATAATTCAGTAAAAGAATTATCTAAATCAAAAAATTTCTTACTTTTTGTAGCATGATCAAATATATGAACTAAAAATGGAATATTAAAGAATAAAATATATCATGAAAGTGTGAATTGAGATGAGCATTGAGTTTATGGAGCTCCTTCAAGGGCTAATTGAAAAAATGATAACAATGTAGATAGACATTTATTAGTAACTATATGAACTGACGCTGACTGAGATATAGATCAGACTAATGAAAAATATGAAAGCAGCAAATATCCGGTATGATTTCATAATAAAGTACTATTTTCTGGACGTGCTTTCCCATACGTGTCATGATCAAACAATAAAGTAACTGGAGAACCTTGAAAGTATGCTACATCTTACACAAACTATACGAATGTAGCTATTATGGATTTATGTTTTCAAATGTTTGCCGAAGTAGAAAATGTGGATAAATTACTAGAGATGATTTGGTCTACCAGCCTCACCGACTACATCAGGTTTGACCTGAATGGCGACGGTGACACGGACGATGTTGTTGATGGTCAGCCTGAAAGCCAGCCCCTACAACTGATGAACCCTGCAGGTTTCTTCCAGCAATACCTGATGCCCACAAGCCTGCCCACAAACCTCAAAACCGATGAGACTGTCACTCTTGAGAAGGGCTACTATCATGGGGTAATCTACCAAATTCCTGGTGCCGAGGTAAACATCAATGGCGAGTGGATGGCCTTCACTGACGACAACAAGGACCTCATTCTCGCCCAGAATCCTATGAACCTCGAATGGAGACTAAACGGTGAATCTCTCAATAATTATAACTATAAACCTGGCGATACCGTCAATGGTCAGATCATCGTAGTCGACGACCAATGGAATGGACTTAATATTACAAAGGATTTTTCTGTTGACGTAGAAGATGCGTCAGACATTAATACAGTCACGATGCAGGATACTCCTGAAATTTGGTATACGATTGACGGTATTCACTTAGATGCAAAGCCCACCCAGCCCGGCGTCTATGTCGTGAACGGCCAGAAGGTCATCATCAAGTAATCATCAGCGAATGTAGACCTGAAACAGACAGATCAGGGTGCAAATAAGAGTTAGGCCATTACGCCAAGGCATACCCGGCTTTATAGGATTCAAAAAGATAGCTGGGCGACTCAAAAAACATGGAACTATTGTAGTTGTCTATCTCCTCTACAATCCAGGAGTTGAAGACCACCATCAGCGTGTCAATGTAATCACTGTTTGTTGCCGTTGCCACATCAATAATCAGCCGTTTATACACCTTGCCTATCTCCCAGTGTGTCGGGATGCGGTATTTTGCTTTCGACAGATTGTCATACTGACCAACTGAAATATGATACTCAACAGTAAACTCGTCGTTCAGCTTGTCAATATTTTCGCAATGGTAGACATCGGCATAGTCATATATGTGCTTCATTCCTTCTTTGCCGATGGAATTGACCACAACACTGCGTCTGTTTTTTGTCTTGCGAGCGATGTACTCTATCAGTCCGCAAACAAAGAACAGGTCATTCTGCTTCTGGTCTTCCCTTCCTTCTCCTATCATAATTCGATGGCTTCTCTAAAAGTTAAACAATCCAATGACCTTGCCGTACAAAAAGCAATCTGATGAGTGGGGTATTTGAACCTGGCCAATGCCCAGAACTGCTCACGTGTAATGGTGCCGCTGATATAGTCGGCCACATAGTTATAAATCTGGTCATCAGCCATTGGACCTTCGACGATGTCATAGTCATGCACTTTCCATGCGCGACAATCAACCACAAAATCAAGCCATTCCTCGCTCATTTCTTTGAAGGTCAAGACCTTTAAACCATCAGCCAAATGAAAATCATAGACATTCAACACTGAAGTCCTGTATCTGCCGGCCCAACGTTCGGCCTGCTGGCGCATGACAGTACAATAAAAACCTCCCCCGAAGTCTTTGGCATACTTGTCTGTACGGACTTCTGGCATTTGAATACATACATTACTGCCATGATAGATTTCCATATATTCCTAATTATTCTTTTTCCGATTGCAAAGATAACAAAAAACATTGATTACACAAAATGTGTAACACAAAATGTGTAATCAACTGACAAATTAGCCGTCCCCATGACCGTCTTTTCCATTCTGAGGAGGAAAAAGGTTCCTCGACCAAAACAAGAATGAACACAGAAGCCCCGTTCACAATGAACATAGAACCGTTGATATGCACCCCGTTCATATCGTTTCGGGCATTAAATTTATTCATTTCCTAAATTCCCTCGGCGTCATACCTTTCATCCGCTGGAAGAAACGGGCAAAGGTGGTGGTCTCAGCAAAGTGGAGGCGGTCGGCTATCTGGGCAATGCTGAGGGAAGTCTGGCGCAGGAGGAAAGTGGCCTCCATGAGCAGTAACTGGTTAATATAGTCGATGACGGTACGGCCACCTGACACCTGGCGTACTACACGCGAGAGGTAGGTGGTGGTGATACAGAGGCGGTCAGCGTAGAAACCGATGTCGTGGTGCTCGGCAAAGTGCTGGGGCAGAAGATGGAGGAAACCGAGAAAGATTTCCTCGACGCGCTTGGGAAAGCGGTGCTCACGGATGCTGTGCTCCTGGATGGCTGAGAGGTCGAGTAGGAAAAGGTTGAGGAGCATCTTCAGGCTCTCGTTCATCTGGGGCAGACCTGTCTGCTGGTAATGTATCATCATCTGCATCAATTCCACCAGGCGGCGACGGTCGTCAGCAGGAATGGAGAGAACGGGTGCAGTCAACTCGACCAATGGGAAATGGGCCATGCGGATGGCATCACGCACAGACGGAAGACTGAGCGCGAACTGCTCATCGACCAGCAGACTGAGGCAGCGGAAATCAGCAGAGGCAGCGGGGACGCGGATTTCAAAGCCGGGGGAATAGGTGTAGAGGTCATCCTCTTTTACCGTCATCTCATGATTGTTATAGATGATGGTCATGCTGCCACGGAGGACTAAGTTGAATCCATAGCCATCAAGGAAACCACGCGTTTCGTTTGTTTTGAGCACGCTTTCGGCATCATATACCACACAAGCCACATTACCGTCCCACGCTCCGTTGGGCATGGGATGGTTTCTCAGATGCCAATATTCCTTCAAACTATACATAAATCGAATGCAAAAGTACGAATTATTTTCGGTATTGTTTCGTTTCAGTCGGTTTTTGTTCCATTTGGGCCTGCATTTTATTGTTTTTTCATCATATCTTTGCGTTGTAATTCGTGAATCACACCGCGAAATAACAAATAAATATCGTTTAACGTCTTAAACAGAACAAATATGGACAAGCAAAAATCAATTGAGGCCCTTCAGTTCTTCGTAACAGGACTGTCAGAGGGCGCATTCGTACACAAAGTACAGGGACAGATTTTCAAGTCGCAAGGCTTCACCAAGTTGGGCGAGAAGTACATCGGCCATTTCAATGAGGAAATGGGCTGGGTAGAGAAATTCACAGAGCGCATCCTCGACCTTGGAGCAGAGGTGAAGTTCAATGGCATGAAGAGTCGCGAACTCATCAGCGACCCCGTCGAATATGTCAAGGCCGACCTTGCCATCCAGCAGCCTGGTGTTGAGTTGCTGATGAAGTGCATGGAAAGCGTGAAGGACGATCCCATCACCTACGACCTGCTGAAGGACTACCTGAAGGACGAGGAGGAAGACCTCTTCTGGAGTCAGGGCACAGTGGAACTTATCGAGAAGATCGGCGCGCAGAACTGGCTGCTGTTACAGTTGTAAGAGCCCCCTCCCAACCTCCCCGAGGGGAGGCTTTTCTAATTAACCAAAGACCCACGCCCCTGTAGCGGTCTTCCCCCTCGGGGGATAAGAGGGGGGCTTCATTTCATGAAAGAACAAGTATTACAAGCCATGCGTGAGTTCGGTGCACCCGTCAACGCTGGCAAGATTGCGGAAATCACAGGTATCGACCGAAAGGAAGTGGACAAGGCTTTTGCCGAGTTGAAAAAAGAGGGTGCGATTGTTTCACCCGTTCGCTGCAAATGGGAACCGGCGTGAACAATTAAGAATTTAGAATTTTGAATTAAGAGGTATTCTCGCTTCGCTGCGATTAAGAAGTAAGAGTTTAGAATAATTTGCACAGACTTAATTCCTCCTTCTTATTCGCCATAGGGGGCACCTCTTAATTCTAAATTCTTAATTGCCGCAGGCAACACTTCTTAATTCTTAAATCTAAAATCTAAATTCAATTTGATTATGGCAAAGATGAAATGCCCCTGTAAGTACACTTACGACCCAGAAAAAGGTGACCCCAAGCAGGGAATACCTCCCGGAACCCAGTTTGAAGACCTGCCCGACACATGGCGCTGCCCCCGCTGCAAGCGGAAGAAGGAGAAATTCGTACCCGTAGAAGAATAATCACGACAATAATATGGAAATTAAAGCAGTAAAATTCAGACGTGACGGGTTTTATACCCAGCCGTTCGCCTTTGGTGGTGAAGAAGGCATCGATAAGTTTGACAAAAATATCCGCTATCGCGGCAGCCTGCAGAACTATCTGATTGATACGGGCAAGGAGGTGATATTGGTAGATACGGGCATACCGGCGGGTACACCGGAAGAAGCACCCGACGAGAATTCAATGGCCTTCACAGGAAAGGACATCTGCACCTACATGGAAGCCTTTGCTGCCCTTGGCTACAAGCCAGAGCAAGTGACGAAGATTCTGCTCACCCATCGCCACGCCGACCACTCGGGCGAACTGCGTTCGTTCCCAAATGCGAAGGTGTATGTGAACAAGGACGAGATGGATGCTGCCGAGTTGCAGGGTCTCACGAACCTCGTGCCGGTGAGCTATACCGACGGGCCGTACTACAATTTCCCCGAATGTCAGAAGATAACCGATGGCGTTTACCTAATCAAGGCAAAAGGTCATACCAAGGGCAACAGCATCATCGTGGTGGAGAACGACGGACTGTTCTACATGCTTCACGGAGATATTACCTACGTTGACGAGGCACTGCACGAGAACAAACAGTCGGTGGTTTATGACGACCTGCCTGCAGCCCGCGAGACGCTGGACCGTGTGCGTGAATTCGTCCGCAACCATCCCACGGTATATTGCGGCACCCACACCCCGCAGGGCTACGAGAATCTGGAGGCCAAGCGTGTGATAGACCTCGACAACCCGGTTCCCACCATCTGGCCCGAAGTGGTTTTCGAAAAGAAAGAAGCCTCCGGCAAATATGTCTGCTCCGTCTGCGGCTACGTCTATGACCCTGCTGAGCACGACGGTGTGGCCTTCGAAGACCTGCCCGACGACTGGCGCTGTCCCCGTTGTAAACAGCCCAAGGAGAAATTCAATAAGGCATAATGACATTTCACCGGTTGTCACTTTCTGACCGCGAGGCAATGCAAGCAGTTACGCTTCCTTCGGGGAGGCGTAACTGCAATTATAATTTTGCCAACCTTGTGGGATGGCAGTTTCTGTTCGGCACCGAGTTGTGCATGCTTGAAAACACCGTGGTGCTGCGCTATACCTTCGATGGGCAGCGAGCGTATATGGTTTGTACGTTAGAAGCGTTGTCGCTTGAACTTGTTGAAGCTTTATTGGATGACAGCAAAGGAGATTTGACATTGATCGGACTTGAAGACTCGCAAGTTGAGCAATTGTCAATGATCCGCTCGGCCGAAGGACGCTTGCTACCGAGGGGACGCAAGAATGGTCAATGGTCAATTTCCGTCGAGCCGCTTCGTGACCAATACGATTACATCTATCGTCGCACTAACCTCGCAACGCTTCATGGCAGACATCTGGACGCCAAGCGTAATCATATCCATCGTTTCCGTGCAGAGCATCCCGATTTTGAATATCGTCCACTTACACCGGAATTCTTCGACGAATGTCGCCGATTGACGGAAATATGGCAGGAAGAGAAGGGCGGCAGCGATACCATCGATGCGGAAAAACAGGTGATGGAGACCATCTTTTCGAATTGGTACGCTCTCGGCATGATAGGCGGAAGCATCTTCGTGGACGGTCGTATGGTGGCTTTCACCTACGGCTCCGCTGTCACAACCGACACCTTTGACGTCTGCGTGGAGAAAGCCAATCGCCATGTAGAGGGTGCCTTCGCCATCATCAACCAGCAGTTCGCCGAGCATCTGCCTGAGCAATACGTCTATCTGAACCGCGAAGAAGATATGGGAATCTCAGGTCTTCGCCAAGCGAAATTGTCGTACCACCCTGAAATACTGTTGACCTACAATGTCGTACATATTACAAAGAATGACTGAAGATGACGCGCCGTTAACCATTGACTGGATGGTGCGACAATACGGCTTTGACCGCGCAGAGGTGGAGTCGTGGGTGCAAGACCTGCATTTCAACTGGCCGTTGAGCGTCAAGGCAATAGATGAAAACGGCCATGTCGTGGGGATGCTTAATATGAGTGACTATCGGATTGAGGAGGAGACGCCGCAGATTCTGAAAGACGAGCCGGAGCTGATAAAAAGTCTCAACGCCCAGCGTTATATCGCGGTCTTTTCGTTCATCGTGGCTGAAAAATATCGTGGTACACGATTGAACTACGACATGCTAATGTCCGTCATGCCCGAGTTGAAAGCCCAATTTGATTTTATCTTCATTCCTGTGCTGTATCGCCTCAAGACTCATCAGTACTGGCAACGCTGGGGTGCAAAAGAGTTTTACCACGACGAGGATTGTGTGTGTTACAAATTGGATTTTTAGTATCTCTATCGAATAAAATTAGTTCTCATAGGACTTTCCAGCTCTGGATGTCCATCCTCGCTGACATTGAGCTTACGAATCATCCAGGCCATGTTGCGGGCAAGCGTTCGCATCGTTTGCATACCCTCCTCATCCTGTGCTGCCTGTCCTGGTGTCTGACCATACGCCATGTTCCAGTACTGCGAACTGACGAGAGGCATATTCGACATCTGGAAGTACTTGTTCAGACGGTCGAAGGCTGCCGATGCCCCACCTCTTCTACATACCACTACGCTGGCAGCGGGCTTGAAGCGCAGTTCAACGCTCAGTGAATAGAATACACGATCAAGCAAGGCACAGAGTGAACCATTCGGACCTCCGTAGTAGACGGGCGATCCAACCACAAGTCCATCAATGCCATCCTTCACGGCTCTCCATACCCTATAATATAGATCATCACGGAAAGTACATCTTGCACCATTCCTACCACACATACCACAGGCGATGCAACCCTGAACGGCCTGCTTGCCGATGCTGATAATCTCCGTCTCTATGCCCTCGCTATTCAGCGTCTTTGCCACCTCACTAAGAGCCGTGAACGTGTTGCCATTATCATGGGGACTTCCGTTAATAAATAGAACTTTCATAAACAATCATATTTTGGGGGACAAATTTAGCAAAAAATCCCTGATTATCACTATCTTTGTAAGTAAAATTAAGTGTATTTAGGTATTAAGCGTATTTGTACCACATGCAGATAATACCTGCTTCCGCAAAAATCATGAACGACAAGCTGAAATCTGTTCCTGACACAAGCCTACTAACTATATCGTGCACGATTTATTATTAAATAAACTTAAAGTTTTGAATAAATCGCTTGCGATATAAATTATTGTTATTACCTTTGCCGTCGCAGCGGCGAAGATGCTCACGCTCGGCAAATGAAAACAAATTTTCTTTGCTCTCGCTTAACCGCATCATTGTCATCGTGAACGATATAATGAACATAAAATATAATATGGATATGGCAAAGATTTATGATTTCAAGGCTCTCACGAGCAAAGGCAAGGAGATTGATTTCTCAGAATTTCAAGGAAAAGTATTGCTGATTGTCAACACAGCCAGCAAGTGTGGGTTTACACCCCAGTTTGCAGGACTGGAGGAGTTGAACCAGAAGTATAAGGACAAAGGCTTGGTAATTATCGGCTTCCCCTGCAACCAGTTCAAGGAGCAGGATCCTGGCACAGACGGACAGATTGAAGAGTTCTGCCAGCTGAACTATGGCGTAACCTTCCAGATCATGAAGAAAGGCGACGTGAACGGCCCCGCTGCTGAACCCATTTTCGAGTACCTGAAGGCACAGGCTCCCACTGAAGAATATAATGGTCTGAAGGCCAAGGCTGCCAAGACACTCTTCAAGACCATCAGCAAGAGCGTGGAGAAGGACAGCGACATCAAGTGGAACTTCACCAAGTTCCTGATCTCAAAGGATGGTAAGACCATTAAACGCTACGCTCCAACGACTGAGCCAAAGGATTTTGAGAACGACGTGGAGGCAATGCTTTGAAAAAGTAAAAAGGTAAAAGAGTAAAAAGGTAAAATGGCGCACGCAGAATTACAACTCGACAATCAGATTTGCTTTCGCCTCTATACGGCAGCACGACTGATGACGCAGGCCTATACGCCGATATTGACGGCGCTGGGCATTACCTATCCGCAGTACCTCGTGCTGATGGTACTCTGGGAGAAGGACAACCAGCCTGTGAACGACATTGCACATCGTCTGGTGTTGGAGACGAACACCGTCACTCCGCTGCTTCAGCGCATGGAGAAACTCGGGCTCGTCAGCCGCAAAAAGGGCGAGCAGGACAAACGTCAGCAGATTGTCAGTCTGACGAAGAAAGGCAAACATATAGAGGAAGAGGCCTACGCTCAGATTCCTTCTGGCATAAAAGACCAACTTTCAGCCTGTCCACTGAAACTCGAAGACTATCAGCGTCTGGAACAGGAGCTTGACGCAATTATAGATGTATTAAAAAAATAATATTTAAAAGTATTAGTTTACAAAATATCAATAACCCTTTAAAACAATAAATTATGGACAAGCAAAAATCAATTGAAGCCCTTCAGTTCTTCGTAACAGGACTGTCAGAGGACGCATTCGTACACAAAGTACAGGGACAGATTTTCAAGTCGCAAGGCTTCAGCAAGCTGGGCGAGAAGTACATCGGTCATTTCAATGAGGAAATGGGCTGGGTAGAGAAATTCACAGAGCGCATCCTCGACCTTGGCGCAGAGGTGAAGTTCGATGGCATGAAGAGTCGCGAACTTATCAGCGACCCCGTCGAATATGTCAAGGCCGACCTTGCCATTCAGCAGCCTGGTGTGGAGTTGCTGATGAAGTGCATGGAGAGCGTGAAGGACGATCCCATCACCTACGACCTGCTGAAGGACTACCTGAAAGACGAGGAGGAAGACCTCTTCTGGAGCCAGGGCACAGTGGAACTTATCGAGAAGATCGGCGCGCAGAACTGGCTGCTGTTACAGTTGTAAGAGACCCCTCCCAACCTCCCCGAGGGGAGGCTTTTCTAATTAACCAAAGACCCACGCCCCTGTAACGGTCTTCCCCCTCGGGGGATAAGAGGGGGGCTTCATTTCATGAAAGAAAAGGTATTACAAGCCATGCGCGAGTTCGGTGCACCCGTCAACGCTGGCAAGATTGCGGAAATCACAGGTATCGACCGAAAGGAGGTCGATAAGGCTTTTGCCGAGTTGAAAAAAGAGGGGGCGATTGTTTCACCCGTTCGCTGCAAATGGGCTCCAGCAGAATAATCTGGTTTGAAGACCTGCCCGACGACTGGTGTCGTCCCCGTTGCAAACAGCCCAAGGAGAAATTCAACAAGGCATAATGACATTTCATCAGCAGTAGGTACACTTATACCGAAAATAGCCGCCGACACGCCCCACCAAGGGAGCCTGTCGGCGGCTAATCCTTTTTTATTCGCTTCCTATTCCGTTTTCTTTTCAAATCTGACCGTCCTGCTTCGGGGAAGTCCCATTCAGTTTTCAAAACGCCCGTCCCACATCGGGAAACCATGTTTTGATTTTCAAACACCCCGTCCCGCGTCGGGACAGCCATATTCCAATCGCAAAATACGAAAAACAATCCTATTCGCAAACACCATGAACACTTTTCTGCTAAAATCACATAAAATTTAGCACTTTTTTATATAAATAGGTGGTGAATAGAATTAATTTGTGTACTTTTGCAAGCGGTTTCGGGGAGAAATCCCGAGCCGCAGATGCATTAGCTTATTATTTCGCGCTTACCGAAGATGTCTGGAAAACTACTTTAGGAATAGCTCGATTTAAGAAGCAAGGGAAGACCAGGAAAAAGGCTCTTTCCTACCATCTATAGCTATGCACACGCCTTTTGGCGTGGAGCATTCTTATAAGATGGTAGGGGTTCCAATTTCCAGACACGCCCCTAAGGTAAGCGCATAAGAGTGGCCACGCCATTATTTGTGTACATACTCTTGCATTCAATGATTTGATAACTAATAATAATGAACAAAATGAAAGCAAGACAAATTGTGAAAGAGATGCCTGCAGGAGTCGTTCTACTGCTGGGCGGTTTGTTGGCTGGTTGCGGTTCAAGCAGGAATCTTCCTCCACCCCCACCTCCAATTAAGAAAGTGGTTCAGTATGCCGTCACTTCTGGCGGTGAGAACTTGTCTGCACTAACGAAAGTAACTGATGGAGACGATGTTTGCACGATGCCTTTTGGTGGTGACAACGGCAAAGATTTGTTCTATTTGAAGAGGTCGCATGACGGCATTTATACCTACAGCAACGTCTACAAGAAAGAAAATCCTCTGGCCAGTGCATCGTCGGAAAAGACGAGTGGCAAGAACTCTAATGCTCATCCTGCTTATTGTTCAGCTATAGACAAAATCGTTTTCCGTTATTATCCATCTGGAAGCTCTTCTTCTGATATCTATATGATGCCAGCTTCGCAAGGGAAGGCGTTAACTCAGGTGACCGATAGCCGAGGTGACTGGGAGGACAATCCTTCATTCTCGCCCGATGGAAGATTTATCATCTACGACAAGTCGCCATCAGGCGTAAACAAGCGAGATACAGAGATATGGATAAAGAACCGTGAGACAGGCGAGAACACCCTACTTGGCAAGGGCGCACAGCCATCTTTCTCTCCCGATGGCAAGACTATTGCCTATATTAAATATTCTGGAGTGGATGCAAATATCTTCACGATGTCAACCGATGGGGATAACCAAGTACAAGTAACAGATGCCAAGAAGGGTTTCGCACAGAATCCAAAATGGAGTCCTGACGGACGCTATTTGATTTTCTCAGCCACAAAGGACAATAAGAACGCAGACATCTTTGTAATCCGTACTGATGGCGAACTGCTTACCCAGCTGACCACCAACGAATCAACTGATGCGCAGCCCTACTGGACTTCCGATGGCTATATCTACTTCACGTCAGACCGTGGTGGAAAACAAGGAAAATTCCAAATATGGAGATTCAAGTATTAATGTCTTACTCAATAACAACAGCATTATGAAGAAAGCAAAGTTTATTAAAGCAGCATTATTTGCCGCAATCATGCCGATGCTTCTGTCATCGTGTGCAACTATCGTTTCTGGTGGTAGCCCAAAGATTACCATTGACGGGAATCTGACTGAACCTGTAACGATTACAACAACAAAGCAAACCTATCCGAATGTGACATTGCCTTATGTCGTAAAGGTGAATCGTCACAAACTGGATGGGCAACGAATCTACATCCAGTCAGAGACTACTCGTTACAAGGATGTTGTTTTGGAGAAGTCCACAAATGGCTGGGCATTCGGAAACATTCTTATTGGCGGACTCATTGGCTGGGGAATCGACCTCGGTACGAACTGTGTAAGTAAGCCTGCTCAGACCCACTTCTACATCAACGCAAATGATGTTCAGGGACAACCGGCACAACAGCAGAACAATTACAACAATGGTGGAACTGGAGTTGAAGCTCCTTGATTAGCATTAAGCGCCAAAGAATGAGCGGGAAGCCGCGCCGACATCCTCGGCCTCGGTTTCCCGCCCTTCATTTCTCCACATTATTATCTCTTACAGGCCGTCCATCGTGGCGGTCTTTTTGTCTCTTTATCGTTCAACCTCTATTGCCACAGCGGTTCGTTCTCCCAACCGCGGGGGAAGCCCATTGCTGCAGTGTCTATGGATGGGTATGCGGACAGCAGGGCATCCATCTTGGACTTCATGTCGTTGTTCGGCGAAATAATGTTCAGAAAATACTTGATGATGCAAAGATTGAAATAAATGCGGAGTGCGTCCGTAGGAAGTGTTATCCAGTTGCCCGTCATGCGATTAGGAATCATGGGGCGGATGGTGTTCTGCTTGTTCCAAACACGGGCATGGTGGCAGCAGGAATTGCGGGTCAGGGTAACGATGGTAAGCCACGACTCGAATGTTGTGTTCGGCTTGTAGCGGTGCTGTTCCTTGGGCATCTGCAAGAGTGGATACATATAGGCTGATAGACGGTAGTAGCCTATATACTCAAGATATTGTTCAGCCTTAGTGCCGTCGGTTATCGTCAGACCGCGCGATTGCAGCAGACTGACGAGGTCGTGAGCACTGGTGTAGGGTTTCTGGAATGGGATTCTGCTGCTCATCGTATAAAAATAAAACGACCCGCACATTTGAGCATCGTGGAGAGGCTTGGCGGGTTCTAGTGGGTGCAAAAATAGTGCATTTATTTGAAACAGCCAAATATTTTGATGGAAATTCTATTATCAGGGTGAAAAAGAATGCAAAAAAAAGAATGCAAAAGTGCGAGACATTCTCATGGTCGTGTCGATTCATACAACTTTTGTATTGTCTTAGATTTGGATTTGCGGGAAAAACAATGTACCTTTGCCGTCGAATTGCGACAATATGGTTTTGACCGCGCTGAGGTGGAGTCGTGGGTGCAAGACCTGCATTTCAACTGGCCGTTGAGTGTCAAGGCCTTACTTCATTAAAATAGTTATAAAACATGGGGAGCACCAAATGAAAAAAGATGTTGCTTTAGTATTGTCGAGTGGTGGTGCGAGAGGACTTGCGCATATCGGTGCCATTGAGGAACTGGAGGCGCAGGGCTATCGCATCACCTCAATCGCCGGTTGTTCGATGGGAGCACTCATCGGAGGGGTCTATGCCGCAGGGAAACTGGAGGAATTCCGCGAGTGGATGAAGACCGTCGACCGCAAGAAAATGCTGGAACTGACAGACTTCTCGCTGAGTCTGAATCATATCGTTAAGGGTTCGCGCATCATCGAGACCATTATGGAGTTTGTGCCGGATGTGCCCATCGAAAATCTTCCGATACCCTATTGTGCTGTGGCTACCGACTTGAAAGCCGGGCATGAGGTGGTGTTCAGCAAGGGAAGCCTCTTCGATGCCATCCGTGCCAGCATTTCTCTGCCGTCATTTTATGAACCTGTGCATCGTGACGGCATGATTCTCATCGACGGTGGTGTGACAAACCCCATACCGATGAACCGTGTGGCAAGGCATGAGGGTGATATCCTGGTCGGTGTTGATGTGAGCGGACATGATTACAAAACGCAGTGGGAGGTCCAGCAGGAGTTGATAGAGAAGCGCAAGCGCAGCAAATCATTGTCACAGCAGATTCTCAACAAACTGATACCCGACAACTTGGAATTCAACTACTACACGATGCTTTCACGGGTAAGTTCGCTGATGATTCGCCAGAACTCCATCCTCATGGCCCAACTGATGAAGCCCGATGTGCTTGTTGACATCCAAATGAGCCGCTATGGCGGCTTCGACTATGACAAATCGGAAAAACTGATTGCCATAGGTCGCCAGAAAACACAGCTTGCGCTCAGCAAATTGGAATGAACGGGACGGTTTGGTTCGGCCTGTTTATTAGCGTCCGAACTGCCCACAAACGGCGTTCGGGTTGCCAATCCTTATCTTTCGAGTTGTAATTTCAATGAAATTGCGAAGTAAAATCAATGAAATTGCTGAGCAATTTCAATTAAATTGGTTTGCAATTTCATTGAAATTACAACTCGGATGATATTAAATGGCAATCAGAACGCTGAATTTTGACAAGTCGGATTAGAAACTTTGCAGCCATGCCTTCAGTTCAAGGAGCATCTCGATGTGATACTTGAACGATGAGCGCATGCCCCAACCATGACCACCCGAAGGATAGACATGGAGCGAGGCCGGAACGTCCTGCTTGTAGCATGCCTGATAATAGCTCACGCCGTTGGCAGGCAGCACCGTATGGTCGTCGTCGCTCAGCGCAATCCATGCGCGTGAGGTCAGTCGGCTCACCTGCATGTCGTTGGAATACTCGCGCTCGAGCTTTGACTTGGCATGGCTTCCCAACAGATTGTCGTGCGAACCCTTATGGGTAATGTCGGGCATCATCGTGATGACCGGATAGAACAGAATCTGGAAATTGGGTTTGGCATCCTTCAGCGAATGGGTGGCAATGGTGCTGGCCAAATGTCCGCCAGCCGACGATCCCATAATGCCGATGTCGTTGGGATTGATGGCCCACCGTTGGGCGTTGGCACGAACAAGGCGCATGGCCTGCTCGGCATCCGAGATGGGCACTTCGTACTTGCCATGAGGCATGCGGTATTTCAGCACGATGCCGGCAATGCCCAACTGGTTGAGCCATTCGGCCACCTGCTTTCCCTCGTGGTCCATGGCGAGATGCGAATAACCGCCACCCGGACAAATGACCACGGCGCGCCCCGTTGCCACGGACTTCGGGGGTAGATAAACAAAAATCTTGGCTGTATCGTTAGGGTCGGCACTCTTCACCTTGGGTTTTCCTTCCCACAAATTCAACTCGAATGGATTATCGGCCAATGCCGTCAGACTGGTTGCCAACATAGCAAAAAGAAAAAAAATTTGTCTCATATCAGATTAATTTGCGTGCAAAGATAATAAAAAAACAAGAATAATTATTACCTTTGCCAAAACTTTAAAAACTATTAGCATTATGAGAAAATTGATTCTGACGGCCGCCACTGCCCTCGCTATATGTGCACAGGCCAAAGTGACACTGCCCTACGTGATGGGCGACAACATGATCCTGCAACAACAGACCGAAGCCCGGCTCTGGGGCAAGACCACTGCCAAGGAAGTAAAGGTAACCACGTCGTGGGATAACCAGGTTTATACGGCAAAAGCATCAAAAAACGGCGATTTCATCGTAAAAGTAAAAACGCCCAAGGCGAGTTACACCCCGCTCTCGATCACTTTCGACGACGGCGACCGGCTGACGCTTAACAACATCCTCGCCGGTGAGGTGTGGGTATGCGCCGGACAGTCGAATATGGAAATGCCCGTGAAGGGTTTTGGCAACTGTCCCGTGGAAGGCTACAACGACGCTGTGATTACAGCCAATCAATACAAGGGCGTCCACTTCGTGAAGATTCCCTCGGTGATGCGCGTCGAGCCGCAATGGAATTCGGAGCCTACCGAGTGGAAGGAGGTGTCGCCCCAGACCGTAGGCGAGGCATCGGCCACAGGCTATTTCTTTGCGCAGGTCATCAACAAGGCACTCGACGTTCCCGTGGGCCTCATCATGGCCAACAAAGGTGGAAGCCGCGTGGAAAGTTGGCTGACCAAGGAAAATCTGGAAAAATACACCAAAGAGCCTACCGACTCTGCCGGCATCGTGGCCTTCAAGCCGGAATGGGACTATCACCGCGCCATGCTTTGGGGCAACGGCACGTTCAACCCCATCTTGAACTATACCGTGAAGGGCATCCTTTATTATCAGGGCTGTTCGAATGTGGGTGATCCCGGTGACCAATATTCCGAGCGCATGAAGATTCTTGTGGAACAGTGGCGCAGCCAGTTCGGCCTGGGCGAAATTCCGTTCTATTTCGTGGAGATTGCACCCTATCATTACGACAATGCCGACGCCGACTGGGGAGCCAAACTGCGCGAACAGCAGTATAAGGCTTCGCTGGCGATTCCCAACAGCGGACTGGTCAGCACCAACGATCTGGTCTATCCCTACGAGCCCACACAGATTCATCCCGCCCAGAAGAAACCCGTGGGACAGCGCCTGGCCTATCTGGCCCTGAACAAGACCTACGGAATGGATGCCGTGGGATGTATGAGTCCGTCGTATAAGGATATGCGTGTGACCGGCGACATCGTGGACATCCACTTGAACAACGACCTCGGTGCCATCAGTCGATTCGAGGACATCCAGGGATTCGAACTGGCTGGAGAGGATCGCGTTTTCCATCCCGCCAAGGCCGTCCATTTCTGGCAGCCCGGCGGCGGCTACTGGGACGAGACCATCCGCATCACTTCGCCCGAGGTGAAGCATCCCGTGGCCATCCGCTACTGTTTCAAGAATTTCCAAATTGGCAACCTGAAGAATGCCGCAGGACTTCCACTGTTCCCCTTCCGTACTGATAAATGGTAATTGGGTTGATGGTTGATAGTTTATGGTTGATAGTTTATGGTTGATAGTTTATGGTTGATAGTTTGGTTAATAATTTAAAACGGTCTTGAAATGCTTCCTTATAAAGAATTAAATGTTTATCAGAACATAAAAGATTTGATAGCCTCTGTCTATCAGATTCTTAGACATTTCCCCCAAGAGGAAAAATATGCAATATGTGATCAATTAAGAAGGGCATCAGTATCTATTGCATCTAATCTGGCCGAAGGGATGAGCAGGTTTTCCAACAAAGACAAAAGACATTTTATTGAAATGTCTTATGGGTCGCTCATGGAAGTGGACTGTCAATTAGACATTGCTCAAATGGTGGGGTATATCTCCCCTGAAACCTATACCAAAATAGAAAACGACATAGAACTTATTGCCAAGAGATTATCAAAACTAAGAAGTTCAATCCCAGAGTAACAACCATAAACCATAAACCCTCCACCATAAACTTATATGCATTGTTTAGAAAAATTCAAGTATTGTCCGGCGTGCGGTTCTCAAAAATTCGCCATTTCATCGGAGAAAAGTCGTCGATGCGAAGATTGTGGATTTGAGTTTTTTCTCAATCCCAGTGCGGCGGTGGCGGCCTTTATCGTCAACGAGCGCAACGAACTTTTGGTGGTCGTCCGTGCCAAGGAACCGGCCCGCGGTACCTTCGACCTTCCCGGCGGTTTCACCGACTTGGGCGAGACCGTCGGCGAAGCCGTCGTCCGCGAGGTGATGGAAGAGACCAGTCTCACCGTCGGCAAGATGGACTATCTGTTCTCGATTCCCAACACCTACGTCTACAGCAATTTTGCAATCCCCACAATGGACCTCTTTTTCCGCTGCACGGTAGACGACTGTTCCACGGTAACCCCTGCTGACGATGCCGCCGAAGCCCGCTGGATTCCCATTGAGCAGATTAATCCCGCCGACTTCGGACTGGCCAGCATCAGCCAGGCCGTGGCCCGCTTTAAGAAAGAATACTAGATTTCCCCCTCGTTTATACTGAAAGCGACTTTAAGGCAGCCTTTATCTGCGACATGTTACTTCGGGAGACGGGGAGTGAGTCGTGGCAATTCTTGATGAGCAACTGTGTAGAGCCGGAATGTGAAACAATCTGTTCCACTTGATTAAGATTGACCAAAAAAGCGCGATGACAACGGACAATTGTCGGATAAGGCTGAAGCGTAATCTCCATCTGTTTAGAAGTAGCACGAAGCATGTCGGTATGCACCTTTCCATCACGAAGATGACAGACCTTCACGTAATTGCCGACGGCCTCGATATATAATAAGTCGGACAGACACAAGGTGACACTCTCGTTCGTCGTACCTGCAAGAGTTAAGCTGGACGACAGATCGACTTCCGACTTCCGGATTTCGGATTCCTGACGGGCAACGGCCTGGTCTTCCTGCAGCTTCTTCAACTGCTCGTTCAGCAGTTTCGTCTCTTCCAACTCCATGGCCAGATACCTGCTGCGGAACTTGAAGCGCCAATATAGTCCGATGGCGAAGGAACAAAAGGCGATAATAAAGAGTGTCTCAAGGAAATTGATAAGAGAGAACTGATTGCCAGGCACACGGTCGTTTAACACGAAGTGGCGGTAAAGACAGATACCTAAGGCCACGAGCGGCGTGTTAATCAACTGAAACCAGAGATTTCGGCGGATGATATAGCTGACGCCCTTGTCGTAAGAACGGGGCATGTGAACGATGTATTTCAGGATGAGGTCGGTCAGCATGCACACTACGACACCAATGGCCCAGATAGCAGCCAGATGCAAGAAGGCCTGCCACTTCCACGTATCGAGGCCGAAAGGCTTGAACACAGCCAACGCCACCACTGCAAATGTGGTGCTGATAATGCGTACTAAAAAGGTTTCTGTTCGTCCTTGTTTCATCTTGTCGGCAAAGGTACTAAAATAAAATGGAAAGTGAAGCGTCACTCGTCACAAAAAAAGTAAGCAAACATTTTGTTATCTCGCAAATTTCGTCTATCTTTGTCAATTAAACTAATAAAACAAACAAAGAAATGAAAAGATTTGCATTCAAAATGATCCTCAAACCCGGCTATGAGGAAGAATACGCCAGACGCCATGCAGCAATCTGGCCAGAACTGAAACAGATGATTAAGGACCAGGGTGTGGGCAACTACAGCATATTCTGGGACAAGGAAACCAACCTGCTCTTCGCCTATCAGGAATGCGAAGGCGAAGGTAACAGCCAAGACACGGAGAACGTTGACCCCATCACCCAGCGATGGTGGGACATGATGGCCGACATCATGGAGGTGAATCCCGACAATTCGCCCGTGACCATCCCGCTAAAAGAACTGTTTCACATGGACTAAGAGCAAAAAAACTCAGATATGAATAAAACACTAAGATTTGCCTGCATGGTATGCGTCGTCTGCGGCATCGTACAGACAGCCGAGGCCCGCATGAGAAAGAAGGCTCCCCCAATGTGGCCCAATGGGGAAGTAATGACAGAATGGTTCAGCGACACCACACGCGTGAACATCGATGAAATGGGCAAAAAATACGTGATTACCGACTTTGGCGTCAGCAACGACAGCACGCTGTTGCAGACCGAGGCCATACAGGCAGTTATCGACCGCTGCGCCAACGAGGGTGGCGGTGTGGTGGTTGTGCCCCGGGGAACTTTCCTTTCAGGTGCGCTTTTCTTCCGACAGGGCACCCACCTGCATCTCGTGGAGGGCGGAACGCTGAAGGGCATAGATGCCATCAAATACTATCCGCTGAAGAAAACACGCATGGAGGGACAGACACTTGACTATTTCTGCGCCCTGGTTAATGCCGACGGCATCGACGGCTTTACCATCAGCGGCAAAGGAACCATCAACGGCAACGGGCTGCGTTTCTGGGAGGAATTCTGGATTCGCCGCAAGTTCAACCGCCAGTGCACTAACCTTGAGGCACTGCGCCCCCGACTAGTATATATCTCGAACTGCAAGAACGTGCAGGTACAGGACGTTCACCTCATCAACTCTCCATTCTGGACGAACCATATTTACAATAGCGAGCGCATCAAATATATCGGCTGCACCATCTATGCACCCCACGAACCGCAGGATGCCAAGGCTCCATCAAGTGATGCCATCGACCTCGACGTCTGCAAGGATGTGCTCATCTATGGCTGCGACATCTCGGTGAACGACGATGCCGTGGTGCTGAAGGGAGGCAAGGGCACTTGGGCTGACAAAGACCCGACGAACGGTCCTTCGAGCAATGTTCTTATCGACCGCTGCCACTATGGTTTCGTACACGGATGCCTGACATTGGGCTCTGAGAGCCTGCACGACTGGAATGTCGTTTTGCGCAACTGCCAGGTCGACGAGGCCAGCCGTGTGCTTTGGCTAAAGATGCGCCCCGACACCCCACAGCACTACGAATATGTAACCATTGAGAACATCACGGGCACATGCGGCTCATTCCTCGTGGTGAGACCTTGGACGCAGTTCTTCAAACCCGAAGAGCGCGACGACATGCCGCTGTCGCAGTGTAACCATATCAGAATGCGCAACATCGACATGAAGTGTAAAAACTTCTTCGATGTGGGACTGAGTGAAAAATACAAGCTAAAGTACTTCAGCTTCGAGAACATCAACGTTCAGGACGAGAAGAAGGCTTTCGACAAAGACCTTATCGAAAACACATTGGTGCGCAACGTCATCATCAACGGGGAGAGTTTCTGAACTCTCCCTTTTTTGTTACCGTTTCATGCGGATATGGAGCTGATAGAGGGCGGGCAGGAAGATAAGCAGCGAGAAGCCCACGGCCTTCAGCACGTTAGCCTCACTGCCGCCGAAGAAATCGGCCAGCGTGAGTTCTTCAAGATTCGGATAAAGGCGCATGAGGATATAGGAGACCGTGTTGTTGAAAACATGATAGACCACACCGGGAAGGATGCTGCCCGTGCGCCAATAGAACCAGCCTAACAACAGTCCGACGATGAAGGCATGGGGCATCTGGGCGGGATTCAGATGGGTCAGGGAAAAGAGAAGTGCCGAGAGGGCAATGGCCATCCACGCGTTTTTCAACGAATGCTGTGCACCAAAAGTCTTCAGAAGTACACGCAGGATAGCTCCACGGAAAACAAACTCTTCGGCAACGGGAACGATGATGGCTAAAGCCAGATAACCGCCAGGAGTGTTCACGATGCCCGAGAAGGTGTCGGTTAAGTAATTGGGCAGTTCAGGCATCTGCTCCTGAATCCATTCGGAAGGCAGGACAAAACCCCATGCAGCCGCGGCAACCCAGAAAAAAACGCCCCAAGGACGGGATTTCAGGTAGTTGCCACTCACTGGTGTCCAACTCCACTGCCAGAACACAAGAATCGTGGCCAAGCCGTAAAGAATCGCGCAGATGACTTGAAACAGTCCCTGATTTGTGGGAACCTCTCCCTTGACAAGATACCACACACCCATCACCGCAAACGTGACAATCATCTGAATGGCGAAAAACATCACCAGATATAATATTGCCTTCTTCATTTTTTTTGTTACAAGTTTATATTTTCATTCATCATTTTCTTCGGCACTTAGCATAGCACGAGCAAGCTCTGCATCCTGACGCAGCTGCTTTGCAAGGTCTTCAGGACTCTGGAACTTACGCTCCTCGCGCAAACGACCAACGAATCCCACGGCAAGCCGCTTGCCATAAAGGTCACCCTCGAAGTCCAGGATATGCACTTCGAGCGTCTGGGTGTTTTCGCCGAAGGTTGGCCGCGTGCCAATGTTCATCATGGCACGATACGACTTCGTGGAATCCTCAATACGGGCACTCACGGCATAAGCCCCAGGAGCAGGAATCAGCTTGTTGGAATCCACCACGAGGTTCGCGGTGGGGAAGCCGAGTTTACGGCCCTCCTGTACACCTGTAGACACCTGGCCCAACAGGATATAGGGATAACCCAGGCAGCGCTCGGCCATCTTGACCTCGCCGGCTTGCAGGAAGGAACGGATGACTGACGATGACACATTGATGCCGCTCAGTTCGAAAGCTTCACTCTGCACCACCTCGATGCCCAAGTCACGGCCATAGCGCACATAATCGTCGAAACCTTCCTCGCGGTTGTGCCCAAAACGATGGTCGTAACCGATATAAAGTTTCTTCACGTTGAGCAGTCCGCTCAGCATACGCTCCATAAACTTACGGGCAGAGAGAAGGGCCATCTGCTCGTCGAAGGGCAATACGGCCATATTGTCGACGCCCGTCTTTGAGAGCAGCACCTGCTTCTCGTCGAACGTGGTGAGCAACCGGGGCTGATAGTCGGCTTGCAACACCTGACGGGGATGACGGTCGAACGTGATGACCGTAGACTCCATCCCCTTCTGCCCGGCATCTTCTATGAGCCGACGGATAAGGTAACGGTGACCACGGTGAACGCCATCAAAGAAACCGATGGTAGCCACACAAGGCCTCATGGGCTGAATGCCATTACCAAGAAAAACGGTGCGCATCTTCTTTATGTATGTTTGGTTGAATTCTATAGGGAGAAGCCTCTCCCGGAAAGAACATCATTCGATTCATCATCGCTAATTTTTTGCAAAGATAAAAAGAAATCTCGTTTTTTAAACCAAAAATTTGGAAAATTGACCAAAACCCCTTAACTTTGCAGCCGCAAACCGCAAAAGGTTGCCGGACTTGTAGCTCAGTTGGTTAGAGCAACAGACTCATAATCTGGAGGTCCCAGGTTCAAGCCCTGGCTGGTCCACATTGGAAATCAAGCACTTACGAGTTTCTCGCAAGTGCTTTTTCTTTTGCTGGTGACCTTCAGGTGACCTTTTTAAGCCAAAAGTTTAGTATCATGACCTTCTGAATTCATGTGTAATTTCGAGAATGTTCATGAAACCTTTTCATTGTAATGATTGATTTGATTGTTATCTGGGACTATTCCCATTCTATCTAACGGAAAAGCCTTCCCATCAGACTTGCTGACGGGAAGGCCCATGACGTTATCCTAAATCAATACCTATATTTACTTTCTCATGACCTTTGTGTTGCCCTCGATGACGATGCCGCGGGTGGAGTCGGTAGCGGGGATGCCTTGCAGGGTGTAGGCACCAGTGGCGGCGGGATGCTCCACGACCTGTGCCGGGCGGACACCGACGGTCTCGCCCTTCAGCCGCTGGTATTCCTCGCGGGCTTTCTTCATCTGCTCCAGGAAACGCTCGCTGGTGTGCAGACGAGCATAGGCGGCAGAGGCTGCCAGGCGGGCAGCATCGGTGTCGCTCTGCCAGTGGGCGCCCACCACGAGGCGGTTCTCGCCGTAGCGGTAGCCACGGGCCAGAATCTCAGTGGCGCGGTCGGGGTTGATCTCCATCATCAGCAGCGCCGAACTCCAGCCCAGCAGCGTGTGGCCGGAGGGGAAGGAGCCGTTCAGCCGCAGTGCCGGCTCGTCCTCGGGATAGAGCGTCGGCTCGTTGAACACCATGAAGGGGCGGCGGCGCATGTACTCGCGCTTG
>JAFRPY010000049.1 GCA_017428925.1 Prevotella sp. | reverse complement strand
ATCCTCTTGCTAACATGGTTTAGTTCTATTTTCAGACTATCGCATGTCTTCATGGTTGTGACCTCGATGTGGTCACTTTTGACATCATACTTTTTCAGGTTGTACACATCCGAGTAGCGGAGGCCAGTGTAACAGCAAAACTGGTGAGGAACAACAATAAGTTTGTCGGTAAGGAAATCCGTCGGTTCCAATCGCCTGATGTCGAGGTTCAGGATGTCCCACTAGCTGGTACCCGAGGAAAACAGTTGTTCATTATCCTTGCGTTCAATGCGTTTATAGCGGAGAAAAGTTAAAAATGATGCAAGATAAGTATTTTTTCCCTTTAATTGCGATTATGATTCAAAAATTATTTGTATTTTTGCATCGTAAATATCAAATAAGTGAAGATAACACAATATTTCGACAATAAATATCACTTTACTGAAATATAAAATTCTTATACAATGGCAGACCTATACGAATACTCCACACCTGAGCTTGTCCGTTTGCTTGGCACTCGGTTCAAGGAATACCGCATGCGCTGCAATCTCACCCAGAGGGAGGTGGCAGAACGGTCGGGAATTGGACTTACCACCATTCACAAGTTTGAGAACGGAACGGCTGGCAATCTTTCGCTGTCAACATTCATCCTGCTCCTGAAGGTTGTGGGCCAGATCAATGCATTGGACGACGTGCTGCCAGAGCTGCCCGAGTCTCCTTATCTCATCCGCAAGGAGGACAAAAAGGCGCAAAGAATACGTCACTCTAAATGACGGAGCAGCGAGAGCAGAACCGAACTTGTTCGAGTTGTGCCGAGTCACGACGGAATTGCGTAAAACGAAATAAGACAGGAACATGATCAAGTCACTAAGAGTAATCCTCTGGGATGAGGAGATTGGAAGACTTGCCTGGGATGAACACCGCAGGCTGTCTTACTTCACCTACAATCCGGAGTTTGTCAAGAAGGGGCTGAACGTCTCTCCCCTTGTTGCCCCTGTTGATGGTGTCAGAGGGTTGGCGCCTGTCTGGGGCGAGGATGCGAAGATATATCAGAAGCTTCCGGCTTTCGTCGCCGACTCCTTGCCTGACGCTTGGGGCAATCAGCTGTTTGACCTTTGGCGACAGCAAAACCATCTGGCTGGTGCAGACATCACTCCCCTTGACAAGCTCTCATTCATCGGACGGAGAGGTATGGGCGCTTTGGAATTCATGCCAGAGACGACCAGGGAGCGAAGGGCGGAGAAGATAGACATGAAGTCATTGGCCGATTTGGCCGAACGCATTTTCACAGAAAGGGAGCACGCCCGTATTCTGCCCGAGGAATCGATTACCATGCAGTCTTTGCTGACCGTCGGCACCTCGGCTGGTGGCCGTCAGCCCAAGGCAATCATCGCCATCAACAAGGAGACGGGAGAGATAAGAAGCGGTCAGATAGCAGGGTTGGAAGGCTATGACTACTATCTCCTGAAGTTCGGCAATTCTCAGTACTGTTCTGCTGAGTTGGAGATGACCTACTATGAACTGGCCACAACTGCTGGAATCAACATGATGCCGTCAGAACTCTATTCTGTCGAAGGCAATAACCATTTCATGACCAAGCGTTTTGACCGTGACGGCGAGAAGAAAGTGCATACCCAGACGCTGGCTGCCATCTATCCTGATGCCGACAGCTATGAGCAGCTGATAACTGTGTGTCGAAAGCTTCACCTTCCAGAGGCTGACTGCCAGGAGGTGTTTCGAAGGATGGTATTCAACATCCTGTCGAACAATACCGACGACCACAACAAGAACTTCTCGTTCATCATGCAGAAGGACGGCTCATGGCGGTTGTCGCCAGCCTACGATATTACCTACATCATTGACAACGGTGGCTACCTTCCCAACGAAGAACATTGTCTGTACATCAGGGCCAAGCTTCGTAATATCACCCGTGAAGACGTTATCCAGTTTGCCCATGACAATGGCATACGCAGACCTGACTCAATCATCAGGGATGTTGTAAGAGCATTGAAGCAGTTCCGTTCGGTAGCGACAAAATATGGCGTGTCGGAACAATGGACAGGAAGAGTTGAAGCAACCATTATCGCCCACATGAAAGCATGGGGTGAATGGGATGGTGAAGATCAAACGACCGACTTTACCATCAACGGACATCGTATCACCGATTTCCACTTGGAACAGCAGCTCAAAGGTAACTATCTCCTGCTTTCAACAATCGACGGTAAAGAATTGAAGTACATCATCCGCAAGGGAACACCAGATCATGAAGATCTTTCGAGAATGGGATTGGCAAACATAACCGAGGAAATGAAGAAGGAACTCATTGGACGCATTCTTCTCCCCAAAGTCGGTAACGACATGAAACTTGAAGCGACTGATGAGGAAGCCAAGATCGAATATACGCCAATAAACAGATAAATCGGGATTTATCGTTTCGATTACATATCAATGGAATCCGTAAAAACAAAACAGATCAAATTAATAAATTGAATAAGTTATGAAAGTATTATTGTTAAATGGAAGTGCTAATAAGAAAGGTAATACGTTCACGGCACTCTCTGAGATTGCCAACAGACTCGAAAAGAATGGTGTAGAGGCAGAAATCATGCAGCTGGGCAACCAACCCGTCCGTGGTTGCATAGCCTGTGGCCAGTGCCAGGCAAAACAACTGGGACATTGTGTGTTTGATGACGATGTCTGCAATCGTATCGTCGAAAAACTCAATGATGTCGATGCGCTCATCGTGGGTTCACCCGTCTATTATGGTCAGCCCAACGGAGCTGTGATGGCAGTCCTTCAGCGAGCATTCTTCTCTGGAGCCAACGTACAGAACAAGCCTGCGGCTGCGGTGGCCATTTGCCGTCGTGGTGGTGCCACGGCTGCATACCAGACGCTGAACATGATTTTTGAGATGATGAACATGCCTGTGGTGACTTCACAATACTGGAACATCGCTTACGGCTTGGCTCCGGGTGAAGTGATGCAGGATACGGAGGGCATGCAGACCATGCGTACGCTGGCCGACAACATGGCTTGGCTGCTGAAGAAGATTCACGCCGATGGCAATCCTGATTACCCCGAGCGTGAAGATTGGCAATGCATGAATTTTATCAGGTAAATCGGAATTTATTGGAACTTATGATTATTGATTTTAACAAGATAGAAGAACTAGCATTCCCTGGTATGAACGGGGGAACAGGGTTGATGACCGTGCGGATGTACAACGATGAAAAATACCGTATCATTCCCACAACAATCCATTCGGGCGGGAGCATCGGAATGCACAGGCAGACATCCGGCGATGATATGAACTATATCTTGTCAGGTATTGGCAGAGCCATCTGCGATGGTGTAGAAGAAGAACTGCGCCCCGGCGTCCTGCATATTTGCCCTAAAGGATCGGAACACAGTATAATCAATACTGGGACAGAGGATCTGGTGCTGTTCACTATTGTTGTTGCCAGATAAATTCCAATTTATCGAACAGACAGATAATGGCAAAGCGAGAGTACATACAGGCCAACAAGGATTGGCTGGAGGCAAAAGCTCAGGAAGAAGGTGTGAAAGCTCTTCCGAAGGGAATATACTATAAGGTGTTGGCTGAGGGTAATGCCCAAAGTGCCAAACCCAGTGTGAGAAGTATCGTGACGGCTCACTACACAGGAAAGACAATCAACGGCAAGACGTTCGACAGCAGCCGTGGCGGTGTGCCGTTGGCTTGCAGGCTTTGTGACCTCATAGAGGGCTGGATCATCGCCATGCAGCAGATGCACATCGGCGACAAATGGGAAGTATATATCCCTGCTGAAATGGGCTATGGCAAATTCTCCCAGCCAGGCATCCCCGGTGGTTCGACATTGATATTTGAAATTGAGCTGTTAGGCATAGCATGACTAAAGAAGACATATTGATTCGCAAGGCAGAACGGCAGGACGTAGCGCTGCTGCTGGATTTCATACGGGGGATAGCACGGTATGAAAAGATGGAGAACGAGGTGATAGCTTCGCCAGAAGTGCTGGAACGTGAAATATTCGACGAACACAGGGCGGAGGCAGTGTTTGCCGTCGTGGATGACCAAGAAGTGGGCTTCGCACTCTACTTCTACAATTTCTCGACGTTCATCGGGCACTCCGGGCTGTATCTGGAAGACCTGTTCGTATGGCCGGAAGAGCGAGGCAAGGGTTATGGAAAGGCTCTACTGCTGCATCTGGTCAGAATAGCACACGAACATCATTGCGGACGCATGGAATGGACGTGTCTCAACTGGAACCAGCCCAGCATCGACTTCTATCTCTCACTCGGAGCCGTACCCATGAATGAATGGACAATTTACCGACTTGACGCTGCTGCATTGGAGCGATTAAGCAAATAAAAAGACGGAATGAACATAGAAGACTATCGTGAGTATTGTCTTTCCTTGGGCGAAGACGTGGAAGAGAAGCTTCCTTTCACGGCTTTTCATCATGCCAGTGGCGTATTGGTATTCTACGTTCATGGCCACATGTTCTCATTTTTTGATTGTGATAACTTTGGTGTCATTACGCTCAAATGCCAACCAGACCGCATCGAAGAACTGAAAGCACAGTATAGTTTTATTGGTAAACCTTACAATGAATCGCCCAAGTACTGGATTGGCATTGATGTAAATACTGCCCCAGATGACATTCTTCGGGAATTGACACGTAATTCATACGAGATAGTAAAAGCCAAATACAAGAAGCATGGGTGAAATGTGGAATCTGTGGCATGGCTGCCATAAGAAGAGCGAGGGCTGTCTGCACTGCTATGTGTATCGACGTGATGCGGAGTTTGAGAAAGACTCCAATATCGTGACGAAGACTGCCAGCTTCAATCTCCCCATACGTCGAGACCGACAGGGGAACTGGAAGGTCCCATCCGGCTCGCTCATGTGGACATGCTTCACTTCGGATTTCTTCATCGAGGAAGCCGACGCATGGCGCGAAGACGCATGGCTGATGATCCAGCGACGGAGTGACCTTCATTTCTTCATGATTACCAAAAGACCAGAGCGTATTGCCCAATGTCTGCCAGATGACTGGGGCAATGGCTATGAAAATGTCACCATCTGCTGTACGATGGAGAATCAGCGGCGAGTAGATGAACGTTTGCCACTTTACCGTGAACTACCCATTCGCCATAAATCCATCATCTGTGAACCATTGCTGGGGGCTATTGATTTCCACGACGGACTTGGCTCTTGGTGTGAGCAAGTAACAGTTGGTGGAGAGTCAGGCCGAGATGCCCGTGTCTGTGATTATGACTGGGTGCTAAACATTCGTGAGCAATGTATCAAGTCAAATGTCCTGTTCCACTTCAAACAGACTGGAGCACATTTCCGCAAGGACGGCAGATTGTATAACATACCAAGAAACCAGCAGATGGCACAAGCCCATCGTGCAGGAATAGACATCAAACAATGAATACCAAACAGATAACAGCAACCAATGCTGATGAAAAGATAATGCAACTCTATGAAACGGCATTCCCTGAAGACGAACAAATCCCTTGGGATGACTTGATGCGCCTGATTTGGGAAATGCCGTTGGATTTCACTGCATACTACGATGGCGAAGACTTCATAGGCTTCACCATCGTCTATCCACGCCAGTCCTTCAACTGGTTCTGGTACTTTGCCGTGCGTGAGGAACTGCGAGGCAAAGGCTATGGCCAGCAGATCCTCACCCAGCTGATCGAACGATATGAGGGTCAGCCTTTCGTCCTGGATATGGAGAGTACCACCCAAGTTTGCGATAATCTGGAGGAACGTAGAAAACGTCAGGCGTTCTACTTGCGTAACGGGTTTAGGGACACAAATGTCTATCGTACCTACAACGACATCACCATGACCATCATGATGAGAGGCGAAAGGCAACGGGCAGGCGACAGAACGTCGGGAATGGGTACGTTCACCATGCAGGATTGGGATGACATCATCCACGAACTGCAACAGTTTTGGTGGCCTGATGACATCAAAGAAGGCTGACAAGATGGAATAGGGCAGTGGGATTAACTGATAATTGTAAGCAGCCCTTCGAGTCATTGAATCTCCTTTTCATCTTTTGTTTTGCAATGTTAACCAGTTAGTTTACAAATTCCAAGGATTTTGGGCAAAATCTTTCAATCCTACCCAAAATTCTTTCATATTATACTTCTATTGACAGAACTGATTGAATTTCTTCATGGCTTCAGCCTTGATTTCATCGGCTACGTCAATATAGGGTTTCATGGCCTTGTAGTCACTATGGCCAGTCCACTTCATGACGACCTGCGGGGGGATTCCCATGCCTAGGGCATTGCAAATAAATGTCCTCCTTCCCGTATGTGTTCCTATCAGTTGATATTTGGGTTTAATAACATCGATACGATCATTCCCTTTGTAATAAGTCAGGCGGATAGGCTCGTCAAAGCCGGCCAACTTGAAAAGTTCATGCAGATAGACGTTCATCTTCTGGTTACAAACAACGGGCAGTGCCATGTTGTTTGGCAGATCAAATGGCTTATATTTGTCAAGGATCCTCTTGCTAACATGGTTTAGTTCTATTTTCAGACTATCGCATGTCTTC
>JAFRPY010000048.1 GCA_017428925.1 Prevotella sp. | reverse complement strand
TCATTTGATGTTTTTGAAGTACCTTTGCACATAAGAAGCGTTTATAAGTCCTTGTTAATTAGCACTTAAAGGTACTCATTTTTGCCGACATGACAAAGAAAAAACGCTTCTTTTTTTGTACCTATGAATTATTCAGGTTAAGCCATCATCTTCGGTGCACTTTTTTGTTGCTGGTTGCATGCTAAAGTTTCAAATATTTTCCATTTTGTTTTATTTGTAGAGGTAACGTGTGGCGGTTTGAAATATTATTAGTAACTTTGTAGGCATAATCGTAAAAACCTAAAACAACGAGTTGATATGATGAAAAGAAAAATCGTTTTGGCCGTCCTGATGACTGCCGCCTTGGGAACCTTTGCCCAGAAATCCATTACCCCGCCGGCTGGGGGAAAAGCCATTAGTGATGAATTGATAGGTATCTTCTTCGAGGATATCAGTAGTGCTGCCGACGGTGGACTCTATGCAGAACTGGTGCAGAACGGCTCATTTGAGTTCAGTCCTGCCGAGCGTGACGGATGGGGACCAGGAACAGCATGGCGTGCCATCAGGCCAGGACATTCGCTGGGTTACCTGGAGCCACGCATGGACACTGGTCTCAACGAGAACAATCCCACCTACATGCGCCTGCATATTGAGCGTGTGAAGGAGTATTACGACTACAAGGGATGGAAGGGATTCGGATTGCAGAACGATGGTTTTGACGGGTTCTCTGTGAAGGCTGGTGCTTATTACGACTTTTATGCCTTCATGCGCAATGTCAGCGGCGAAGCCAAGAATGTGCGTATTGCCCTGGTTGAACCTCAACAGGGGTGGGGCAAAGACCCGAAGTTGCTTGCTGACGTTACAATCCCCGTAGATGGTAAGGACTGGAAGAAGTATGAGTGTGCGCTGATACCTGAGGCAGACTCAAAGAATGCCGTGTTGCAGATTCTGGTGCTGAATCAGGGCACGATGGATATTGATATGGTTTCGCTGATGCCAGAGGATACCTATAATGGCCACGGTATGAGAAAAGACCTTGCCCAGGCTCTGGCTGACCTGCACCCGAAGTTCATGCGCTTCCCTGGCGGATGTGTGGTTCATGGTGGTGGTGACGGATTCTGGAACACTTATCGTTGGAAGACTACCGTGGGGCCCAAGGAGCAGCGCCGTGGACTGAAGAATACCTGGGGCTACCATCAGTCGATGGGGCTGGGCTACTATGAGTATTTCCAGTTCTGTGAGGACCTTGGCATGCAGCCGCTGCCCATCCTGCCTTGTGGCGTGAGTTGTCAGGGCACCAACGGTGGCTGGGGCATGAAGGACCAGGCTCAGGACGTGGTTCCTATGAGTGAGATGGACGAATGGGTAAGCGAGGCTCTTGACCTGATTGAGTGGGCCAATGGCGACGTGAACACCAAATGGGGTAAGATTCGTGCAGAGGCCGGTCACCCGAAGCCTTTCGGACTGAAGTATCTGGGACTTGGAAACGAGGAAAGAATTTCACCAGAGTTCATCGAGCGCTTTAAGTATATCTATGAGCGGGTGACAAAGGCTCATCCCGAGATTGTGATTGTGGGAACGGCTGGACCAGGCTCTCATCCTGGCAACCGTGACTATGAGGCTGGATGGAAACTGGCCGACGAACTGGGAATGCCCATCATGGACGAGCATTACTATGAGCCTCGCGACTATTTCCTGAAGAGCCGCCAGTATGACAAGTACCCACGTGACCGCAAGACCAAGGTGTATCTGGGTGAGTATGCCGCAAAGGACAAGAAACTCATTGATGCGCTGGCAGAAGGCCTCTACCTGCTCCATGTGGAGCGCAATGGCGATGTGGTGGCCATGACCAGTTATGCTCCGTTGTTTGCCCGCAAGAATGCCACCAACTGGAACCCAGACCTGATCTACTTTGATAATGAGCGCCCGTTCCTGACCTGCAGTTACTATGTGCAGCAGATGTTCGGACAGTCGAGCGGAAACTATTTCTATGGTGACTGTGTCAACATCAAGGATGCAACGGAATTGCAGGGACAGTCGGTCATTCTGAACACCAAGACACGCCAGTTGTTCGTGAAACTCTGCAACGCAAGTGAGGATGCCAAGAGTGCAACTATCGACCTGAGCCGTTTCAAGGGTATGAAGAAGACGATGACAAAGACCGTTCTCTCAGGACAGCCTGACGATGAGAACAACTTCGATAACCAGCCGATAACACCCAAGAGCGAGACCATTAAGGCAGCAAAGAAACTGAACATCGACCTTGCCCCGTATTCGTTCGTGATGCTACAGGTTAGTCTCTAATTAATGGAACACAAAGACACAAAGGCACAAAGTATTTATTTCAGTCCAGATAATGACCTATAATCTTTGAGTCTTAGTGTCTTTGTGTTCAGTTAGAAAAAAACTTTGGTTGGAGGGGCTCAAATTAAAGGTGGAACTTAAACGAGTTCCACCTTATTTATATCTTGCTCTTTGTCGCAATAGTGACATTTCAGAATGCCTGACTCCTTGTCGATGACGTGGAAAATGGTCTTCATGGGTTCGTTGTTGGTGATGCACTTGGGATTGTTGCACTTCACGATGCCCCGAAGTTCATCGGGAGTCTTCACGGTTTTTTTCTCCACCACCTCGTAGTCCTTGATGATGTTCAGCACCACGTTGGGGGCCACTACGGAGAGTTGAGAAACCTCATCGTCAGTGAAGAATTTGTCCTGCACCTTGATGATGCCTTTCTTGCC
This sequence comes from Prevotella sp., assembly GCA_017428925.1. Classification (GTDB taxonomy): domain Bacteria; phylum Bacteroidota; class Bacteroidia; order Bacteroidales; family Bacteroidaceae; genus Prevotella. The sequence continues at coordinate 3,960 of JAFRPY010000048.1, read as the reverse complement.
TACCAGTATCGAGGGGTAGTTGTTGCCGATGGTGACGATGGTCTTCATGTTCTGAAGCCCCAGCATGTTGGCCACCTGGAAAGTCTTGTCAGCCGGAATATGGTCGATAACTGTGCCGTTCTCAATAGCGGCCACGATTCTTTCTTTCTTGTTCATAGTCTATAACTCATTATTGAATGATAGTCTTGTCGTTCACCACTTCATCGTAGGTAATTCCCAGCACATCGCAGATGATGGCCTCGCGGGCATAGAGTCCGTTCTGGGCCTGCTGGATGTAGTAAGCATGCGGATCTTCATCCACATCGTAGGCAATCTCGTTGACACGGGGCAGGGGATGGAGAATTCTCATGTTCTCCTTGCAGTTCTTCAGCATGTCGGCTTTGAGGATATAGACGTTTTTCACCCGCTCATATTCCATCAGGTCTGAGAAACGTTCCTTCTGCACGCGTGTCATATAAATAATGTCTGCATCGGCAATCACCTTTTCGTTGAAGGCCGTATGCTCGGCATATTTGATCCCATTTTCCTTGCAATAGAGTTTGTATTCGTTGGGCATCGCAAGTTCCTTGGGGGCAACAAAATGGAAAGTCGGGTTAAAGTGACGCATGGCCATAATCAGAGAGTGGACGGTACGCCCATATTTAAGGTCACCCACCAGATAGATGTTGAGGTTCTCAAGCGTGCCTTGTGTCTGGTAGATGGTGTAGAGGTCTAGCATACATTGGGATGGATGCTGATGGGCCCCGTCGCCTGCATTAATGATAGGGATGGGAGCAATTTCGCTGGCATACTGGGCTGCTCCCTCGATATAATGCCGCATGGCTATGACGTCGGCATAATTGCTCACCATGAGGATGGTATCTTTCAGCGTCTCTCCCTTTGTGCCGCTGGTCACCTTGGGGTCTGCAAAACCAATTACCCGGGCACCAAGACGGTTGGCTGCCGTCTCAAAACTCAAGCGTGTCCGTGTGGACGGTTCGAAGAACAAGGTGGCCACGACTTTTCCCTTGAGAATCTCCCGGTTAGGGTGTTTTTCGAACTCTTGGGCCATCTTGATGAGGTACAGGATTTTCTCCCTTGTCAAGTCGGCAATCGTCACAAAATTATGCTTTTTCATTGCTATCTAAATGCTTATTTTCAAAATCGCGTGCTAAGTTACGCATTATTTTTGGTTTTAAGTTGATAAATTCCAAGAAATGTTGTATTTTTGCATCAAAATTATTCTAATGAGACGGAAGTTTATACATTTTTTGTGGTTCATGATTGCCTTGGTGGCTCTTGTAATAGTCGTCGGATTCTTCTCTATTTGGTTCGGACTCATTGGTTATATGCCAGATATTGAGGACCTTCAGAATCCTATCAGTAAGTATGCTTCTATTGTGTATTCGGCTGACGGAAAGCAACTGGGTACGTATAACCAGAATCAAGAGAACCGAATCATGGTCAGTTACGACCAGTTGCCAACGGGTCTCGTTGCAGCCCTGGTAGCTACCGAAGATGAGCGTTTCTATGAGCATTCAGGTATTGACTTCATTGCCCTTGGACGTGCAGTATTGAAGCGTGGTATCATGGGAAAGTCGAGTGCTGGTGGTGGTTCTACTATTACGCAGCAACTGGCCAAGCAGCTCTACTCGGAAAAAGCCCACAATACGATGGAACGCCTTTTGCAAAAGCCCATAGAGTGGGTGATAGCCATTAAGCTGGAGCGCTTCTTCACGAAAGAGGAAATCATAGCCATGTATCTGAACTATTTCGATTTCCTTCATAATGCCGTTGGTATCAAGATTGCCGCCAAGACCTATTTCAACAAGGAACCGATTGACCTTACGCTGGTGGAGTCGTCTCTGCTTGTCGGACTCTGTAAGAACCCGTCTTATTATAATCCTGTTCGCTATCCTGAGCGTAGTAAAGAGCGCCGTAATGTGGTTCTGTCTCAGATGGTGAAGTCGGGTTATTTGTCACAGGCAGAATGCAATGCCGCCCAGGCCGAGCCCGTAGAGCTTCATTTCCACAGGGCTGACCACAAGGAAGGCTATGCGCCTTACTTCCGCGATTTCCTTCGTCGTTACATGATGGCTACCAAGCCTGACCGCAAGGAGTATTTTGAGTGGAATCAGAACCAGTATGAAATTGATTCCATTGCTTGGGAGACTGATCCGCTTTATGGATGGTGCAATAAGAACACCAAGCGCAACGGAAAGAGTTATAATATCTATACCGATGGTCTGAGGATTTACACCACCATAGATACCCGTATGCAGAAATATGCCGAAGATGCGGTTTATCAGCATGTGGTGAAAGATTTGCAGCCGGCTTTCAATCGTGAGAACCGATATAAGGCCAATGCCCCTTATAGTTCTACAGCAACAAAGGCTACCATCAAGAACATCCTTGAACGTTCCATGCGTCAGACAGACCGCTATCGTGCACTCAAAAAGGCTGGTGCAACCGAGGAAGAAATCAGGAAGTCTTTCAACACTCCTGTTGACATGAGTGTGTTTACCTATCATGGCGAGATTGATACAGTGATGTCGCCAATGGATTCCATTCGTTACTATAAGCGTTTCTTGCGCGCTGGTTTTATGAGTATGGATGCCCACACGGGTGCGGTTAAGGCCTATGTCGGTGGCGTGAACTATGAGTATTTCCAGTATGATATGGTGAACTTGGGCCGCCGTCAGGTGGGTTCTACGGCTAAGCCTTATCTGTATGCACTTTCTCTTGAACATGGATATACGCCTTGCGACGTTGTTCCTTGCCAGCATCATAATTATGGCAAGTGGGCTCCGCGTGGAAGTGCTCATGGAATGGTTACGCTGAAATGGGGATTACAGCAGTCGAACAACTTGGTTACGGCTTACTTGATGAGCCGTCTTGTTCCTAATGACTACCGCCAATGTGGAGTTGTTTATCTGGATATGCTTAACAAGTTTGGTGTCAACACACCTGGTATTCAGCCATCTTTGCCTTTGTGTCTTGGTGCTTACGAGGCAAGTGTTCGTGAGATGGTTAGTGCCTATACTGCTTTTGCCAATCATGGAATCCGCAACGGTGCCATGTTCGTTACAAAGATTGAAGACAGCAATGGTGAGGTTATTGCTGAATTCCAGCCCATCATGCAGGAGGTAATCAGTGAGGATAATTCCTATAAGATGATTGATATGATGAGGGCCGTAATAGATAATGGTACGGGCGCACGCATGAGGCATCGGTATAATATTAAGTGTGATATGGGTGGTAAGACCGGAACCACTAACGACAATTCCGATGGATGGTTTATCGGATTTACTCCTCGCTTGGTTAGCGGTGGATGGGTTGGTGGCGAAGACCGTGACATCCATTTCGATAATGCTTCATTGGGGCAGGGTGCTCATGCCGCATTGCCTATTTGGGCATATTTTATGAAGAAGGTTTTTGCCGACCGCTCACTTGGCTATAGCGAAGAAGAGAAGTTCGATATTCCTGAAGGTTATGATCCTTGCGGTCGTGCTTCAGGTGCTGCTAATGTTCCATCACTTGAAGATGTGTTCGAATAAATCTTCTAATTGTAAAGAAATCAGAAAACTTTTAGTCTTTCCATAAAATTCCCTTCAAATTATTTGGAGGGAATTGTTTTTTAATGTACCTTTGCATCCGCTTTCGCCCTAAAACTGAGTTTATTGTGGCTGGAGGCGTTAGTTCTTTGAACACACTTACATAGACAGAGAAAGTAGTACAAGAAGCGGGTCGTGGCTTTTGTTGCCATGACTTGGGTAAACGAACCGTTTAATTCTGACTTCTTTAGATTTTGGACAGCGTCCTGGTACAGACAGACTAATGATTCGTTTTTACAATTCCCCGGGCAGCGGGAGGAGAGCAAGCTCGCTTGTTATCCCGATTCGCGAGAGGGAATCGTGAAAATTGGATTGAAGATACAATTTTTACAATGGAGAGTTTGATCCTGGCTCAGGATGAACGCTA
>JAFRPY010000047.1 GCA_017428925.1 Prevotella sp. | reverse complement strand
GTCTCTGCTTTGGAGCGCACCCCACTCAGAGAACTCATTACTCAGCAAAACATCTCGGTCAGTCTCAATCATAATCTCACTGAATTAACTCTATTTGATGATATGTAAAACTTAACGCGATTTTATCGCACCAGTACTAATGCTTAAATATAAATTTTCAATTTCTTAATCAGCAAAAAGATTAAGAATAGCAGCACATACGCCAGGAGGGTTTGCCATCCGTTGATACTTACGTTTTCGATGCTGGCGCCGGGCAGACGGGCAATCATGGCGAGGCTGCCGTTCATTGTTCCCGCGATTGCCGATAGCACAGGGGCAATCAGATGGCGAAGAGGCACCAGTACGAAAAAGCCTACAGCACCGTAGAGTAGGGCGGTTACACAGGGCACCACGATGAAGTTCGTCAGCAAGAAGTAACACGGGATGCGACCGAAATAATATACCACCAGCGGCAGCACTCCCAATTGGGCAACTATCGCCACCGCCGCCAGGCTCCATGCATGTTTTGCGACCGCGTTCCCCTTTACGCTGGGACCCACCCATTCCTCCATCGAGGGTAGTAATAGCAGGATGAAGAGCACCGCCATGAACGACATCTGGAAGCCCACATCGTGGATGCACTTTGGGTTTGCCCCCATCATCACGATGGCTGCCAGTGCCAGCGCATTCAGCGACATACTGTTGCGGTTCAGTAGTGTCACGAAGGCAAAAACAGTCAGCATCAGTCCGCTGCGCAACAGACTTGGCGACATGCCAGCCAGGAACACGAATGCCCATACCGTCACCATCGCCACTACTTGAGTCGCCAACCGCCGTCGGCCACCCGGCCACATCATCACTATCAGGGCATAAATCACCGAGAGGTGCATGCCGCTCATCGCCAGAATATGCGCTCCGCCGCTTATCGAGTAATCGTCGCGCAGCCTTCGGTCGATTATCGACCTGTCGCCCAGTGTCAATGCTGCCATCACCGCCAGTTCATTGCCGCCGATGCCCTCGTGTCGGTAGTCGTCCACCATCTTTTGTCGCAGTCTCAGCGCCGCTATCCTTGCCCTTTCCAAGAGCGGCACGCCGCCCAGCTCCACCTTCAACTTCCGCCATCCGTTAGGCCATACCGTTGTGGTGGCGCTGATGCCGTGCACCTTTAAGTACTTGACGTAGTCGAAGTTGCTGTTGCTGTAGTTCCGTGGTTTTTCAACTACTGATGCCGCAATCAGTCCATCGCCCGCATGCGGCCGCAGTCCGTTGCCTTTTGTGGAGTCGCAGTAGAACGAAGCCCTTACCTTTCTTCCTGACAATTCCCCTGCCACGATCAGCAGGTCGCAGCCGGTGAAGTTACCCCTTTGTTGCGGTTCGCTCGTCACTACCGCCTTGAACATTGTCTTCCCTAGAGGCAGCACAATGGTATCCCTTTTCTGTTGGAGCAGGGAGACGACGACGCCCATCAGGGCGATGGTCAGGAAAATCAGCAAAGACTGTAATTGTTTATGACGGAATGCTGCTAGGGCGGCTACGGATGCCACGACCATGGTCACCATCCATGCCCATAGCCCGTTTGTGTTTCCCAATGCTTCCCCCGTTATGATTCCCGCTGCCAGAAAGAAGGCGATGCGCAGGAGCGGGAATAGTTGCCATTTTCCCGCTGTAGCCCTAAATTTTTCCTTTCCCTGCCACCCCGCCATTTTCTCCCAAAATCTTTATTCTTTTTCCTCCTAACGAATACTTATTTGCTGTATTTCTCTATAAGGGACTGGGCCTGTTCGTTGCCTAGCTCTTTTGCCTTCTGGAGGTTGGCAAGGCCTTCGGCCTTCTCTTTGCCCTGCACCTGTGCAAGGCCGAGCAAAAGGTAGCCTTCGGCATATTCGGGGGCTATCTCGATGCAGTGGCGAGCGGTCTTGATAGCATCATCAGGCCTGTTGATGCGCAGCTGTACATTGGCCAGCTCGGCATAGTAAGTGGGTTCTTGTGGCGCGAGGAGGAGGGCACGGGCAATGTCTCCAAGGGCTTGCTGGTAAAGGCGGCCCTTCATCTCGGCCTGCTCACGGAGGAAATAGAACTGGGCGTTGACCTGTCCCTGCATGAGGTACTCGTAGCGGGTGTAGTCGAAGACGGCATCACGGTGCTTGCCCAACTGGTCGAGCACTTGCGCTCGGGTGAAGATATAGGGGGCGGCTTCGTTGAGCCGCAGGGTGTCGGTGGTGTTGATGGCGCTATCGAGCAGGGCGACTACTTCTTCAGCAGGGGCATTGAGTTTCTGATGGCACAAAGCCTGTTCATAGAGCAGCTCTGGGGTGCTGAACTGTTTGTCATCGGAAAGTTGCCTAAGGATATCAAGCGCCTGCTGGTACTCGTTACGGGAATAGAGAATCTGTGCCTGTAGGTGACGGTAGAGGGGGGCGGGGCTGATGCGGTAGGCCTCGGTTGCCTCGGCATAGGCGCCGTCGAGCGTCCAGTGGCGGCCATAGAGGGCATTGTCATACTGAAGCTTGGCGTAGTTGTAGTGGGCCTCGTCCTTAGGGGCGGCCTTGCGGATAGCGGTCTTCATGGTCTCGTCGGCCTTGGCATACTGCCCGGCACCGGCCTCGATGAAGGCACGAGCGCTATAGCCGTCGTTAAGAGCAGGGAACTGCTGGATGAAATCGTTGGCGGCACTGACGTACTTGAGGGAGTCGCCCGACTGTCCGGCCATGATGAGGAAGAGGCGAGCCTGGCTCTCGTCGGCGGGCAGCGCTACGGGGATACCTATCTTGTGGTAGTTGGCATCGTTGAGGGTAAAACCAGTGGACGACAAGGAACGGACATAGGATGCATCGACGGCATGGGTGTCGAAGCTGGTGGAAGACATTTGGAGAATGCCGATGACTTGGCCGTACATGTTGACGAAGGGACAGCCTGTGGTGTTGTCGGGGGCATTCATACCGAAGATGTAATAGTTGTACTTGTCCATGAACTTTTCGACAGTCTTCACTCGGGTGGCCTTAATCTCAGGCGACTTGAGACCGTAGGAGACGAGCCAAGCGTCTTGCTGTGTGGTGGAGGCGACATTGGCGATGGTGGCGGGCGTAGTCTTGCCGTCGACACGGAAACGTACAACATCGTAGAGCTCATTAAGCCCGAGAATGCGAGTGACATTCATTTTGTTGCCCTGGGCATCGACGACAACGGCCTTGGCTGCACCGAGGAATGGCTTGAGGTCGCTGATGCACTCGCCGTCAGTACCAACGAAGACGCCGTGACTGCTGGCAAGCAGGGAACCGTCGGCACTAAAAGTGGTGAGTGAGAAGACACTCTTGGCCGCGCCCTTGACCACGGTGGGCTGGGCGTAAAGTGATGAGTGATGGGTGATGAGTGATAATTGAAGAATAATGGAAATTATCAGGATCTTTTTAATCATATCGTTATTTTTTATATCATTCAAAAAATAGGAATCTGTTATCTCTTCAGGAGTTCGCGGGCGTTATCGATGGCGGCGGCGGTGACGCTGGTGCCACTAAGCATCTGGGCAATCTCGGCCACGCGCTCGTCAGCTGTGAGCTGCTGCATGCGGCTCTTGGTACCCTGGGCGGTCTCTTCCTTATAGACGCGGTAGTGGTGGGTGCCGAGGGCAGCAATCTGTGGGAGGTGGGTTATGCTGATGATCTGGCGGTCGGCCTGTCCCATCTGCTGCATGATGCGGGCCATCATCTCGGCCACGCGGCCGCTAACGCCGGTGTCGATCTCGTCGAATATGATGGTGGGGAGGAGGACGGCGCTACTGACCATGGCCTTGAGAGAGAGCATGACGCGGGCTATCTCGCCGCCCGAGGCAATCTCGGCAACGGGCAGCATGGGGGTGCTGGTGTTGGCGCTAAAGAGAAACGACACTTTGTCGGCTCCTTGTGGGGAAAGCTGGCCGAGGGGCTCGATGGCGACGGAGAAGCGCACGTTGGGGATGCCTAGGGGGGCAAGGCGCGAGCGCATTTCCTGTTCGACTTGTCGGGCTGCATCGGTGCGCATGGCGGTTAGCTTGGCGGCTGTGGCATTGGCATTGTCGAGGGCTATGACGGCATTTTTGCGAAGTTCATCCAATGCTTCGTCGCTATGTTCTATATTGTTGATTTTCTGATGAATATCATCGCGTAAAAGAATGAGTTCTTCAACACTGTCAACATGGTGCTTCTGCTCGAGGGAATAGAGGGTATCAAGCTGCTGGTTGACGTAGTCGAGCCGACGGGGATCAAAGTCGAGGCGGCAGGAGAGACTGCTGACCTCGCGGGCAATGTCGGCTAGTTCGATGTAGGTGCTCTCAAGGCGGTCGGCAAGCTCCCGAGCATCGGGGTAGAGATCGCGGATGGCATCAATGGAGCGCGACGACTCGCGGAGGAGGCCAACAGCATTGGCGGGACCTTCTCCGGTGAGACTCTGCTCGGCATTGAAAATGGCAGACTTGATGTCCTCGACGTGGGCGAGTGTCTCGCTCTCTTGCTCGAGCTGCTGTTGTAGGCCTTGGGTGAGGTTGGCCTGCTGGAGCTCGTCGTAGAGGAAACGCAGGTAGTCTTCGTCGTGGCGGGCGGCCTGGATTTCCTGCTCTAGGCGCTTTACGGCCTGCTGTGCCTCGACATGTTGTTGGTAGGCCATGCGGTAGTCGGCGAGCTGCTGTTGATCGCGGGCGATAATGTCGACAACGCCAAGCTGGAAGTCTTCTTCCTGTAGGAGCAGGTTTTGGTGCTGGGAGTGGATGTCGACGAGCTGCTGCCCGAGCAGGCGTATGGTGGTCAGGGGGACGGGGGTGTCGTTGACGAAGGCGCGGCTTTTTCCAGCAGCAGTGAGTTCGCGGCGGAGGATGCAGTCGGTGGCATCGTAGTCGATATCGTTCTGGGTAAAGAACTCTTCAAGATGGTATCGGCTGAGGTCGAAACGGGCCTCGATGACGCAGCGGTCGGCGCCCTGCTTGATGGTCTTAGAATCGGCGCGCTGTCCAAGAAGAAGGGAGAGTGCGCCGAGGATAATACTCTTTCCGGCTCCTGTCTCGCCAGTGATGACGGAAAAGCCGGGATGGAAGGGTATGTCTAACTCGTCGATGAGTGTGTAGTTCCTAATGTATAGCTGCTTTAGCATAGAAGTGTTGCTCGGGGATTATGATTGGGGTAAGGGCAGCTATTGCTTGATGAGTTCCCAAGAGGTGTTCTGCGAGGCATTGATGCCGAAGAGCAGGTCGTAGATAGTCTCTTTTTCTTTGGGCGTGCCCTTGCCCTTGTAGATGTTGGCCAGTTCGTCTTTCTTGTAGTCGGTCCATATCTGTGGCAGCATGCTGAGAGGACGGTCCTGATGGGCCTGGCGCAGGAGCTCGAGGGCGGTGGTGATGTTGGTGCGCCCGCGCTCAGCATTGTTGGCCATCTCGTCGAGCCCATTGCGGTAATAGTCGTATTGCAATTGGCGGAAGGGCCTCATGGCGCCTTCCATATAGTCGTTGATGATGGCGAAGCGGTTGCGGTCGTTGTCGAAGGCCTTCCAGCCGTTGAACTCGAGGTTCTGGGCGTTGTTAACGAGGTTGAGGCACTGCTGCAGGATCTCTTCGCCGCCCATGGGTGAGAAGGTGTCGAGGTCGATGCCGATGATGAGGTAGGCGTAGTAAGCGGCGAGTGCCGTCAGCTGGTTATCGAGTTGCTCCTCGTTGAAGTTGAGCTGGTCGAACTGTGCGAACTGGAAATCGAAATTGGCGTCGCGGTTATTGTAGATGGTGGTGGTGTAGCTGGCATTGTAAACGGGACGGTTGGCTTGGATGAGCGCCGTACAGGTGAACAGGTTGTTGGAGGTATCGTACTTGGTCACGGTGATATTGAAGTTGCAGACGATGCGTTCGTTCTTCTGGAACTGCAGGGGCGTCCACTGGCGGTCATTGATGAACTGCTCGAGGGTTTCCTGGAGGTTGTCGAAGATGGATACGTCGGTGCCCTGAATCTGTGCATGGTTGATGGTGACCTTTGCCTGGAGTTCCTGGGTATGGAGGCTCAGGACAGGGCAGAGGATGAGGGCGATGGTAAGGATGAATTGTTTCAGCATACGCCACGGGGGATTAAACGATGGCAGAGAGTTGGTCGATGATGTCGCAGGCTACCTCGGTCTTGGGCTTCTTGGCATAGTCCTTCTGACCTTCGGCCGAGATGATGCTGACTTGGTTGTCGTCGGAGCGGAATGTGGTTCCCTCGTTGCGGGTGGAGTTAAGCACGATGAAATCGAAGTTCTTCTTGGCGAGTTTCTTCTGTGCGTTGGCCTCCTCGTCGTTGGTCTCGAGGGCGAAGCCGATAAGCCGCTGGCTGGCGGTCTTCATGCGTCCGAGCTCGGCGGCGATGTCGTAGGTGGGCTTGAGGCGGAGGACGAGGTCGTCTTTCTCGCGCTTGATTTTATGGTCTGCAGTCTGCTCGGGACGGAAGTCGGCGACAGCGGCGCAGAGAATGGCGGCATCCATTTTTGGCCATGCGCTAACGGAGGCGTCGTACATCTGCAGGCAGCTCTCTACGTCGATGCGACTCACTCCCGGAGGCGTGGGGAGCGATACGGGACCAGCAATGAGGGTGACGTTGGCACCGCGGCGAGCGCACTCGGCGGCGAGGGCAAAGCCCATCTTTCCGCTGGAGTAGTTGCCGATAAAGCGCACAGGGTCTATCTTCTCGTAAGTGGGCCCGGCGGTGATGAGTATCTTCTTGGAGGCCAGGGGAGAGGGCCTGACGGGGACAGCTGCATCATCGAAGAACCGGTCGAGTACGCTCGCGATGACCTCGGGTTCCTCCATGCGTCCCTTTCCCTCGAGGCCGCTGGCGAGGAATCCGCTTTGCGGCTTGATGATGTGGTTACCATAGGCTTTTAACGTGGAGAGGTTGGCCTGCGTGCTGGGATGGGCATACATGTCGAGGTCCATGGCGGGCGCTATGAAAACGGGTGCCTTCATGGAGAGGTAGGTTGTGATGAGCATGTTGTCGGCAATGCCGTTGGCCATCTTGCCGATGGTGGAGGCGGTGGCGGGGGCAATGAGCATGGCGTCGGCCCAGAGTCCGAGATCTACATGGCTGTTCCACGTGCCGTCGCGCTGGGAGAAGAACTCGCTGACCACGGGCTTGTGGGTAAGTGTCGAGAGGGTGATGGGGGTGATGAACTCCTTGCCTGCGGGCGTGATGACGACCTGTACCTCGGCACCCTGCTTGATGAGGGAGCGGATGATGAGGCACGACTTGTAGGCGGCAATACTGCCTGTGATTCCGAGAACTATCTTTTTGCCTTTAAGCATCTTTCTTCTATTTGTTAAAATGGCGGAGGCGGATGCGTGTGAGCACCTGCTTAGTGTTGTATGTGAAGTCGCTGGTAAGCATCCAGCTGTAGTAGCCGGGGTCGCGCTGGAGTACGTCAATGACGGCCATTCCCTTGTATTTGCCGAAGTTAAAGTACTCCTGCTTGACAGGGTTGCCGTTGGCGTCGTTGACCACCTTTCCCTTAGCGTCGACCATGTCTTTCCACACGATGCGGCCGGCGAAGTCGACGTTGTCGTTCACTTTCGAGAACTGTGCGAGTTCTTCCATGTCGTTGTGTAGTACGTGGGTATCGTCTTCAATGGCAGCGGGCGAGCCGGGGGCGTAGTGGTCGAGCTGTGCCAGGAGTACGCGGTAGGTGGCCTCGGTATCCTGGTCGGCGCGGTGTGCCTCGAAGTCGTCTTCCATCTTACGGCCGCAGTAGAACTTGTAGGCGGCTGCTAGGTTGCGGCGTTCCATTTTGTGGAAGATGGTCTGGGCGTCGATAAGGCGACACTTGGAGAAGTCGAAGTCGACACCGGCACGGAGAAATTCCTCGGCCAGCAGGGGGACGTCGAAGTGGTTGCTGTTGAAGCCAGCGAAGTCGCAACCGCTGAAGGTGGCGGCAAATTGTCTTGCGAGCTGCCTGAAGGTGGGCGCTTTGCGCACCATGTCGTTGGTGATGCCGGTAAGTTGCTCAACCTCAGTGGGGATGGGCTTTTCGGGATTGATGAACTGGTTGTTTCGCTCTTCGGTGCCGTCGGTGTACACCTTAATATATGATAGCTGGATGATCCTGTCCTTAACAAGATCAAGCCCCGTTGTCTCTAAATCAAAGACAACGAGGGGCTTAGTAAGGTTTAATTTCATTTCTGTAAATAAAAGTTAGTCATTCAGGAGCATGGGCATGATGAGCATTAGCACGTCTTCGCTATCGGGCTGCTCAGCAGGAAGAATGAGGCAAGGGCGCGATGGGTCGGCGAGCTCAAGGGTGACTTCGTCGCTGGAGAGGTTGTTGAGAATCTCGGTGAGTGACGGGCCCTTGAAGCCGATATTCATGCTCTTTCCAGCATAGTCGCAGGTTATTTCCTCTTTTGCGCTGGTGGAGAAGTCGATATCCTCGGAAGAAACCTCTATCTTGCCGTTTTCGATGTGGAGGCGGATGAGCTGGCTGCTCTCGCTGGCAAATGGCAATACGCGGCGCAGTGCCCCGAGCAGCATCTTGCGGTCAATGTTAAGTTGGTATGGATTGTCCTGCGGAATGACGGAATTGTAGTTGGGGTAGCGTCCCTCAATGAGGCGGCAGCTGAGCACGGTGTCGGTGAAGATGATCTCGGCGTTGCGGTCGTCGAAGCGGATGATGACATCGCTGTCGTCCTTGGCCAGAATGTTCTTTAGAAGGGTTGCCGGTTTCTTGGGCAAGATGAAGGAACGCGGTTGCTCGGTCTGAATCTTAAAGTTCTTGTCGCGCACGAGCTTATGGCCGTCACTGGCCACCAAAGCAAGTGCTTCGGGGGAGAGGTCGAAATAGATGCCGTTCATGACGGGGCGGAGTTCTTCTTGTGCAGTAGCGAAGAGTGTGCGCGTGATGCTGTCGGCGAGGACGCCGCTGGGCAATGTCAGGTTGGTTGTGCCTTCGGGCATGCGTTGTACGATGGGATACTCGTCGGCATTCTGGGCGGTAAAATTATATATACCATTCTGATAGATTACCTTGATGGCAAGGCTTGAGGTCTCGACATCGATAGTGAGTGGCTGTTCGGGCAATTCTTTCACGGCGTCGAGGATAGTGCGATTGTTGACAGCAAACTTCCCTTCGCCTTCGGCATAGTCGAGTGGCATGTTGGTCTGCAGCACGTTCTCGCTGTCGGAGGCAGTGATGGTAAGCTGCATGTTGGATACTTCAAAAAGGAAGCATTCGAGGATGGGCATACTGTTCTTGCTGTTGATGACCTTAGACAGGATGCCGAGACGGCTGCTGAGCGCTGAGCTTGATAATGTTATTCTCATTGGATATTATAGATTTTAGTTATTCTTTATTTGAGGTACAAAATTAGGAAAAAAAATGGTGGTTAGCAAAAAAATAGGGGAAAAAGTTTCGCTTGTTAGAACTTTTTTATTAATTTCGCAATCTGAAAACTACATATACAAATTTTAATCATGGAAATAGAAGGAAAAATCATTGCCGTTCTCCCAGAGCAAGGGGGTGTTTCGGCTCGTACGGGTAATGCTTGGAAGTCGCAGGACTATGTGATTGAAACACATGATCAGTTCCCGAAAAAGTGTGTGTTCCGTGTTTTTGGTGCTGAACGTATTGCCCAGTTTAATATTCAGGGTGGCGAAGAGTTGCGTGTGAACTTCGACATAGATGCACATGAATATAATGGTCGCTGGTTTAATGACATCCGCGCATGGGCTGTCAGCCGTGTTGATCCTGCCGCCGCTCAGGCAGCAGCACAGGGCGTTCAGCCAGCACCGATGTCGGGCATGCCGTTTCCTCCCGTCCAGCCAGCCGCCCCGGGAGCTGAAGTTACGCCATTTCCTCCGGCACAGCCGGCAGAAGGCAATGGTGCTGACGATCTGCCATTTTGATAGCACGATGTAAAGCAAAGGGTACTGTCTCAAATCGGATTTGGGACGGTACCTCTTGTTTATTACGATGAAAGGAAGAATTTTTTAGATGGGACCGAAGAGGGGAATCCATATTCTGCGGTAGAATGCCAGCAGGTATCGGCGAATGGGGAAGAGTCTCGTCCACACCCATGAGTAGACGAGCCATTTGCGGCCGTCGGTACGGTCGAGTGTCTCGCGGTTTTTGCGATAGAATCCGATAATTGCTCCCTGAATGTCCTTCAGTTTGCATTGTTCAATACCGATGTTGCCGTCACCACGCAGGGTAACTTCGTCGCCATTGATGTCGATAATGCGGTGGAGAACGAAATGCTTGGGACCTACTTCAGCCAGTACGGGGTCGCCCACCTTGGGGTTGGTGGGTTTTGTGAGCAATGCTTTGTCGCGACCGTCTTCGAGGAATGGGCGCATGCTGAATCCTTTTAGCCGCAACGTGACGGTGTGGCCTTCGTTTAACATCTTGACGATTTCAGGCAGCAGGATGGCATTGGCGAATTGCACTTCGGCAATCTTTGGTTCTTTATTGAGCATTTCTCAATCTTTGACGGTGATGGCTGAATAACAAACGCGGGCTGCCTCCTCGTTGGGAAGGCAATGAAGAGTATAGATGCCTATGCGTTCAACGACCTTGGTGACATTATTACAGATGGCATTGAAAATGTCCTTGTCCCATTTCATTGACGAACATGAGGGCAGGAAAGAAGCAAAAGCCTCGATGGGGGGCAGTTTGTCGATGCTGTTTTCTGGAGCTCGGTCGATGCGTGTAATGGCTCCAAGGCGGGCCTTGATGTTGCGGTAGCAGGGCGTCTTGCCACTCCACGGACTACCATAGATGAAAACATCGTTGCCAATGATTCTCACGATGGGGTTATCGTCGTTCATCAAGTCGCAACCTGGAATATACCTCAACCACATGCTCACCTGGGTGCTCTTGCCCGTTCCGCTCTTGGCGATGAAAGCATAACCGTAGCCGTTCTGGCGGACCAGCGAGGCATGGATGAGAAGCGTCTTCCTGAGGCTTCCCGCAAAGGCAAAGATGAGCATCAGGGCGTTGTTGAGACCGAAGCTGCGCATGTTATAGTTCCCATTTAGTGCCACACGACAATCGGAGAAATCCTTGTTGGACTGGAGCAGGCAGCAGTCAGCGCCATTGATATCCTTAATGATGTATTGGTATCCACCGTTGGGTAGGCTGTCGACGATGGTGTCGCCGTTTCCTGTGTCGAACTTGCCGATTCGCTCGCGTCCCTCGCCCTTGATGGCAGGCAGTTCATCGTCCACAGTAAGCTGGAAAAAGAGGTCACCGTCGTCCAACTGTTCCACGCGGAAAGGCTCAAACGATGGAAGGAGCCTCATGCTGTTATTGCGAGACTCCTTGAATATGATTCTTACGTTAAGTTCAGCGATGCTGAAAAAATGTGTAGTATGCATGTTGAGCTTCGTTAGGGAGCTATCCGAGTGTGATTACTCTTTGATGATCTTTCCTTTCTTTCTCTTCTCCTTCTTTTCTTTCTTTTCCTTCTTCTTTACCTTTTGAGGAGCAACTACGTCATCGTTGATGTTGTTAGGTTCGATGCAGTCGAACTTGAAGTCGCTCGCTTTGATGAGGCGGATGTCGTAGCTCCCGCTTTTTGAATAATTATCCATCATCTTGGTAAACTTCTTCTTGGTTTTGTTCAATTTTGGAGAATAGCAGATGATGCATGTGCGATGCTCCATTCCCTGACTGGCAAGAAAGTCACGCAACTGGTAAGAATAGTTTTCGCGGCTCATGAGAAATCCCTTATCGTTGAGCCAGCTGCTGTCGAGTTCCTGAATGTCGGTGAAATGCACGATTGAATCGTTGAAGGAGGCGGCAAAACCAAAGGCATAGGTCTTTACCACCTTACTCTTTGCCTGTCCTATCGTAGCCAAGAGGAAGAGGCTTGAGAGGATGAATCCTGAAATGATAATCTTTTTCACGTTATACTATAATTGTTTGAATATCTTACTATTGCCCAAGATATGTCTTGAGCATCTTGTTCTTAGTGTTGTGACGCAAGCGACGGATGGCTTTTTCCTTAATTTGGCGCACGCGCTCGCGAGTCAGTCCGAAACGCTCGCCGATTTCTTCGAGTGTCATTTCTGGCTGCCCGATGCCGAAGAAACATTCGATAATGTTACGCTCACGTTCGTTAAGCATCGAAAGGGCGCGGGTTATCTCATCGCGAAGAGATTCCATCACCAGTGAGCGGTCGGCTAGTGGGGCATCGTCGTTGACCATGATGTCGAGCAGACTGTTGTCTTCGCCTTCGATGAATGGGGCATCAACGCTGATGTGGCGCCCGTTGACTTTCATAGCATCGATAATTTTGTCTTCAGGCAATTCCACCTTGTCGGCAATCTCGTCGACGCTGGGCCTGCGCTCGTTTTCCTGCTCAAATTTGTTCAGCACCCTGTTGATCTTATTTACCGAACTCACTTGGTTCAGTGGGAGCCTCACAATACGGCTTTGTTCGGCAATGGCCTGCAATATGCTCTGCCTGATCCACCACACGGCATAGGATATGAACTTGAAACCGCGTGTCTCATCGAATTTCTCTGCAGCCTTGATGAGGCCGAGATTACCTTCGTTGATGAGGTCGGGCAAAGACAGTCCTTGGTTTTGATACTGTTTTGCCACAGAGACAACAAATCGTAAATTGGCCTTGGTCAGTTTCTCAAGTGCCTTGCGGTCTCCCTTACGGATACGCTGCGCCAATTCCACTTCTTCGTCAACGGTGAGGAGGTCTTCATGACCAATTTCTTGTAAATACTTATCGAGAGATGCGCTCTCTCTATTTGTTATCGATTTGCTGATTTTTAGTTGTCTCATGAGGCCGTTAGATTTTAAAGCAAGCGCAAAAATACAACTTTTTACCCTAATAACAAAAAAAAATGGGAATTATTTACAAAAAAACGGAGAATCGGTAAGGATTCCCCGCTTTTTTGTTGTTTGAAGTGCCAAAACCCAGGATATTTGGCTATTTACCTTCTTCAAGAGGAACAGCATAATAAGCTTTCTTTCCTGTAGAGAAGATTCCCTGGATGAAAAGCACTGGCTCCTTGCTCGTGGATGCGTTCTTGACAGCATCCTGAAGTTCGCTGAGTGACTTCATGGGCTGGTCGTTCACTTTCTGGATGATGAATCCTTTAGGAACACCTGCATTCTTTAATGCGCCATTGTTCACCTTGATGACTTCAAGACCGTAGTTGATGCCAAGCTGATCTTTCTGTTCTTTGGTGATTTCGCGGAAGTTTCCGCCCAACACATCTAGGTCAGCCGTCTTGACAACGTTTGTGTTGCCCTGGGCATTCTTCAGCGTGACTGTTGCACTCTTCTTAGACTTGTCGCGCAGGTAGGTGATGGTGACCTTGTCGCCAGGACGCTTGTTAGCTAGATATTCCTGGAGCTCAGCCATCTTTGAGAGTGACTTTCCGTCGATTGCTGTGATGACATCGCCCTTCTTCAGACCAGCTGATGCTCCGGCACCGTCTTCTGATACTTCGGCCACATAGATGCCGTTGATGGTACCAAAGTCGGGAACATCCTTGCCCTGCTGCTTCAAACCGTCGGTATAGCTGCTGAGGTCGCTGCCAGCAATTCCGATGAGCGCACGCTGAACGGTGCCATAGGTCTTCAGGTCGTTGACAACCTTGTTCATGATTGTAGTTGGAATGGCAAAACCATAGCCGGAATAGCTGCCAGTCTGTGAATAGAGCATGGAATTGATGCCCACTAGCTCTCCGTTGGTGTTGACCAGTGCACCACCTGAGTTACCGGGGTTGATGGCAGCATCAGTTTGAATGAAGCTCTGAACGGTGTTTCCTCCACTCATCGAACGGGCCTTTGCGCTCACGATACCTGCAGTGACCGTAGTACCAATGTTATAAGGATTGCCGATGGCCAATACCCATTCGCCGATTTTCAGTTTCTGGCTGTCGCCTATGGTGATTGCGGGAAGGTTCTTTCCGCTGACTTTGATAAGAGCAAGGTCTGTATTAGGATCGTTACCAACGACGGTAGCGCTGAATTCGCGGTTGTCGGTCAGGATGACGGTAATTTCGTCAGCACCTTCTACGACATGGTTGTTGGTTACAATGTATCCCTCGGTCGAAATGATGACACCCGAACCAGAACCCTGCTTCTTAGGCGTTTGTACTCTTTGCTTGCGAGTACCGCCCTGACCACGTTGTCCGAAGAAACCGAATGGATCGAAGAAATCGCTGAATGGGTCTTCTACTTCCACCGTTTCAGTCTTTGAATTCTGTACGACTTTTACGGTTACCACAGAAGGCAGCGCTTTGTCGGTAGCGTAAGTCAGGTCGACGGGCTGGCCGGCGGCAGGTGATGCCGAAGGTGCATTACTTGCATAGACTTTAGCGAAAGATGCGGCTGAGAATGCGATGGCTACGATGCAGCTCGCATATACCAAATAGTTTTTTACATTCTTCATATTCATTAATTGTTTTGTTTGATATTTCTATTTCGAATTTGACGAGTGCAAAAATAGGCGCAAAAATTGTTAATCTGTCATTTTGTCCTGTTGTTTTGTCCACTTTTAACACAAAGAAAGTGACAATTAAAACATATTTACGAGAGAAAGTCAGTTTTTTACATTCATTTAATGAAAATATTTATTACTTTTGCACGCGGAAAGCAGTGTTCTGGTCTGCCGCTGGTCTTCGTGCGCATTTTCCACATCAGGATTTTGTACGGCGAGGACGGGAGGAAAGTCCGGGCAGCTTAGGGCGCTCCACTTCCGAAAATAGAAGCTGTTGGCGACAGCAGGTGTCGGCAGAAGAGAATGACCGCCCGAAAGGGTAAGGGTGAGAAGGTGGTGTAAGAGACCACCAGCCGCCGGGTGATCGGCGGGCTGTGCCGTCTGGAGGCTGCAAGTTCGCGTATACCATTGCCTGAGGGTTGCCCGCCCGAAACCATCAACTCTTCATTTTGGGGAAAGTGATGGATGCAATGGAGGGTAGAATGCTAAAGCCGCAGGGTGACTTGCGGATTAGATAAATGGCAGACGTTATAACAGAACCCGGCTTATGTGAGCACTGCTTTTCTTTACTTAATGATGTCTAATCAATAAATCAGAAATGATATGGATGTACCTGATTTTATGCAATACAGCAACAAGTTCACCAAAGGCGAGTTTGTTGAGAAAATATCACGCATAGCAAAACGGGCTGGCGCGAAACTAGTGTATGCCGCACTAATTCTTTTCTACACTTTGCAGAGTGATAAGGTGACCATAAAGGATAAAGCTATCATCATTGGTGCTTTGGGATATCTTATAAGTCCACTCGACGTGATTCCCGACGCCATTCCCATAGCAGGCCTTTCCGACGATCTTGGTGTGCTTATCTTCGTGCTCCAAAAAATATGGGGCGAAGTGAATGATGACGTGAAGGAAAAGGCACGTGCCAAATTGTCACAATGGTTTGATGATGACGAAATTGAAGAAATTGACAATCTCTTCGATAAGGAAACACCTTCTGTTTAACATCTTTATTTAGAGATTTGTTGTCTACGCCTGAATTCGGCGCAGGTGATGGCTGTGGCAACGGCTACGTTCAGGCTTTCTGCCGTGGGGCGTCCCTCAGGGAATGAAGGTATGAGTAGTCGTCTGTTGACATAGGCAGCTGTCTCGGGCGAGATACCGTTTCCCTCATTACCCATCACGATGATTCCTTGAGAAATATTAGTTTGTTCGTATAGGCTGGTGCCATCGAGGAATGTACCGTAAATGGGTACACGTCCGTCAAGCTGTTTGAATAAATCTGTCAATTCCATGTAATGGATGTTCACCCTTGCTATGCTTCCCATTGTTGACTGGATTACTTTGGGGTTGTAGGCATCGGCTGTGGCATTGCTGCAGAAAATGTGCTCGATGGCAAACCAGTCGGCAATACGGATGATAGTACCTAAGTTGCCTGGGTCTTGCACATCATCGAGTGCCAGCGACAGTTGATGCTCAAGACCCTGAGGAATTACATCATTCGGCTTGGGAAGCGGAAACAGAGCCAGCACTTCCTGTGGGTGTTGCAGGAAACTGACTTTCCGCAATTCGTTTTCCGTTACCACGACATCTGGAGCGATATTGTTGAGGCTGAACCATTTTTCTGTGGCAACGATTCGCTGAGGCTCATGAATAGCCATCAGGTCATGTACCACTTTTGGTCCTTCGGCGACGTACAACTGTTCGCGCCTACGGTATTTCTTCTGCTCAAGACTCTTGATGAGTTTAATAAGATTTTTGCTTATCATGCCGCAAAAGTACAAAAAAAATGTTACCTTTGCAACGAAATACAGTTTTTTAGTGAAGAAGAAGTTCATCATATATTTCCTGCCTATCCTCACAGTGTTGATGCTTAACGGCTGTTCAGCACAGAAATTCGTGCCCGAAGGTCAGTACATGCTACACCGCGTCGAAATAAAGAGTATGGAGCGCGGTCTTGACCCTGCTGTGCTTGAACCCTATATTCGCCAAAAACCTAACTCGAAATGGTTCTCCATTTTCAAAGTCCCGCTGGGAATGTATGCCTTGTCGGGAAAGGACACGACGAAATGGTTGAATCGCACGTTCCAGAACATTGGTGAGGCTCCCGTGCTCTTCGACACCCTACAGGCACGGCAGACAAGGGAAGATCTTACTCAGGCGCTTCACAATATGGGCTATATGAATGCTGAGGTTGATATTGAAACCAAGGTGAAGAAGCGTCGTTTGGATGTGATTTTCACACTCAAGCCAGGAACACCTTATTATATTAATAAGCTGTCATACGATATTCAGGATGATTCCATAGCAAAATACCTTTGCTTTGAAGACTCTCATAATACCTATCTCCATGTGGGTGACCATGTAACGGTTGACTTACTTGATCAGGAGCGAAAGCGGATAACCCAGCAGCTGATGGAAACGGGCTATTATCATTTTCACAAAGATTATATTCGATTCACCGCCGACACCGTTAGTGGGAATCGCGGAGTTGACCTTACGCTTCACCTGTTGAGATACCGTTCAGCGAATTCCACCGAGGAAACTCTTCATCCCAGATATTCCATCAGGAAGATAAACTATCTCAGCGATGAACAGTCTTCGCTGCCTTTGCGCCTCAATGTGCTGAAAGAGAACACATGGCTTACCGAAGGAAGTCCCTTCAGCTCAAGTGGACTACAAAAGACTTATAATTCCCTTGGGCGTCTTAATGCCCTTCGCTACACCAATATACGTATGGTTGAGTCGAGCGACTCCCTGATGCTCGACTGTAACATACAACTGAGTCCTAATCGGCGCAACAGCATCAGTTTCCAGCCTGAGGGTACCAATACCTCTGGTGACCTCGGTGCCGCAGCCTCAATCACTTATTCCAATAGGAATATCTTCCGTGGTTCCGAGACGTTTAGTCTTCAGCTTCGTGGAGCCTACGAGGCTATTACCAGTCTTGAGGGCTATCAGAATAAGAACTACATAGAATATAATGTTGAGGCAAAACTGCAGTTTCCCCGTCTGCTGACGTTCTTTTGGGGGAATTCCATTCGGCGGCGCCATCCATTGGCTACGTCAGAATTAAGTGTCAGCTGGAATTCGCAGAACCGTCCAGAGTTCCACCGGCGTCTTTTCAATGCCGCTTGGAGATACAGATGGGAGAATGCCCACAACAGGCACATTTCATGGCGACTGGATGTGCTCGACCTCAATTTCGTCTCGATGCCATGGATTTCAGAGACCTTCAAGCACGAGTATCTCGACAGCGTCAGCAACCGCAATGCCATTCTCCGCTATAATTACGAGAATCTTTTCATCATGAAAATCGGTGCGGGCATGTCATTCAGCAATGGCGTTACAGCCGTGAAGGCCAGTGTTGAGACAGCCGGTAATGTTTTGCGAGGTATTAGTGCCCTGACCAATGCCTCACAGAACAGTAATGAGCAATACACTTTCCTTGGGATAGCCTACGCCCAATATTTCAAGGCTGATATCGACTATGCCCATCTCATCACATTCGACCGCCACAATCAGTTGGCATTGCATGCGGGACTGGGCATTGCATATCCTTATGGCAATTCAACGATGCTGCCGTTCGAGAAGCGATATTTCTCAGGCGGTGCCAACTCCGTCAGGGGATGGAGTGTCAGGGAATTAGGGCCGGGAGGATATAGAGGAACCGACGGAAGAATCGATTTCATTAACCAGACGGGCGACATGAAACTCGACCTCAATGCCGAACTTCGGTCATGGCTGTTTTGGAAAATCTATGGCGTTTTCTTCATCGATGCCGGAAACATCTGGACGATTCGCGACTATAGCGTACAGCCCGACGGTCAGTTCCGCTTTGACAAATTCTATAAGCAGATTGCCGTTGCCTATGGAATTGGTATCAGGTTCAATTTCGATTATTTTATTCTTCGTTTCGACATGGGCATGAAAGCCGTAAACCCAGCCTACGAAACGTCAAGAGAGCACTGGGCTCTGATTTATCCGAAGTTCAGTCGCGATTTCGCTTTTCACTTTGCGGTAGGCCTTCCATTCTGATTTTCCAATCCTCTTCCTTTTCTGCGTTTCTCTCCATTTGTAAGACGAAAGACGCTTTTTCCACGATGTGTCCTTCGGTTCCTATGGTGTCCATTCGGATAAAATCTCTTACTGTTATTCGAGCCGAAGCTGTATTTTCATCGTTGATGAAAATTTCATCGATATTGATAACGGCATCTTCTTTCACACGCAACAAATCAATGTCGGCTTTATGCACCTGGCTGGCAGCATAGCGGAGCCAAATCATTGAACTGTCGGTGGCAAAGTGAGCTGCCTTGTCGAACTGCCAATTAAAAAAATAGGTGGCAAAGCTGTCGGCTGCAGTACGTGCTTTGTTTTCCATTCTGAACCTTGAAGCAGACTCGCAACCAGCAACCATGAATATCGCGACGGCGGCAAAGAGATATTTTAAATTCATATAAAATTCTTAAAAGTGATGCAAAGGTAACGATTTTCTTTGGTAATGAAACCGATTTTGCTTACTTTTGCATCAAAATAATAACTAAAATGCTGAAATTTTTATCCTTCGGGAGCGGCAGTAGCGGTAATTGCTATTATCTGTTCACTGATAAGGAGGGTATACTGATAGATACAGGAATAGGAATCAGATTGCTAAAAAAGGGGTTCTACAACTACGGATTGAAGTTGACAGACATCAAGGCCGTACTTGTGACTCACGATCATGCCGACCATGTGAAAAGTGTCGGCTATGTCAGTCAGGAGCTGAACCTGCCAGTGTATGCTCTTCACGATGTTCACGTGGGCATCGAGAAAAACTATTGTGTGCACAAGAAGATTGCCCCCGCTAATGTCAAGGTGATAGAGAAAGGCTCGACTTTCGAATTGGGCGACTTCAAGATAACGTCATTTGGCGTTCCTCACGACAGTTCAGACAATGTGGGTTATCGCATTGAAGCCGATGGTGTGGTGTTCTGCCTCATCACAGATGCCGGTCGAGTGACTGACGAAATGAAACCGTTCATCAGCGAGGCTAACTATCTTGTGATGGAAGCCAATCACGATGAGGAAATGCTCAAGGCAGGTCCTTATCCCCAATATCTCAAAACTCGTGTTAGAGGGGAGATGGGACACCTCTCCAATAAGGAGTGTGCCGAAGCATTGGCAGAAAATGCTACGCCCAATCTCCGTCAGGTATGGCTCTGCCACCTCAGCGAGGAGAACAACCATCCTGAGCTGGCGCGTAAGACCGTAGAGATGATACTTCGCCAGTATGGTATTGTTCCGGGAAAAGATTTCCTTCTTGAGGTGCTCAAGCGAAAAGTTCCTTCGATTATTTTCGAGTGCAAACCAGAACTCTGACTGTCAGCCATGGACAAAAACGAAGTGCAACTGAATTCTGCCAAAGCATGGATTTTGGCCGCTAGGCCTAAAACTCTGTCAGGTGCGGCGGTTCCCGTTATGATAGCTCTTGCATTGGCTTGGGTAGATTCCTCCATCAAGAATTCCTTCTCGTGGATTCCAGCTGTGCTTTGCATGCTTTTTGCCTTTGTCATGCAGATAGATGCTAATCTCATCAACGATTACTTTGATTTCATGAAAGGCACCGACGATAAGACTCGTCTTGGTCCTAAGCGGGCTTGTTCGAGCGGATGGGTCACTTCAAGCGCCATGCGCACGGCTATTCTCATTCTCACTTTGGTTGGATGTGCCGTGGGTATTCCTTTAATTTTCTATGGTGGATGGGAGATGATTCTCGTTGGTCTGTTTTGCGTACTGTTTTGTTTCCTTTATACCACCCATCTCAGCTATATGGGTTTGGGCGACGTATTGGTATTGGTGTTTTTTGGCATCGTGCCCGTCTGTGTCACCTATTATATTCAGATGCATACGCTAACGTGGGAAGTGTTCGTAGCATCGCTGGCATGCGGTTTCGTCATCGACACCCTCCTTCTTATCAACAATTACCGCGACCGCGACAATGACCGTCGTGCCGGTAAAATGACGCTGGTCGTCAGGGTAGGCGAGCGCTTTGGCGAGCAGATGTATCTTTGGGCCGGATTCCTGGCCATTGCCTTGGGTTCCGTTTTCCTATTCTACGAGCATCCCTATGCTTCGTTGTTCCCCGCGTTGCTTTATTTCTCCTTACACTTTCAAACTTATCGTAAGATGAAGAAAATTAACCACGGCAAAGAACTCAATGCCATCCTTGGCCAGACTGCCCGCAATATGTTCATCTATGGCATCCTCGTGACGCTCGGGTTGCTGCTTACTCCCGTCAGGGCAAATGCTCAGCAGTCGGAGTTGAGTCACGTCCGCATTACGATGAACGACGGCACCCAGCGCGAAGGTTACATCACCCGATACTGGAGCGATGGAGGAGCCTTCAGGGTGATGAACCGCAAGTTTCGCATGACAATCGACGGCAATGAGCGTGAATTCACGGCCGACGAGGTTAAGGCTGTTGAGTTCGTCGTGAAGAATCCCGAGAGCGAAATTAACGAGAATGTGCTTTCCGCTGATGTGGCTAATCCTTCCACCTTTCGCCCCCGAAGCGTGAAACGTCAGTTTGTACATCTCGAAAGTACGTCATCCGCCGGTGACATCTTTTGGTGGAACGGGGTGGACAGCCAGCAGATGCAGCTTGGCACCCTTACCGTGAGCACCATCTTTGGCGTTCGACTCAAGGGCGACGATGTTATTGTCCCGTTTATGACCGGTAATGTCATCTCCCTCAATGCTATGCGTATCCGCTATAAGAAGACGGAACGCATAGATTTGGTGGAATATCTCGACAAGCGGGTGCTCAAGGGTGGCAAGAAACTGTGGACAAGCATCCAGCAGAATCCCGTTCTCTTCACGCAGATGATTGAGGAATACGAAGCTATGCGCAAATGATTAACAAGATAACAAAATATTAAAGACAATGATGAAAGCAAAGATGTCGAAATGGTTTGAAACCAAAGTAGAGTTTGAGAAGATAATTGACGATGGTTCACAGAAAAAAGTGAAAGAAGCCTATACCGTTGATGCGCTGAGTTTCACCGAAGCAGAAGAGCGGATAACCGAGGAAATTTCGTCTTATATCAGCGGCGAGTTCACCGTAAGGAATATTGCCGAGGCCAGCTACAAGGAGATATTTTTCAGCGACCTTCCTTCTGCCGACAAATGGTACAAGGCCAAACTGCAGTTCATCACCCTCGACGAGAAGACCGAAAAGGAGAAACGCTCCAACGTCTACTATCTCGTTCAGGCCGCAAACTTCATGCAGGCTGTGAAGAACATTGAGGAAGTCATGGGCACCACCATGATTGATTACGTGATTGCCAGTGTTGCCGAGACTGCCATAATGGACGTTTTTGTGCATGGCGTGAAGAATGAAGAAACCGTAAAACCAGAGTACGAGCAGCAATAGTTATGTACGATGTGAAGCAGAACCTCCGTGAGGTGAAGAGCAGGCTTCCCGAAGGCGTGCGCTTGGTGGCCATCAGCAAATACCATCCCGCCGAATACATTATGGCTGCCTACGAAAAGGGGCACCGCATCTTCGGTGAGAGTCACGAGCAGGAACTCCGCCAGAAAGTGGAGAATTTGCCCAATGACATTGAATGGCATTTCATCGGGCATCTTCAGACCAACAAGGTGAAATATATCGCGCCCTACATCTCGATGATTGAGGCCGTCGACTCGCTGAAGTTATTGAAGGAAATCAACAAGCAGGCCGCCCGCAACAACAGGGTCATCAAGGTGTTGCTCGAACTTCACATTGCTGAGGAAGAGACCAAATACGGACTGATGCTTGACGCTTGCCGCCAGTTGCTCGACGATGGTGAGTGGCGCGCGTTGGAGAACGTTCAGATTTGTGGTCTGATGATGATGGCCTCGTATGTTGAAGATGTGGAGCAGATACGTTCCGAGATGATGCTTGCTGCCAACTTCTTCGATGAGGTAAAGCAGAAGTATTTCCCCGACGACCCCATGTTCTGCGAGCGTTCTTGGGGTATGAGTCATGACTATCAGATTGCCGTCGAGTGTCGTTCTACGATGGTTCGCGTGGGCACCGTCATTTTCGGCCCCCGCATCTATTGAACCTATCGGCAGATTTTCCTACCGTTCTTTACCACGATGCCATGCCCCGCGCCGTTCCCCCTCATCCGTCGCCCGCCCAGGTCGTAGGCAGCCCCTGTGGTTGCCGGCTGCTGCAGCTGAACCTCGCTGATGCCCGTTGCATCGTTTTCATCGAATTTCCATGCGTCGACATAGAAATCCGTGGCATCGGTGACCACGAGATAAAGGTTATTCCTCACCCCCTTCAGTTTCCCCGCCGTTTCGGCAGGGATGTCAACCGACTGTTCCTCCATCCCGTCCGACTCGAACCCTATGGTGGCAATCGTGTTGCGCGGATTGGTTCCCGAGCGCAAGTCCATCGTGCCCTTGCCCTTAGCCTTGAGCGTGAACCTTCCGGCACCGTTCTCCCCGTAGTCTATGCCGCGCACGTTGATCCACGCGCCCGCCTTCATCCTGACCTGCATGTTCTCCGACACATCGTTCCCCAGGCTGCTCACCTTAGTGTTCTTCGTGATGTTTGAGAAGTCCTCATATTCTACACCGCCACAGTTGGCCATCGTCTCGGCCTGCTGCCATTCGTAGGGGTTCAGCCGTTTCACCTGACTGACACCCTCGATGGTCAGCGCCACCGTTCCGACGGTGGCCGTAGCCTCGTCCACCGTAGCCCTGTTCACACATATCGAGCGGTAGTCGCCCGCGCTGCCATCCACGGCCCCTGCGCTCTTCATGGCATCCAGCAGCACGCTGCCGTGGTTGTGGTATATGTGGTAGTATTCACCCTTGAACTTCTGAAGGTGCGAATGGTTGTTGCCCGCCACCCCTGGGCCGTAGTAGCCCCTGAACACCCACGAGTCGGCATCCGCGGGGTTGTCGCTCACCATATAGCACATCGTTCCCCCGCCCGGAGCCCCTACGTTTATGCCGTGACTGCTCCTGTAGTCATTCCATTCGGCAGCATCGCGACTGGCCCAGTTAGCGCAATACGTATATACATATTTTCCGCCCACGATGTTCAGCTCGTTAGCCTCGAAGTGGTAGGGCGCATGAATCTTCACGGCCGCCCCGTCCACCTCCGTCATCGACGGCTTCAGCCTGACGATGCGCGCCGCCTCGGGCATTATCGTGCTAGGGCCTAGGCCGCCAAAGGCAATCCATCCCGTTCCCTCGTCGTCGATGGTCACCCCCGGGTCGAAGTTGGCGTACGTCCCCTGCGGGTTAGCCCCCGGCGTGTCGTAGTGAATCATCAGCTCCTTGCGTGGCGACCTCCACGGCCCCGTTGGTGCCTCCGCCGTCAGCACCCCTATGCCGTGGCTGCTGTTACAGAAGTACAAGAAGAACTCATCCTTCCCTGTGCTCTCGTTGTGCCGCCATGTCACCGACGGCGCCCACGATACCCCGTAACCCTTGTACCATTTGTCGGGTGCCCATGCCGAGCATAGCCTACGCGTGTCGATAGTGCCGTGGAACGTCCAGTTCACCATATCGTCGGTAGAGAACACCACTATCGACTTGATGTTCCCGTACGTGTTGCTGCCCTTTTTTCCGTTTGCAACAAACTCCTGGTGGTCGTTAGAACCGTACACATACATCCGTCCGTTGTATTCCAGCGCCGTAGGGTCGGCACAGAACACGTTAGCGCTCACGGGGTTATTGTTTTCCGCCGCTTTATAGCTGGTAGCCATTGTCTGGGCCACCGTTGTGCAGCACGCCACAGCAGAGGCTGCTGCCAAAAACAAGATTTTTTTCATGAGATGACAGTTGATTTTTAGAAAATTGCTGCAAAGTTACTAACTTTTTGTCATTCCAGCAAAAAATTTTGCCGTCTTATAAATATTTGCTAAATTTGCAGGCAGAATGAAAACAAAATATTTATGGCAAAAACAAAGAAACTGAATCCGTCGGACAAGAGTAACAAACAAGAAAAACCTCTCTCTAATAAAGAATTCTGGGACATGGTTCAGGGCATGATGAGTAAAATGAATGACAATCCAGAAGACGATGAGAAAGATTTTGACTTCGCCGATGAGGTAGAAGAATGCAATGGGTTCGACGATGAGGACTATCTGCTCGGACTGACGTTACCCAAGCAGAGGTTCATCGGTAAATCAACACGAGAGTTCCATATCCGTATCAAGTTAAACGATGCTCCTGTCAAAATCTGGCGTGAACTGGTGGTCCCGTCGAACATCACCTTGGAGTTGTTGGCTTTTGTGCTGATTGACGCGATGGGCTGGAAACATGAACACCTGTATCATTTCATCGGGAAGAACAACATCAATTATATTAACTCAAGGGAAATGAAGGAGCATGCCAACAGTTTCATGAGCTTTATGTCTCGTGTGCAATATCAGAATAGTGAAAAGACCTCATTAGAAATGGTATTGCAACCTCATGGAGAGCGCATGAAGTTTGAATACGACTATGGTGACTCATGGATACATGACCTGTGGGTGAAAGGAGCACGCAACTATGCCCCAGACGAGGAGCCTGTCATTAAGTTGCTGAAAGCACACGGGGAGTGTCCGCCGGAAGACTGTGGCGGTGTATGGGGATATGCCGAACTCATTGAATTAAACAGGAAGAAGCGCAAGACAGCCGAAGATAAGGAACGCCTAGAATGGTATGATATTCCCAAGGACTTCGACCCAGAAATCTGTGACTTGGAATGGCTGCAAGAAGATGTGGAGGCACTGTGGCTTGAAGTTGAAGAGGAGATGCAAGTGGCATCTAACTCTTTTGTTAATAAACAATCCCAGGCAGATGATGATGAGGACGATAATGAATGTGACGAAGCGAACAATGACACAGAGAATGATGCTAATTTCGATGACAGCACGTACACCTACAAACATCCTGAGTATCCTAAGACACTTGAGATGGAGAATCCTTGGGTGGGTGAGGAACTCTGCAAGCCAGAAAATGCACTCGGCCTGAAGTCTCAATTAGTGAAGCGCATACTGGCCTTACCTGCAGAGCCACTGCGAAGGGACTTGGAACGTCTGATTCTGTATCACATAGGGCTGACCTGCGATGAAATCTCCGAAGACTATGACTCGGGCGACAGGTTCAATGGTGTCATTGGCGCATCGCTCATCCTCCTAGCAGAGGTCGGTAACGGAGAAAGCAGTCTCGATGTGGTGCTCGAGGTGATGCGTCAGTCGCCAGACTTCAGCGAATATCACATTTGCGACTTAGGAGAAGAGTTGTTCATCCCAACCATCTGCAAACAGGGACAGGAACATCTCGATAAATTGCTTGCATACGCCAAGGAACCAGGCCTGTACAGATATCTTCAGTGTCAGGTATTCGCAGCGGTGCGAGTCATGTCGTTTTATAATCCGGACTTGCGGCAGCCCGTTGTGGAGTGGTTCCGTGAATTGCTCCGCTACTATGTAGACTATTGCCAGTCGCACGACGTGGATTGTGAACTGATGGGGCTCCTCGTAAGTGAAGTTACCGACTTGCATGCACCTGAGTTGTTGTCTGAAGTGAAGGCTCTCTTCGATGCCGGAGTGGTGCATGAAGGCACTTCTGGCGATTATAAGTCTGTTGCCCGCGACATCAAGAAGCGTGGCTTTGAGAATCCCCTCACCTTCTATAGTTTCAATGCTGAGTCCCGTTTCAAGGAAATGCGCGAATTATATAAGGAATGAAATTCTGGGCAAAAACAGTTACGCCAATAGACAGATATTTGAGCGTTCTTGTGTCCCGATGGTGACAAGCGGCAGAGCCGAGCGTCCGTTAAGCGGGAAATGGCTTAAGTCTAAGGGCTAAGATGAAATGAAAAGGACGGCCACTTTTGATTCTTGTTGAACGATGATTGGGGAATTGGAGGAAAATGCCTAGTTCCGCCTGCGCCTGACCGAAGGGAAGAACTGAAGGAGATAGTTCACGCCGAGCGGAGGAATCTGTAAGAGGTAATAATGTAGAAAACACGTTTTACGGGAAGGCTACGGGTAGGCGAGTTTGCTCAGGAATGGCTGGATACCGACGGGATGTCGGCATGTATTCAAGCCACATTTGAGGGCAAAAATAGCCGTCAACAAGAGACAGCTATTGTAAGAGATAAAATCTTACCGCATTGTTTCACCGTAGCCAGGATTCTGTGTCAGATGGGGATTCATGCTGATTTCATCCCGAGGAATCGGGAAGAGCAGCTGATATTCTTCGAGTCCGAGGGTGGACTGAGCCTGTCCTGTGCGTTTCAGGAAAGCGAAGTAACCGCCGAAGTCTATTTGGATTCTGTGACGGACTTCTGATATAGCGGCTAATGTTTCCGATGAATTAGTTTCTATTCCCTTGGTCGTTGCAACTTGGCTCAGATATTCCTTTGCTTTTGCGTCATTGTTCAATTTGTTTTCACATTCTGCCAATGAAAGGAGCACATCGCTATATGTTTGAAATAGACACAGGTCGCCATTGTAATTGATAACGTAAGATTCGTTCGCCCTTGCTCGTGTTGGCGAATCGACAGCCTGGCTCCATATAATTTCAGAACACTGCGGGTCAAGATTATCAATGGCAGATGCCAACGAATAACGATTGCTATTGACAATCTCCCCAAGTAATGGTTTTGCCTCCATATACCTACCCTGATACATGTAGATATTGGCAAGCAGAACTCGTGCGACATCCTTTGACAGCGAGTACATCTTTTCGGGACTATTCACAAATCCAGTCACCTTATCGTCCATTTTTCCCATGGCATTTTTCAGTTGCTCAATGAGCGTACTAAAGATTTCCTCTGCTGACGTCCTTGGCAGCGGGTCCATAGCATAATCCGTGTTAGTTACATAAGGAACACCACCAAAGAAAGTCACCAAATCATAATACGACAAAGCATTCAAAACCGTACACATAGGCTTGAAAATTTCCATGCCCTGACCGTCACAATGTTGCAACAGCGCGGTGTTTCGGTTGATTCCTTGATATAATGTGTACCAAATTTCGCGAACCTTGTAATCGTATGGATCCAAAGGAGCCTTAAAACCATCAAGGTTAATCAGACCTGTATATTCCACGTCGGCCTTGCGGTATTTCGCATGGCTTTTATACATGGCTTGATCCATGGCAGTGATATATGCATTTCCATTATCGCCAATGAGTGTTGCGCTGGGGTCGCCATCTTGCGAAACAGGGATAGAGAAAGCCTCAGTTCCTTCGAGGTCGTAAAGCTTCACATTGCGGCTATCCACGATGTATTTTGTTGTCGGATTGACGGTTATAGTCAATATACCATCATCATAATTGCTTGTCAAACTGACAGGAGCTTGATTCAAGAAATTGCTAAAATAATCGTCAACGACCATATTATCTGGATTTCCACTATTGATTGACAGCGGAATGTTATTGTTAATGTGGACGATGTATGTCCCGCCCTCTTTCGGAGCATGAATCGATTCAACATCCGCAGTCACAGGATGAGAAGGATCGTAAGGCTGAGAAGCCGTGAAATAAACTTCCATTACATCATCGGCCTTCACGGTGTGGGTCGAACCATCCTTCATTTTCACGTGCATTCTGTAAATGGTCGTCTGTGCTGATGCTACCTGTACGATAGCAGCAAATACCATTAAAAATGATAATACTTTCGTTTTCATAATCCTTATCTGTTTATGACTTTAATACTCGTTTTATTCGATTGCAAAATCAGGGTGCCTTTTGGTAATCCTGACAGGTCTAATACTGCCGATCCATTGGTATTTGCATTGCACTCTTTGACAAGCTTTCCGTCCTGCATATAGACAGCAACTTTGCTTCCGGCAGTCAAACCATTGAACACAACAAATCCGTTCTCCAGTTTAATGCTTCCTTCTTTTATTACATCAGAAATGCCAGTTGATTCTTCATCGAAAGAATAATTCTGAATATCAGCAAGGCTTATTGAAAATGTTTTGCTACTGCTGACTATGTTCAGTTCGCCATTGGAAAATGAAATCTTTGGCTCCTCAGCGAGTCCAAACGTTGTCTTTGTTCCGTCTTTGGCATTAACGATAAGGAAGCGCACGCTATCGGCCAAAGTTCCGATAATAGGCAGAGCCGATAGCATCAAAGCAATAAAAATACGTTTTGTACTCATATCATCTTTTTAGTTTCAATTAATAATCTCTTTCCCTGCAACATTGTTTGCACAGAAATGGCGCTGACCTCTGCCATATCCAACCGGGTTCGCTACAAACCTCAATACCTTATGGAGAAGCCCACGCCATTAAAGCGCGACTCCTTAGGTATTGATTTTTGCTCAGATTCTTTTCGAGGTAGCGATTCGGTTGGAAACGAGCAATATGTATTTGCACTCTTTGCGGAATGCAGATGCAAAGATAAAAAATATATTCCAATAAATGTCGAAAATAGGCAAAAATATTTAGATGTTGGTGCTTTATCGGGCCAGAGAGATACGAGATTATCGACTGATTCACCATTTTTGAAGTTAAAATAGTACTGGTGCGATAAAATCGCGTTAAGTTTTACATATCATCAAATAGAGTTAATTCAGTGAGATTATGATTGAGACTGACCGAGATGTTTTGCTGAGTAATGAGTTCTCTGAGTGGGGTGCGCTCCAAAGCAGAGACTT
>JAFRPY010000046.1 GCA_017428925.1 Prevotella sp. | reverse complement strand
TGGCAGCCATCACCAAGGTTTTCTCCATCGACGATGAAGAAGTGCTTGATGCCATGGTTAATGAATCTGATGAGCTTGCCCATATCTGTGAATTATATCAATGTAAAATGGCGAGTTAAAAACTCCCGAAACTTAAATAAGATAATCTTTTTCATCGCGTTTTGTTTTTTTTGAATTGCGTGCAAAATTACGCTTTATCATCGCTACGCCAAAACAAAACCGGTAAAGAAAATTAACCGAAAATTAACCTCTGCGTAATCGGTTGATTATAAGGACGTTTTGAGAAAACGGAGACTATAGGTTCAATAGTTTCTCATCAAGCTGTTTGGAGGTTCCTTCCACGCCGAAGAGTTTTTTCATCATCGTATTGCGAATCTTCGTGATATAGGCCGGTGACACTCCAAGCAGATTGCAGATATCCTTCGGACGGAAATGCAGCCGGATGAGGACACATGTGTTAAATTCTTTTTCATTCAAGGCATATCTCCTTGAAGATATGAACTGGTAGAATGACGGGAAAAGGTCTATTACCATCATATACATCTGTTGCCATTCTTCAGCTGAAGGCAGGGTTCCTTTTGTGGCCAACTTATCAAAAACATGATAGATTTCAGAATCCTTCAGCCGCGTTTCAGCTAATTCTTTTTCTATTGCATCTTTGCTGTGAGTCCTCTCTATATCACTCCGCAGGGCCTCAAGGTCTTTTTCTTTTTTCTCTATTAGTAGATTTAATTCGGAAGTATAGTCTTTTAAGTCTTCTATATTATTCTGGGCTTTCGAAAGGGCTGCTTCTATATTCATGGCGTGCGACCTGAGCCCGATGACTTCCAGCTGTGCTTTGGCAAGTTCTGCAATACTTTGTTTGTAATGACGAAGAGCCGTCATTCGTCTTTTTCTTTCCCTACGTATTATAATAAAAGTAGCGCCGATGATGCTGATTGCGAGAAGGCCGATAAGTATAAGCCTATCTTGCATTTTTTTTGATTTCTCATTTGCCAGGCGAGAAGATTCCTGATAGCGCGTATAGTCGTACATGGCTTTCATGCGCTCCACCTCCTGTGTGGCCATGTGGGCATAGACGGAATCGTTCATGGCATAACTGTACAGGGCGTATTTGGAAGCGGAGTCAGGCCGATGGGTTTTCTGATAAAGCAAGGCAAGACCTCTTGAAGCTGCATTCTGGTTGTTGAAGTCTTGGCCTTCGCGGAGTTCTTTGCGGAAGAAGAATTCTGCGGAATCGTATTTTTCTTCAGCCAGATAATAGCGCCCTTTGGAATAATAGTAGACCTCACGTCCCTTTGCTATATCATGGCTTTTGTTGAAAAAGCCGGATTCCTGTTCATATATTTCCATGAAGGTCTTGGCTTTGTCCAAGGAATCTTGCTCTATTAGTATTGAAATACCTCCACCTAAGATGTTGGCAGATATATTCTTGTAACCGGATTGCCGAGCCAGGTTGGAAGCATTCTCGCAAAAATAAAGCGCAGAATCAAGTTTCCCTAATCTCTTATATGCAGCAATATTACCGACCAAACCTTGAATAGTAGAAAGTGTGTCTTTTGCTCTCCGTGCATAACTGATGGCAAGATTGTTGTATTTAAGGTCTTCTTTGATAAGATTTTGGTGGTAGAAAACATTGCTCATCTGACTGTAGACTCTGCAGAGTTGAGCATAATCACATTTGGCGTCGGTTGTATCTGCACAATCGGCTGCTTTCATAAAAAACTCAATGGCGTCAGGGTAGTCGTGAGTATCCTGATAGACTCTTCCAAGAAGATAATAGGCAAGCATACGGTCGTTGGCCGAGCCGTGGCTTTCGTAGTAGTCGGCGAGCAGACGCTGGATGCTGTCGGAGCGGAACACTGTGTCGCACTTGTTCTGGGCATTGGTGAGCAGCAGCAGGCGGCGCATCCGCTGGCTGCGGGAAAGCCCCGAGTCGCTGATGCTGTCCAAGAGTGCAATGGCCTCGCTGGGGTTGTCGTTCATGGTGGCTTCGGCCCGTTCGAGCATGCGCTGCATCGTTCTGTCGCCACAGGCAGAGAGCGACAAGACCGCCATGAGCAGGAATATCCATGGAGTATGTTTCATCGGTGCAAAGATACATAATAATGGCTAAAAAACAAACAGAAGGATTAGGTTTTTGTCCTGTCAGCAAGAAAGTTACTGACCCCACCCCTGCCCCTCCCCTACAAGGGCGGGGAGTTCAAGAGCCTTCCCTCGGGGAGGTTGGAGGGGTTCCTACATGGGAGGGGGGGCTGTACCTGTTTTTAGTAATTTATAGAACATGCCTATATATATGGAAACAAAAAAACATCGCACTACTCGAACTACTTTGCCGCGTAACTTATTGAAAAACAGTGGAATTTCGGTAGTTCTACGCTCCAATATCGCACTACTTTGGTACTACTCACCCCCTACTGAGATTTTGACTATTTTCATACAGAACGGATGGAGTGTATTCTACTCCCCTCCGCTTTAGGGGGGGCGGGGGTGGTTGATTATCAGGGGAATAGGAGGGTTTATTATGCTGCTGGATATTACTATTGTGCATTGAAATCATCAACCACCCCCAGCCCCTCCTTTCTTTAGGGGGGATGATTACCGTCCGTACAGGTGAATCTATTTCGGCTATAGCCGTAAAGTCTTTCGGCTATAGGCGCACGGTGCAAAAGAATATCGGAAGTCCCTGATTCAAAGGTGTTTTACCCCTCATTCGATGAAGGGATGCCCCTTTAGTGCTGATTGCAACAACGGTAAGGGTACATTTTATGTCAAAAAGCGAGTAGGGGGTGAGTAGTACAAAAGTAGTGCAATAATTATTCATCGACCTACCGAGTTTTTGCTGATTGCCAACAGGTTAGAAGCCAGAGTAGGACGAGTAGGCCGATTTTTTCTTTTTAAGCTTATATAGGGCTGGTTCCTCCAATTTGTGTTAGATTTTTGAAGCTGTTTGTTTTTAAGAATGGCGAGGTGCAGAGTTTTAGTCTGGAATGGTTAGTGTTGACAGTAACGTAAGAGGCGGACTTCCGTGATGGAAGCCCGCCTCGCCTGTTAGTTAGGTTTGTTGCTTGTTATTATTCCTTGATGTATTCCGAGAAATCTGTCAGGTGCATGTCACCCTTGCGGGCCAGCGTGTCGTGCATGGCGAAGGCTGCGGTGAGGCAGTGGCGGGTATGACCGCCGGTTCCCAGCTTCAGGTAGTCCCAGAGCAGCTGCTTGTAGTCGGGGTGTGCGCAGTTCTCGATGATGGTCTGTGCACGCTGCATGGGACTCTTGCCGCGCAGGTCGGCAACGCCCTGTTCGGTGACGATTACGTTCACGTCGTGCTCTGAGGAATCCTGGTGGGTAACGAACGGAACGACGCTCGAGATGAGACCGCCTTTGGCCACCGACGGACAGGTGAAGATGGAGAGATAGGCGTTGCGGATGAAGTCGCCCGAACCGCCGATACCGTTCATCATCTTCGTGCCGCTGATGTGGGTAGAGTTGGCATTACCATAGATGTCCACCTCGATGGCGGTGTTGATGGCAATCACGCCCAGGCGGCGAATCACGGCCGGATGGTTCGAGATTTCACTCTGGCGCAGCGTCAGGTGGTTCTTGAAGTAGTCCATATTGTCGTATACCTGTTTCAGACAGGCGTTCGATACAGTCAGCGAGCAAGCCGAGGCGTCTTTCACGCGGCCGTGGAGCATCATGTCCACCACGGCATCCTGCAGCACTTCGGTGTAGATGTTGAAGTCGGGCACGTGCTTGTCCTGGCCCAGTGCGCCGAGGATGGCGTTGGCCGTGGAGCCCACGCCGCTCTGCAGTGGCAGGAATTCCTTGGGGATGCGTCCGGCATGGAGTTCGTCGACGAGGAACTCAGCCGTCAGATAGCCGATGCGGTCGGTCACGGGGTCGCTGTCCTTGAAGGCGCGTGCCTCGTCGGGGATGTTGCATTCCACTACGCCCACCACCTTCTCCTTGGGGATAGAGACGTAGGGCACACCGATGCGGTCGCTGACGTTGAAGATGGGGATGGGTTTGCGGTAGGGGGGATCCAGCGGCTCGTAGACGTCGTGGAGGTATTTGGCATTGGGGTTGTGGAACGAGTTAAGCTCCAGAATCACTTTCTTTGCCAGACGGGCAGCCGTGGGCGAGATGCCGCCGGCAGCCGTGAGGTAGACATGATAGTCGTCGCCCACCTCCTCGATGTCGCAGACCTCGAGGATGGCCCAGTCCACCTGGCCATAGAAACCATAGCGCAGCTCCTGTGCCATGTGGCTCAGGTGCAGGTCGTTGTAGGGGATTTCGCCCAAGTTCACATGCTTGCGGAAATCGGGATTCGTGGTGTAAGGAGCACGATACTTGATGGCCTGCGCGTTGGCCAGGTCACCGTCGGTAGACTGTCCGGTGCTGGCACCCGTGAAGATGCCCACCTTGAACTCGCGTCCGGCTTCGTGTTCGGCCACTGCAATCTTGGCCAGTTCCTTGGTTACTGCCTTAGCCACACCGGCTGGTGTGAATCCGCTAAGGGCGATGTTCTCATTGTGCTTGATCATTGCGGCAGCCTCGGCGGCTGTCAGTAGTGTATAACCCATGATTTGAATGTTTAACGTTTTGTGTGTGCAAAGATAATCTAAACAAGAGAAATAACAAAACAAAAATTTATTTTTTTTGCTTTTGTATTTCCGAGTGCAGCCTTTTCTTATGAAAAGATAATGCAAAAAATGGTTTGGCGTAATCTGGACAAAAATCTACAAAAATCCTCCAAATATATTTTTTGGAATTGCTCTTTCTTGCCATGCTGAGCGCTTAAGGGAAGATTTATGTTAGATTTTTGAAGATTTTTGTTTTAAGAAAACCGCATAACCTTATTTTTTGTAAATTATTAGGGCAAAGAGTGGATTATTGAGAAAAAGTTTGTACTTTTGCAGCTGCAAATCAGCCGCTTAACGGATGTGAGCACCAAAACCAGAAGAAAATGAAAAAGAATCTCAGAACCGCCACCCTCTGCGTACAGGCAGGATGGCAACCCAAGAATGGCGACCCGCGCGTGTTGCCCATCATCCAGAGTACGACGTTCAAATATGATAATTCGGAGGAGATGGCCATGCTCTTCGACCTGAAGAAGGAGGGCTATTTCTACACCCGTCTGCAAAATCCCACCAACGATGCCGTTGCCAGCAAGATTGCCGCGCTTGAAGGTGGTGTGGGGGCCATGCTTACCAGCAGCGGTCAGGCGGCCAACTTCTATGCCGTCTTCAATATCTGTCAGGCCGGCGACCATTTTGTGACGTCGAACGAGATTTACGGGGGAACGTTCAACCTCTTCGGTGTGACGATGAAGAAACTGGGCATCGACTGCACGTTCGTCAATCCCGAAGCATCGGAGGAAGAGATTCAGGCTGCTTTCCGTCCCAACACCAAGCTGTTGTTTGGCGAGACGATTACCAATCCGGGATGCAATGTTCTCGACATCGAGAAGTTTGCCCGTATAGCCCATCACAACGGCGTGCCCCTCATTATCGACAACACATTTGCCACCCCCATCAACTGCCGTCCTTTCGAGTGGGGTTGCGACATAGTTACCCATAGCACCACCAAATACATGGACGGCCATGCCACGCAGGTGGGCGGTTGTGTGGTGGACAGCGGAAACTTCGACTGGGAAGCCCATGCCGAAAAATTCCCCGGACTGACCACACCCGACGAGAGCTATCACGGACTGACCTACACGAAGGCTTTCGGAAAAATGGCCTATACGACGAAACTGGTCAGCCAGCTGATGCGCGACCTGGGCAGCATTCCCGGACCGCAGAATGCCTTCTTGCTGAACCTCGGACTGGAAACGCTCCATCTGCGTATGCCGCAGCACTGCTGCAACGCCCAGCAGGTGGCAGAGTTCCTTGAGGCTCATCCGAAGGTGGCATGGGTTCACTACAGCGGACTGAAAAGTGATCCCAACTACGAGCGTGCACAGAAATATCTGCCCAACGGCTCGTGTGGCGTGATGGCCTTCGGTGTGAAGGGCGACCGCAACACCGCCATCAAATTTATGGACTCGCTGGATATGATTGCCATCGTCACCCATGTGGCCGATGCACGCACCTGTGTGCTCCATCCCGCCAGTCATACCCACCGCCAACTCAGCGACGAGCAGTTGCGTGAGGCCGGTGTGGCCCCCGACCTGATTCGTCTGAGCGTCGGCATCGAGGATGTCAACGATATCATCGACGACCTGAAGCAGGCGCTGGATAAGATTTAAAATGAAGATTTTTGGGCGGGCTTCGCCCTTGAAATTGAATTTAAAATTATGTTTATAATACGTTGGCGAAAAAGTCTAGAGAATTTTAAATAGAATTTTAAATATAATTTCGAGCGAAGCGACCAATAAAAACTCATAAACTCATAAACTCACGAAACTCATAAACTCACAACGATAATGGCATTTCTAATTTACAATACCCTGCACCGACAGAAAGAACGCTTCGAGCCGCTGCATGCGCCAAACGTGGGAATGTATGTCTGCGGACCAACCGTCTATGGCGATCCCCATCTGGGACATGCCCGCCCGGCCATCACTTTCGACATCCTTTTCCGATATCTGAAGCATTTAGGCTATAAGGTGCGCTACGTGCGCAACATCACCGACGTGGGCCATCTGGAGCACGATGCCGACGAAGGCGACGACAAGATAGAGAAAAAAGCCCGGCTGGAGCAGCTGGAGCCGATGGAGATAGCGCAGTATTACACCAACCGCTACCATCAGGCCATGGAAGCTCTCAACGTGCTGCCTCCGTCGATTGAACCCCATGCCACCGGTCATATCATCGAGCAGCAGCAACTGGTGCAGCAGATTCTCAACAACGGTTTTGCATACGAGTCGAACGGCAGCATCTATTTCGACATCGAAAAATATAACGAGAAATATCAATATGGCCGCCTGTCGGGCCGTTCGCTGGAAAACATCAAGGACGCCAGCCGCGACCTGAGCGGTGTGGGCGAGAAGAAAAACCAGGCCGACTTCGCCCTCTGGAAAAAAGCCTCGGCAGAGCATATCATGCGCTGGCCCTCGCCCTGGAGCGACGGCTTCCCCGGATGGCATTGCGAATGTACGGCCATGGGCCGCAAATACCTGGGCGAACATTTCGACATCCACGGCGGCGGCATGGACCTTGTCTTCCCCCATCACGAATGCGAGATTGCGCAGAGCGTGGCCTCGCAGGGCGACGACATGGTGAAATACTGGATGCACAACAACATGATTACCATCAACGGACAGAAGATGGGCAAGTCGCTGGGCAACTTCATCACGCTGGAAGAATTCTTCACTGGTTCGAACAAAAATCTTGACCAGGCATATTCGCCCATGACCATCCGATTCTTCATCCTGTCGGCCCATTACCGCAGCACCGTCGACTTCTCTAACGATGCGCTGAAGGCAGCCGAGAAAGGACTTGAACGACTCATGGACGCCATCGACAACCTGGAGCGTATCGTCCCTGCCGACAAGTGCGACCCGCAGACGGAACAGCTGGTGAAATCATTGCGCGAAAAATGCTTCGATGCCATGAACGACGACTTGCAGACGCAAATTGTCATCAGCAATCTTTTCGAAGCCTGCCATACCGTCAACTCGCTGGTCGACCATAAGGCCACAATCTGTGCCGAATGCCTGCAGGAACTCAAGGAGGTGATGCACCTCTTTGCCTTCGACCTGCTCGGTCTGCGCAACGACAAGGGTGCCAACAACGATGCCCGCGAGGAAGCTTACGGAAAAGTGGTCGACATGGTGCTCTCGCTCCGTGCAAAGGCCAAGGCCAACAAGGATTGGGCTACCAGCGACCAGATTCGCGACGAGCTTGCCGCCGCCGGTTTCGAGGTGAAAGACACCAAAGACGGTGCAACCTGGAAGCTGAATAAATAAACCACGGGAGAAACCTTCTCCCACGGTTCAGCGACTTCGGTTTTAATAAAAAACTGCTCCTCATTTGCAGTAATACTGCTGATAAGGAGCAGTTTTTCCGCAAATAAAGAGCAGTTTTTCCGCAAATAAAGAGCAGTTTTACTGCAAATAAGGAGCAGTCGGGCATCGGAAATTTTCCTGTTTTCCATTTTTCCTTAAAACCGGCGTGGCGGTATGATTTGAACAACGTAGAAAAACAAGGGTGGGGAGCCAAGACAGACAAGATGTCGACACAACTCCCGCTTTGTTTTGATGATACGTATGCTGAAGATGCCCGATGCCCGATTTCACCTAAAATATATAAAAGGCGGGGGCAAAGATGAAGGTAATTCGGAATTTTTTTGTACCTTTGCCGCAGAATCATAAAAAGAAGATTATGGCAACATACACCATTACGTTGAACGAGCGTACCACCAGTGGCAAGGCGCTGATACGCTACTTGCAGGCGTTGGGCGTACTCGTTAAGAAAGTCAATCCGACAAAGAAGAGCAGTTACGAGCGCTCGCAGGACGACATCCGCGAAGGCAGAGTTGAAAAGTTCGAATCGGCTGACGAAATGTTCAAATCGTTAGGAATCTGACGAATGAAGTACGAGGTTCGGATGACCCACACCTTCCGTAAGGACACGGAGAGGTGCCGTAAGCGTGGGCTTGACATGGAACTGCTCAAGACAGCTGTACGTCTGCTTGAAGCCAACGGGAAACTTCCCGTCGAGTATCTGCCCCACAAATTGACGGGCAATTATGCCGGCTGCTGGGAGTGCCACCTGAAACCTGACTGGCTGCTGATATGGGAGCAAAACAACATGGAACTGACACTTCTGTTTACTGGTACAGGAACGCACTCCGACCTGTTCGGAAAAAAGAGAAGATAAAGAGCGGACAAACCGCAAAGGGCGGGAAACCAAGGCCGAGGTTGTCGGCGCGGCTTCCCGCAACGTGTTCATTTCACTGTGAATCAATCTATCCCCTCGATTCCCATGATCATTCAATCTTTCGGCTCTACCCATTTCACAACGCGGATGCTGACTTCATAGAGCAGATAGAGCGGAATGGTGACGAGAATCAAAGTCATCAGGTCCGGCGGGGTGATGATAGCAGCAACCAACATGATGACGATGAATGAATGCTTGCGATAACGGGCAAGCAAATCGGAAGTGACGATACCCAACTTGCCAAGGAAGAACGCAATGACGGGCAACTGAAACACCACGCCCATGACTAATGTCAGCGAGACAAACGTAGAGATATACGAATCAAGCGTAATGTTGCTCACCACCTTTGCCGAAACACTGTATGTTCCGAGGAAACGGAACGAGATAGGGAACAGCACGAAGTAGGACATCAGCACGCCCAGCAGGAACAGCACGTAGATGATGCCTGCCACCTGCACCGAATACCGCCGCTCATTCTCATACAGGGCGGGTGAAATGAAGCGGAACAGCTCATATAAAATATAAGGTGAAGTCCCAAGCAGTCCCAGATAGACCGCCGTAGTGATATGCGTCATGAACTGGCTCGACAAGTCGGTAGCTATCATTTCCACATGGAACTCCTTGAAGTGGAAATCAATGCCAATTGTTTGCATAACCGATTCCAACCATCGATACGTGCAGAAATTCCACTCGCTCGGAGCCATGAGTATTTCCCACGTGAATTCCTTGAAGCAGAATATTACAACGGCAATCAGACTGGCAACTCCAAGAATACGAAACAGCATCTGGCGGAACACCTCCAAGTGCCCGCCAAATGTCAGCATTTCGTTTTCGTTCTGCTCGTTCATTGCCCGTCTTGCGCAGCATTCCCCACCCCTGTAGGGGAGGGGCCAGGGGTGGGGTCAGTATCTTCTTCCTGTTCCTCTACGACAGGTTCGTTCATGCCCTTCTTAAAACTCTGCACACCCTGTCCCAATCCTTTCATCATTTCGGGCAGTTTCTTTCCTCCGAAGAGCAACAGGGCCAATCCACCAATAAGGAGCAGTTCAGTCGTGCCGATAAATAATAGTTGTGTGGCCATACGTCTATTCTGTAAATAATAAGATTTCACAAGTATCAAAGTTGATTTCCCAGTTCCCGTTTTCTGCCGACTCCCACTGATACTTTTCAGCCATCCTGTCCCACCAGCTCTGGAACTTAGTGCCTGTCTCGCCCAAGTCCTTCACAAGTTTCTCATACAACTCAGCATTATCTACAGTCAGAATCTTTGCTAGTTCGTTCAATCCGTTGCGACGTTCGAAGAGCGTCTGAATCTCTGTACGCTCCTCGGGAGTCACTTGCCCTACAAGTTTCTTTGTCATATTATATTATCTTCATATAATCGTTATTGATTGGGTGAAAGTCAATGTTATCACCTGATACTATCTTTGTTGACCTGAACTGTATCAGACATTTTTGTAGAAGTTCCTTGGCAACTGTGGCTACAATTCATAGCGCAAGACCTTGCACAACTATTTTCGCATGAATAGGCACACTGCCCTTGGCAGGTTCCTCTACAGCCTCTACAACTTCCTTTACAGCTTCCCGCACAACTATTTTTGCACGACCCCATACAGTTGCCATTGCAACTCATTGAAGGTGATTCACTCCGCACATTCAACAGCAAGTTTGGTGCAGATAGCAATGCCATTGTTGGCAGTATTCTGGTTGCACATTTTTTAAGAAATTGTCTTCTTGTTTCTAACATTTTAGTTCTATTTGATTTTTATCTAGAAGTTCCTGCACAATCACCTGAGCACGTATATGAGCAATCTCCCATACATGAACCTTGGCAACCATTAGAACATCCTGTTGAACAATTTGTACTGCAGTAGTTCTTGCATGTATTTTTACATGTCTCTTTACAAGAGTTGAAACATGTTCCTTTACATGCATTGGTACAGTCCTGACATCCAGGCTGGATGTCAATAAGAGGGTCATCCTTCTCGCATGCAACAAATACAGCAGGCAACGCGATCATTGCCAGTACCGAAGTAGAGCATTTCCGGAAAAAAGACCTTCTTGACAAAATATCAGCTATTCCATTCATTACTATTTGTCATAACGAAAAATTATGAAATCATATATATTCTTCTTTACCATTATATTGTCATTATAAAAGCAACAAAAAAATCTTAGAATTTTTGATACACATCATCAAATATAATACCTGACAAACTGTATTTTATCTCTATGTAATTCCCTTCTACTTGAAGATACTTAACGGTTTCTCCTGAGCGCCTTGTATATAAAGGTATACCACTTCCATTTTTTCCATTGTATTTATAAACGTCGGACTGTCCATATAT
This sequence comes from Prevotella sp., assembly GCA_017428925.1. Lineage (GTDB taxonomy): Bacteria > Bacteroidota > Bacteroidia > Bacteroidales > Bacteroidaceae > Prevotella. Next base: position 100,616 of record JAFRPY010000046.1, on the reverse strand, counting down.
ATTTGTTACCGTTACTTTCTCTCTTGGTTGAATTATAACATTTATAAAAGAGTTGTTTGGGTCAGAAGGATCATCTTCTATAAGTTCTGGCGGATTTCCTGTAGAAACTGGAATAATAGTTGATTTGATATGATAATATGTATTCTTGCCTTTTTTCGGTCTATTTATATAACCTTTCCCACGACAGACAGGACATTTCATAATGCCAGTACCATCACAACTTTTACATTCAACATAATTTATTCCACCAAAAGTGTAATTCATTGTTTTACCTGATCCTCTGCAAACCCAGCAATCATAACTACCCTCACCTTTACATGCGTTACATGACTTTCCATTTTGGGCATAACAGATGGATGGTATTATAGCTGCCACCAATAAGCAAAACATTATTTTATTCATAGTAACTATTATCTGTTACATGCCTGACATCTTCCTGTTCCACGGCATACACCGCAACGGCCATTTCGACCGTACTCATAATATCCCGTTCCGTTGCAGTATTTGCACTGTTTTGTACCTCCGCAAGAAGAACAAGTATAATCACTGTCGTAGTCTCCGCCTCCGTATGAGGGTGCAGATCCCATCATGTTTTGAGCAGCATGCGAGCCCTCGCCAATATAGTTGAAGTGATATTCCATCTGCATGGTCATTCCCATCATACTACTTTGAATAACTTGCTTTACCGATGAAAAGTCTTTGGAGACCACCCAGCCGATTGTGTTCATTGCCGGAGGTCCTGGTTTGGTCGCTCTAAATTGCATGGAGCCGTCAAAGTTCGTCGTAGAATACACGAACTTTTCATACCCCCCTACAAGGATGTAATCATCATAAAATTCTATCCAAGTTGCCATACCAGCAGGTGGAGCCTGTGGCCCCATTGAGGTGAGAACTCTCACGCAGCTATAACTCTTAGTAAAATCCTGAGCGCCGGCATTAAGGATTGTAAGTAGCGCAAGCGATACAATAAATAAAACTCTTTTCATAAGACACATTTTTATAGTTACCATTCATCTCTTTTGTCAAAGGGATCTAAATAATCGATTTCTTTAATATCTTCCTGTTCAGGCAGGAAATTCCCATGTTTGCGTAATCTACTCAACAATTCGCGGCTTGAATTCCGTTCCAGATGAGCAAGTACACATTGCTCATGACTCGGCGTGTTTACTTCAAGTGTTGTCTTTCGGTTTAGCCAAATGCAACGCTTGCACTGGTAAGCATCACAATGACTGCATATCGGTGCATGGTCAAGTCTGTATAATTGTTTGTTCTTGATGTCAAGTCCGTGCTCCAAATCGCCCACACTGTCAGCCTCATCTTCATAATAGAAAGCTGGGCAAACGTAGAACTTTCCATTGGGAGCAAGTGTAATGTTTGTTTCTCCTGCTCCGCAATTGTTCATAGTAGAAAGCATCATGCGGTCTGTGAGGATATTCAATTGCGGTGTTCGTCCATCTGCATACAATTTCTCAAGACACCCCGAAAGGGTTTCAAGAATTTGCTTATACCTGCCAAAATCTTCTTCTTTGAAAGTATCGATGTCTGTAATGACAACGTTTAGTCTTGACACTTTAGGCAGGACATCCTTTATGAACAAATACCTTTCAAACAAATCCGCTTTCGACGTTCTCAACACATAATTCTTGCCTGCTTCAAACTTTCCAAAAGAAAGTCCCGTCCAGTCATGATAGACGATGACATCTGCCTCATCTCTCAGAGATTCATCCTCGCAAAGTGAAGAAACAATCTTGCTATGGTCTATAGTTTCTATAGCATCCTTGTACTCCTGTGGCAATTCGTAGTCAGGATAGACAAACTGAATCATCAGATTCTCTTTCATGGCAAAGAGAATGCCAGACTTCAATGTGTCTAACCCGATATGATTCTCTTTACGCTTGGGATTCTCGTAATGGCAATACGATGTACTCGTATCGTCAAGCTGTATAATCAAATATTCTATCATCGGTTCAGCAGATTACAGGATTAGACACTTTCTTGTTGTTTTCAAACTCTTCACGTTGTCCCTCTAATTCCAGTTTGCGGTAGAGTTTGTTCCAATAGTAGTTGTTTGCACGAACACGAGCCTTGTGCATCTTGCAGATTGCTGTTGCCCGTTGGTATATGGTATTCGTGTCTGCCGCATCGTAATTTTCGCCCTGACACCATGCACAGCCACTGGCCACTTCACACTCGATGCATTCTTTTGGACTTTGCGTAGTCCTGTCAAGTGTTAAGAAAGGACGTAGCTTGTTCTTATCTATACCATCATACACATTGCCGATAATAATAGGTTTCTTTGAACGCAAAGAATAAGCGGCAAATCTTGTACAAGGATAGAAATTACCTGCGGCATCAATAGACAGCATCATGCCTGCACCACACCAATTGTTATTGTCTATCTTTGCATCCATCGGCTTGCCAATATTCTCCGAGAAGAACGAACAAGCATAGTCCTCATAGTATCCACCGTCTATAATATCATCGGCAAGGCTGATAAGCTGTTCCTCAAATTTAGAATCGTCACCCTCTTGCCACACGTTTTCAAACACTACATTAATATTTACCTCCTTTATACCCAACGAATACAAGTGTAAAACGCTCTCTTTGATGTAAGGAATGTCGGCACTACTGATTGTTACCTTTGTGCTATCATCAGGAAACTGAGACAACCATAAGGGTATGTTCTTGACAACATCATCGTATGAGCCACGTTCTTCTTCTGGTTTCGGCATGATTCCTTTTTCCATATCCTTTGTTTTCCAGATACGGTTTAGGTCATGCTTCCGCTTTGTGCCGTCAATAGTTATACCAATAGAAAGATGCTGTCGGTTCTTTTTTATGAACTGCTGCACTTTGTCTGTATGGTAGTTGATGCCGTTTGTCGCAAAAGAGAATCGGTAAGAATTGAACCAATGATGGTTAAGACGAAACATTTCGGTTTTGAGATAGTCACATATTTGGTCTATCAAGTCAATCTCAATAAATGGCTCTCCACCGATAAAGTCCCATACAACGCTACCTTCACTAAAATCTTCTTCATGCCCAAGGATGTAGTCTATTGCCTGTTTTGCTATCTCGAAAGGCATTCTCTCTTTCGAGTTCTTGCCTACGAGATAGCAATACTTACAGGCTAATTGACAGTCCTTAGTCACAATAAATGTGATGTGTTTGGCCAAACCATGTTGCCATTCTTTTGCCAAATCTTTCAATGGACTCATAATTAGCAGGATTCTTCTTTGTCACATGTTAATGTGTGACAAGTTCAACATACATTTAGCCCCTCTTAGCAGTGTTTTGACAGGTTCCGCGGCATCCGCCTTTGCAACCGCCACTACATGTTGAAGAGCATCCGTCTCTCCAGCATGAAGTACCACAGTGGGTACTACATGACGTACAACTTGTAGACTGCGCCTCTGTAGCATTCAGAATGCCAGGAGCACCAGCCAGAACGATGGCACCCAGAATAGGGAGCGCGCCCTTGGCAGCCTTTTTGAAGAACTCACGACGCGACTGGAGTTCCTCGTTTTTCTTGTTATTATGCATAATAGTTCGATTTGTGCCTATAGACTTCCCAAGATTCAGCGTTTTACATTGCAGGATGTAGGAGTCTGTATCATTGTACACATCCTATTGAATAGTAATAATTAGTATCCCTTAGAAGAATACTGGCAAGTTCCTCTACACGTGCTCCCACATCCCCCCTTGCAAGTTGTCTGACAATGATACTTACATGAGCCACTGCAAGACTGACGACAACCTCCGTCGCATTGCAAATAGCAACTGTTGCCCGCACATCCTGTAGCAACTTCTGTAGCCCTCAATATAGATGGGGTACTTACCAAAACGATAGCACTCAAAATAGGCAATGCGCCTTTGGCTGCTTTCTTGAAAAACTCTCTCCTTGACTGGAGTTCTTCATGCTTTACATTCTTCTTCATAATCGCATTTGTTTTATTTGTGAATAATACTAAGAATGAATGCAAAAGTAAGGGCACAAAGAATGGCGTGGCCATCCTTATGCACTTTACCTAAGGGGCGCGCCTAGGAAATTTGGAACCCCTCACTACATTTATAAGAATGCTACCACGCCATAGAGGCGTGTGCATAGCTATGCTTGTAGTGAGAGAATGCCTTCCTCGGCTTCCCTTGCTTTCTTAAATCGAACTATTCCAGAAGAGGTTTCCTAGGCGTCTTTGGTAAAGTGCGAAATAATAAGCTAATGCATCATTGAAATCGGATTTCTCCCCGATTCCGATTGCAAAGATATATAAAAATTTCAATTCACCATCATCTTTGATGAAAAAATATCAAAACGCATTTGATTTTTATCGTTTTTTCGACAAAACCGGCAGAAAAGAGAGGAAAAGTTTGGAGGATTCGAGAAAAAGGCTTATCATTTGAAATGAATTTCGAAGATACTTGCGCTCGAAACTAAAAATAAATGCGAATTTATTTTGTAGTTTGCTCGCTTATTCGTATCTTTGCAGTGTGAAAGGTGGAACCAAGTAGAGCCACGATGTGCGGAACGGTGGCATGGCTGCGGAAACGTAGAGATGATGAGCAATTCGACCTTGCCGCTTGGTTTCCTTCACTCAATTATAGCTGGTCACGTGTGGCCAGCTTTTATATTTTACGATATTTGGGTAGCGTAAACTCAGCAGGATCTTTCACCTTTGTCGCAGTAATGAAGTTGACTTTGGCTACAAGTTCCCTGCTAATCTTCATCTTGTAGTTCGGATGGACTATAAACTTCGACTGTCCATCGGTATAAATGAAGCATTCGCCATCATAGTGCAGCTCCATAGAGAAGCGGCTTTGAGGAAAGGCTATCAGTTCTGAGGCTTCAACTACCAATCCCTTCGCATTCTTTGAAGCCCGCATGCTGTGCTGTAGTTGTTTGGCACTCATATAGAGTTCGTCGCTGGCAAGTTCTATCCCATTTGCATCAGCAAATTGTGACATTCTGGCTTCCACGCTTCCTATACTGAAAGGCATCACAGAAGAAAAGCCCTTCTGACTGATATCGTTCAGAACGGCTGCAATAAGCTCTTCAACTGATTTGTCTTTTTTTCCCATAATCCACGCAAAAGTACATAAATAAAATGGGATAACGCTCTATAGAGCAAAAAATCTGCAGAAATGAGCAGAAAAGTTTGGAGGATTCGAAAAAAAACTTATTTTTTTGCAGCACGAAAGGAAACGATTTTCTCCCGCTGAAATGAGAGAGTAGCACCGTAATCGGGTTAGCAAATCAGCTCAGCGTTTTTTTATTTCTTTAAATTCCCCATCTCTGCATCGAACATTTTCTGGTCGATGATAGCGTATAGCTTGAAAACCTTCATAAACGGATTTCTCCAGGTTTTTCCCCAAAAAATAACATGGTATCAGACTGTTAACGCAAACAATAGAGTGTTAAAGTATCAATAAAAAGTGTAAAGAGGGGCACATTCTTCAAAAAAATGCGTTATCTTTGCAACCGAATACGCTAATTAGCGCAATCAGAAACGAATACTTATTCGCTGTTTTTAATCTTTTTGACAAGGAATTATGCAGAAAAAAAACATATTTAAAACAATCACACTGACGTCATTATTGGCGTTAATCACTGTTCCCGTAATGGGACAAGACCAGTTAGCCCGCCTGGCTCCCGTTGACAGAAAAATGAAGGCCGTGGACACGTTGGTCCTTCGCAGTATTATTGAGCGCGAACAGTATGGTTCGCCCAGCGCACAATTATACAACGAATGGAGTAATCAGTATGCACATCGTGCCACTCAGCTGCCCGACTCTTTCCGCATCGACCTGCGTGGATTTGCCATGCCTACTCCCAGCCGCGTCATTACCAGCCAGTTCGGACGCCGATGGGGGCGCATGCACAAGGGACTCGATATCAAAGTCTACATTGGCGACACTATCCGCTCTGCCTTCGACGGCAAGGTGCGCGTGGTGAACTACGAGGGTAACGGCTACGGCAACTATGTCGTGATACGCCATAACAACGGTTTGGAAACTATCTATGGCCACATGTCGAAACACTTGGTTAGGGAAAACCAGAACGTGCGTGCCGGTGATCCCATCGGTCTGGGTGGCAATACCGGACGTTCTACCGGTTCACATCTTCACTTTGAGACACGCCTCTGTGGCGTTGCCCTGAACCCTGCGCTGATGTTCGACTTCCGCAATCAGGACGTGACGGGCAACTACTATATGTTCCGCGCCAGCCGTTATGAGCGTGAAGGCATTGCCGTGAACAACACGACAGGTCGCAAGCAGGACAGTTACTCTGTAGCTGACGTGAGAAGCACTCAGAGCCCTGCCGCTATCCGTCGCCAGCAGGCACAATTGGCTCAGCAGCAACAGCAGGCCCAGAAGAAGGAGCAGAAGAAGAATGCAAAAGAGTCTAAGAAGGATGCCCGCTACCACAAGGTTTCGAAGGGTGAGACGCTCTATTCTATTGCCCGCAGCCGCGGCATCAGCGTTGAGGAACTTTGCAAGATTAACCACATCGGCAAGTCGATGCGCATCCGTCCAGGACAAATTCTGAGATTCTCATAAACAGAATTAAAGATACAAAACAAAGAAATGCCGCTTCCTGAATGAGGAGACGGCATTTCTTTTTTCTGCGGTATGACCGCAGAACACCTGACGGCCAGTACATTTTGCCCCCTCCCTATAGGGAGGGCTGGGGTGGGTCTTTATTTCTTCACCGGATCGAAGGTCAACCCGCAACCCAATTTCTTGAATATCTTGCGGTCGACTTCGCTCAATATTACTGTAGCATGTACCTGACAACCATCCAGCAATGGCAAACTTTCAAGTGCACGTCGGCAGTTTTCGTCGGTCTGACTGAGCACGGCCAGCGCCACTAACACCTCATCAGTATGCAGACGGGGATTATTGCCGTGCAGCATTGACGTCTTCATGCGCTGAATAGGTACAATCATTTCCTGCGGAATCAATTTCAGGTCGTGGTCGATGCCGGCCAGGTGCTTGGTGGCATTGAGTAGCAGGGCGGCACTGGGACCAAGCAGCTGACTGGTCTCTGCGGTGATAATGGAACCGTCGGCCAGCTCAATGGCAGCCGAGGGTGTGCCCGAGCGGAGTTTACGCTCGTAAGCAGCCACTGTACAACGACGGTCAGCCGTGGTAAGTTTCATCTGCTTCATCAGCAGCACCAATTTGTTCACTTCATGGTCATTGTTGTGTCCTTCGGCCAGACTACTCAACGAAGCATAATACCGGCGAATGATTTCCTGCTTTGAAGCTTCACAGCAAACAGCATCGTCGGAAATACAGAAACCCGCCATGTTAACGCCCATATCGGTGGGCGACTTGTAGGGACTCTCGCCGTAGATGCCCTCGAATATGGCATTCAACACAGGGAATATCTCGATGTCGCGGTTATAGTTGACCGTAGTCTTGCCGTATGCCTCCAGATGGAAATGGTCGATCATGTTCACATCATTCAGATCGGCTGTGGCAGCCTCGTAGGCCACATTGACAGGATGCTTCAGTGGAATGTTCCAGATGGGAAACGTCTCGAACTTGGCATAGCCAGCCTTGATGCCCCGGCGGTTCTCATTGTAGAGCTGCGAGAGGCAAACGGCCATCTTGCCGCTGCCAGGACCAGGTGCAGTAACCACAACGAGCGGACGGGTGGTTTCCACGTAGTCGTTTTTGCCGAATCCTTCTTCGGAGTCGATAAGTTCCACGTTCGTGGGATAGCCCTCGATAAGATAATGGTAATATACACGCACCTCGCCCAGCCGTTCAAGCCGCTCGCGGAACGACACGGCCGACGCCTGTCCGTTGAAATGGGTGATGACCACACTGCTCACGTAGAGTCCGCGTTCGCTGAAGACATCACGAAGGCGCAACACGTCTTTGTCGTAGGTGATGCCCAGGTCGCCGCGCACCTTGTTGCGCTCGATGTCCTCAGCACTAATGACAATGACAATCTCAGCGTCGTCCTTGAGCTGCATCAGCATGCGCAGTTTGCTGTCAGGGTGGAATCCCGGCAACACGCGGCTGGCGTGGTAGTCGTCGTAAAGTTTTCCCCCAAACTCCAGATAGAGTTTGTCACCAAATTGTGCTATTCTTTCCTTGATGTGTTCCGACTGAATGCGGAGATACTTGTCGTTGTCAAAACCTAATTTCATAATATGTGATGTAATTCAGCAGGCAAAATTACGAATAAGTGAGGACAAAACCAAATAAAACTTATTTAATTTTATCCTCACTTATCACTTCTCTCTCCTCTCTCCTCTTTCCTCTAAAACTCCAGTATCATCGTCTGCCGGGGGCGCAGCTTGATGTCCTTCGTCAGACTGACCTTGCGGCCTGTCGTGATGTCGGTGGCTTCGGTCTGATTCTCGATGAGTTCGGCATAACGGGCAATTTCCAAGGTAGCCGGTTTACTGGTGCCATTGAGGATGGTGACCACGTTGTTGCGGTGCCAGCTGCGGGCCACGACATAGATGCCATTATAAGGAATGAACTGCTTCTGCATACCGCGAATGATGGTCTCATTGCCATTGCGCCAGTGCAGGATATTGGAAAGCCACTGGAACATCGCGTTCTCTGCCTTGGTACGGCCTTCGGCACTGAAACAGTTCTTCTTATCGCCGGGGAATCCGCCGGGGAAGTCCTTGCGTACATTGCCGTCGGTCACTTCCTTCGTGCCATTCATCAGGATTTCCGTACCATAATAAAGTTGTGGAATACGCTTCACGGTAAGCAACAGGGCAAGTGCCTGTTTCAGGGCCAGCGTGTCCTTGCCGTTGCCAAGGAAGCGGTCGGTATCGTGATTGTCGATAAAGGCCATCACGTTGTTGGGGTTCTCATAGAGATAATCATAGACAAAGCTGTTGTAGAGGCGGTTCAGTCCGTTCCACCACGCATCGGTTTCCTCGTTCTTGGCCTGCGAGAGTTTGTCGAAGAAGGAGAAGTCCATCACGGTCTTCAGGTAGGAGTTCTCCTTTGAAAGCTTGGAATCTTTTTGCCAGGCAGCAGTATAGGCAGGTTCCGTCACCCAGGTCTCGCCCACCACGTTGAAGTTGGGATATTCGTCGTCGAGGGTCTTCATCCATCGGGCCATACCCTTGGCATCGGCGTAGGGATAGGTATCCATTCGGATGCCGTCGATGCCCACGGTCTCAATCCACCAGATAGAATTCTGGATGAGATAGGTCATGACGTGGGGATTGCGCTGGTTCAGGTCAGGCATCGTGGGAACGAACCATCCGTCGACCGTTTCCTTCAGGTCGATGTCCGAGGCGTATGGGTCTTTCACGGGCGTCAGTTTGTAACTGGTCTGCAGATACTTTGACTTCCCAGCCTTCGAACCATCATTTAAACCCGTCATGGGATTCTTTCCGAGTGCTTTCAGCCCTTCGGGCTCCGAGAGCCATTCGGGTGTGTTGAACCAGTCTTTCGAAGGCATGTCGGTTACCCAAGGATGCTCAAAACCGCAATGGTTGAAAATCATGTCCATCACAATCTTCAAGCCTTTGGCATGAGCCTCATCAGCCAGCTTGCGATATTCTTCGTTGGTGCCGAATCGCGGGTCCACACGGTAGTAGTCGGTTGTGGCATAGCCATGATAGGTGCTGTAACCCGCCTCGTTGTCGGGACTGTTGTTTTCCAGCACAGGAGTAAACCACAATGCGGTGACGCCGAGCTCGTTGAAATAGTCAAGATGCTGGCGGATTCCTTCCAGGTCGCCTCCGTGGCGGAGCGACGGCTGTTTCCTGTCTACCACATATTTGTTAAGGGTAGCGGATAATTTCTTTGCGGTTCTGGGCTCGGTGTATTTTCCGCTGCTGGCAAAACGGTCGGGCATCAGCATATAGAGCACGTCGGCATTGGTGAATCCCTCGCGTTTCTCGCCGCTCATCTCGCGCTGTTTCAGCTGGTACTTCACGCTCTTCTGCTGCTTACCAAGCTTGAAGTTCAGGTTCATCACGCCGGCCTGGGCACCTTTCAGGTTCAGATAGACCAGCAGATAGTTGGGACTGTCCAGACGGACAACGTTCTCAATCACTGCACTGGGATAGTCGGTGGCTACTTCGGCATCACGTATGCCCTCACCATATACCATCAGCTGGAGCTGTGGATTCTTCATTCCCACATACCAGTCGGTGGGATCGATACGTGAAATCTTGATGGCAGCATTCATAACAAGGGCTACAGATAAAAGTGATAGGATGAAAATACTCTTTTTCATATTGTTAATTGTGTAAGATTAATGCGGACTGAGGACTTACGGTAACCTGGTCGGAAGTGAAATGCCGGATGCCGGTCTCACAGATTCGGCCACCGTCGCAAACGGTCTCGTAGCTGCCGAAGGGCAGGCTGATGGTCTGCTCCTGACGGCTGGCATTGAGAACGACGTAGATGTCTTTCCACTTGTCGCCACCGGCATGGTCTTTCAGGCAGAACACGATGAGAGCAGACCCCTCCCCTGCCTCCCCTATAGGGGAGGAACAATTAGCCACGTCCAAAAATTCCAAATGTTTGCGGACAAGGTCGGCACTACCAAGCCGAAAAGCGGGGTGGTCTTTGCGAAGCTGTATCAAGTTCCTATAGTAATCGAACACCTGTGGGAAATCCTTCAGGTTGTTCCAGTTCAGGTGGTTGATGCTGTCGGGCGATTCAAAACTGTTATGCACACCCTTCTTGTCGCGCAGCATTTCCTCACCGCTGAGCATGAAGGGAACACCCTGCGAAGTGAAGACGGCTGTCTGTGCAAGCAAATCCAGACGAATCAGTTCGTCCATAGTGATGCCAGGGATGCTGGCCTTCAGGCGGTCGACAAGACACATATCGTCATGACAACTTACATAAGAAATCATCTGCGTCGGTTCCGTGGCCCATGCTTTCTTCGAATAGTTCACTTTCTCCATATCCACCTGCGGATGAGCAATACATCCCACAATACCGTACTTGATGCTCTCTTCCTCGCCTTGCAGGCCAGCTAAAAAGGCCCCCTTGGTGTCGTCGGAGAACGGTCCGCGCAAGCCGTCGCGCAGTTCATCTGAAAATGCTGCAATTCGGGGCATTTCGACTATGTTGGCCTTCATTGCCAGTTTCTCCTGCGGATAAGCGCACTGTCCGGCACTCCAGCCTTCCCCATAAATAAATATAGTAGGGTCAATCTCGTCGACAGCTTTTCGGATGGCGTTCATCGTCTCAATGTCGTGTACTCCCATCAGGTCGAAGCGGAAACCGTCGATATGGTATTCGTTAATCCAGTATTTCACCGACTCAATCATGAAGCGGCGCATCATCGGCTGTTCCGAAGCCGTTTCGTTGCCGCAGCCAGATCCGTTGCTGTAGGTTCCATCTGCATTCTTACGGTAATAATAATCCGGATAGGTCTTTTGGAAATTCGAATTGTCTATGTCATAAGTATGATTATACACCACATCGAGGATGACGCGGATGCCCGCCTTGTGCAGCGCCTGCACCATCTGCTTGAACTCACGGATACGACACGTGGGGTCGTATGGATTGGTGCTGTAGCCGCCTTCAGGCACGTTATAGTTCACCGGATCGTACCCCCAGTTGTATTTGTTGTCCTGCAGCCGTGTCTCATCCACCGAACCATAGTCATAGCTTGGCAAGATGTGAACAGCATTCACGCCGAGCGTTTTCAGGTGCTGTATCGCCTTCGGTTCGGTCAATGCCAGGAACTTTCCCTTGTTTTTTAGCCCGGAAGATTCGTCTATCGAAAAATCACGATGATGCATCTCGTAGATGATGAGGTTGACAGGTGATTTCACCACAGGGCGTTTATCATTCTCCCATCCCTCGGGATTGGTTTCATTCAAGTCGATGATAGCTCCGCACTTGCCATTCACGCCCACAGCCTTGGCAAAAACACCAGGCGACAGTTTCCCGTCCACGCTGAAACAATAGGCATGGTTTTTCAAGTCCTTTCCTACAACGGCGCTGAACATTCCGTCACGTCCCTGCACCATCTTCACCGTCACCCATTTGTCCGACTTCTCGCTCAACGTTTCCTGGCTATACATTACGCTGACCTTTGCCTTTCTCGGTGCAAACAGCCGGAAGGTAGTCTGCTCTGGGGTATATGTCATTTCATTAAAATCAAACTCCTGAGCCGTTATTCGAGTCGTTACCATAGCCAATAGTGCCAAAAAGATGATTTTTTTCATATTAGGTTGATGATTGTTTCTGATTGCAAAGATAGTAAAAAGAACGCAATGCGCAATGCCTAAACCCCGCATTTCTTGCACGCTTCTGTTCAAACGATTGCACACACGAAAAACTCACCCAGAAACTCCGGGTGAGCAGCAAGTTTTAATCAAATAATTCCTCCCTCCCACCCTGTGGGGATGGAAGAGAGGATACCTGGAAAAGTTTTTATGGTTGCAGCGTAAGACCAAAAACCAGGTAGGCTTTCTGCGAGCAGGGGTTACCCACCACCTGTCCGAATATTGGAATCGAGAACGAGTCGGTCACCTTGATGTCCTTCGTCGCACGCAATGAGAGGTTGGTGACGGCAAAGCCCGTTGTGCCGTAAAAGTCGGTGGCATAGGGAACTGCACCAGCCGTGGCCGTCCAGTCAACAGTACAGAGTTTGAACGGCACATTCACTTCGAAATAACTGCTGTATGCACGCTTACCGTCCTTGTTCAGTCCGTCGTTGCCCGCAAAGTTCGTATACCACTGCACAGAAACTGGTCCGAAGTCATAGCCCACATTAGCCTCAAACACGTGGTTCGTGGCATGAGCGTCGTATTTGAAATAGCGGGCATCGGGGTCGCCGCCAACGTTAAACCAATAGTCGGTGATGCCGACGTTGAAACCGCCAATGGTATAGCCGAGCGTCAGGTCAAACTCTTTCGTGTCGTCAGGCTCAGAGAGTCCCACGCTTCCCCATGCCGTCAGTGACAGTCCTTTATATTCTACGCCGAGCGTAGGCTGGAGCGAAACATTTCCTAAGTCCTGACCGCGCCAGATGTACTGATTCACCACATCGGCACTAACCGAGAGACCTAGCCCCGTCCCCTCCCGTGGAGGGAGGGGAGTGGTAACTTGTGCTGTCATGGGAAACGTTATCATTGATATAAAAGCACTAATAATAATTCTTGTTTTCATAATCTTCTGTTTTCTTATTCAAATTCTTTACTCTTCACTTTTCACTCAGTTATAACAACTCTCTCCGTGCTCATAGATGTCGAGACCTTCTTCCTCAACACGCCTGCCAACACGAAGTCCGTGCAATGCCTTGATGCCATAGAAGAGAGCGAAACCACAGGCGGCAGCCCAAAGGTCGATGACCAGAATGCCGAAGCACTCAGCACCGAAGAATCCCCAGCCATGTCCATAGAACGCACCGTTGGAAGTAGAAAGCAGACCTGTCATCAACGTGCCGAGGATACCGCAAACACCATGTACCGACGATGCGCCCACAGGGTCATCGATGTGCAGTTTGTGGTCGATGAACTCGATGGCAAAGACCAATACGATACCACATACAAGACCGATGACAACAGCTCCTATCGGAGAAACGAGGTCGCAGCCAGCCGTGATGCCCACAAGACCTGCCAGCACACCGTTGAGCGTCAATGACAGCGACGGCTTGCCGTACTTGATATAGGTCAGGAACATCGTTGCCACACCACCTGCTGCTGCCGCGAGGTTGGTCGTCAGGAACACATGAGAGATAGCCACACGGTTCACCTCACCACTTGCTGCCAGCTGTGAGCCGGGGTTGAAACCAAACCATCCGAGCCAGAGGATGAATACACCAAGGGCGGCCATCGTCAGGTTGTGGCCGGGAATGGCGCGGCTCTTGCCGTCATTGCTGTATTTGCCGATACGTGGACCGAGAGCCATCGCACCAATCAGCGCCAGCACTCCACCCACGCTATGCACGATGGCAGAGCCGGCAAAGTCGTGAAACACATCGCCAAAGGTCGTCATCATGAAGCTGTCGGCAGCATCGTTGCAAAGCCAGCCGCCGCCCCAGGTCCAATGGCCTTCAATAGGATAGATGAACAGCGAGATAATTGCACTGTAGACCATATACATCGAGAACTTTGTGCGCTCGGCCATGGCACCGCTCACAATCGTGGCGCTCGTGGCACAGAACACGGTCTCGAAAATCAAGAATCCCTCTACGGGAAGGTCGCCTTTGTAGAAAGTGAGGTCGCCCCAATTCGGGGCACCGATGAAACCTGCTCCTTCGCTGCCGAACATAAATCCGAAACCAAGGAAGAAGAACAACAGAGAGCCGAACATGAAGTCCACAAAGTTCTTCATCAAGATGTTTGCCGTGTTTTTACTGCGGGTAAAACCTGCCTCACACAGCGCGAATCCCGGCTGCATCCAGAAAACCAACATGGCTGCCAACAGCATCCAAACAGTATCGAGTGATAATCCTATTTCATTCATAATATATAGCCTCCCCCTAACCCCCTCCCAATGAGGGGGAACCCGAACGGAGGTACGGGGTTATGATTTTGTGTTTATATTGCTTTTATTCTCCCCTCCCTTGGGGAGGGGTTGGGGGTAGGCATCTACTTTTTATCTCTCAAAACAGTATCACCATGCTCACCCGTACGGATGCTCCACGTATCGATCATGTCACTTACGAAGATACGGCCGTCGCCCACTTCACCCGTATGTGCCACCTGGAGTATCACCTTCACCGTAGGATCCACGAACTGGTCGCGGCAAACGATGGTCAGTGCCACACGCTCTATCACGTCGGTCGAGTACTGCACGCCACGATAGATTCTTTCCTGTCGGCTCTGTCCGATGCCGTGCACATTATGATACTCAAACCAATCAATGTCCGAGTTCAGCAAGGCTTCCTTCACATCCTCGAACTTAGTCTTTCTGATAATTGCTTCAATCCTTTTCATTTTCCTAATCTTTTTACTAATTAAACTAATACTAATGTTAAATGTTCCGCAAGCGATTCATTCTTCACTTTTCATTCTTCACTTTTCACTCTTCTCCCTAATATGCTCCTCATACTCAGCCAGTTCACGCTCGCCGATATGCGCCAGACCATAGTGCTCGTCGTGCTGCGAGAAGTCGAGGCCCACCTTTTCACTGAAGGACGAAACGCGCATCGGGATCATCCGGTCGATCAGCTTGTAGCCCAGCCAACTCATGGCAAAGGTATATACAAACACGATGACGATGGCCAGCAGATGATAGAGGAATATCACAAAACCATCCCATGTGCCCGCAATGAGACCCTCCTGAATGAAAATACCCGTCAGCACCGTGCCGAAGATACCGCCCGTGCCGTGTGTCGGGAATACGTCCAGCGCATCGTCGATACGCGAATGCGAGCGCCAGTAGACGGCTACGTTGCAGATCAGCGTGATGACAAACGCAATGAAAATACTCTGCCCTACAGTGACGTAGCCTGCAGATGGTGTGATGGCCACCAGACCAACCACACAACCCACGGCGGCACCCATGGCCGACGGTTTGCGTCCGCGCAGACAGTCGAAAAATATCCACGTCATCATGGCCGTGGCCGAGGCCGTATTCGTGTTCAAGAATGCCTTGATGGCCTGACCGTCGGCATGGAGCGACGATCCTGCGTTGAAGCCGAACCATCCGAGCCACAGCATGGCCGCACCCAGCAGCACAAAAGGAATGTTGGCCGGTTCATTCTTGCGCGTGTCGGCCTTGCGCCGTCCCAGGAAGATGGCCCCCGCCAACGCAGCCACGCCCGACGAGGCATGCACCACGATACCACCGGCAAAGTCGATGACACCCCATCGGCAGAACAATCCCTCGGGATGCCATGTCATGTGGGCCAGCGGACAATAGATGACGAAAAAGAAGAACATCATGAAAAACATGTAGGCCGAGAACCTTACACGCTCAGCAAACGAGCCCGTAATCAGCGACGGCATAATGATGGCGAACTTCATCTGGAACAATGCAAAAAGCGCCAGCGGAATCGTTGCACCGCCCAGAACATTCCCCGCAGGCGTCGTATAAACCTGTCCGCCCACGCCGTGGAACATCGGGAACGTCATCGGACTGCCAATCACGCCGCCGATGTCGTCGCCAAAGCACAGTGAGAACCCAATGACCACCCACAAAACCGATATCAGTCCCATTGCAATAAACGACTGCAGCATCGTGCTGATCACATTCTTCGCCCCCACCATGCCTCCATAGAAGAACGACAGTCCGGGCGTCATCATCAACACAAAAATGGTTGCCGTAATCAGCCAGGCCACGTCGGCGGCTGAAATCACAGACCAGTCACAATCAAACGACGGCTCGCCGACCACCAGGCCAGCAATGGCTGCTAAGGACATGCCCGTCATCAGAATTTTCCATCTCTTCTTGATCTTCATACCTCTAATCTATTTACTTTTTACCTTTTTACTTTTATTATACGTTTCGTTTGCAAAGGTAGAGCATTTTGAAAGAATAGAAAAGCAAATTCTATCACTTTTAATCTAAACATTTTAAATTAATAACATATTGTAAATATTTCGACTGTTTTACTTCCATTTTGAAAAGATTTAACGCAAATATATGTCATTTCGCAACAAACCGAAAGAACAGCTACAATTTAAGAAAAAGGCAGCAACAAACGAAGAAGAATCTATCAGTTTGTCCGAAAAATTCTGATTTTTGAGGGGTAAAACTCGCGTTTTCGTCAAGAAACGGAGGAAGGGGCGCAAATACGCGAATTATGAGCAGTTTTTGTAAACCGTTGATAATAAACAAATTACAAAAACCTGAAAGGTAATTCCGAATATTAAGAACCCCAAATCAATATCATTTTCCCGAAAAGCCCTATTTTTTTCACTTGAAATCCTTATTATTTGATGAGCAAAAGATAATGATTTGCTGAAAAGACGCTGAAATTCCCATTTCGCGAAGCATTTTTTATGTTGTACAGCAGATTTGAAATCCTAGATTGCAAAAAGCCGCTGTAAAGATTTATTGGTGTTCCAGTTCTCCATGATTGCGAGTCAGGGCGAGCATAAGAAAGAGAGTAAGTCGCTCGCCCTTTCGTCGCATCTTGTGCTGTATGTTCATAACGGAACTATTTGAGTCGTTCGATGCTCATGTCGAACATCTTCTGTGTCAGTTCGTCGTCTGTTTGCTTTTTCAGGTTTTTTATCTCATCAATGATCATTTTTTTCTCTTCAGCATTCAGGGGCGACACGTCCTTACAAAGCTCGTAGATATTCAGAGCCTGGGTATTTTTTCTTTCCCCCTTAGCTTCCAGGAACCATTTCTTATACGACTGGAATTTCGACAGCCATATATGTGCATTATTTATTATTTCAACAGTAACGGAGGAACCGTAACGTTTTTTTATTTCTTCTGCTCTTTTCCTCATAATCTCTGCCCTCTCCATCAAATCACCTACATCACCTACACCTATTCTCTTTGACCTATATTGTGCGGTAGTGGCATAGGTAACAACCAGTTTTCCTTGTATTTCACTCTTTCCCTCTTTCCATTCCATCGCATAGAGATAGCGGTGAATTTTTTCTTTATCCTGGGGATCAATAAAGGCAGCGTAAATATAACGTGAGCCCTTGATATCACCTAACATGTAGGACGAACCGCCGCCAACGGCAATCGATTCGTAGGCATAATCGCTTTTTCCTGGACTTCCACTGTTGATGCTATAAGCCTGGTCTTGGTCTTTCTCGAAGGCTCTTTCGATATTCTTCACCAATTGTTTCTGGGCCATGGGGATGGTAAACTCATATACATCCAGCTGTCCCTCCTTAGTGCCCGTCTGCGGATCCCTGTTCAACTTGTGGGTTGTGGAAACGTCTGCACTATTGTCATTAATCAAGGCATCAAAAGCCTTTTTGATATTCTCCTGTGCCTGTATGGCCAGCGGAAGCATCAGTATGATGCCAACCGCAATGATTTGTTTATTCTTCATAAGCTATATCTTTTTCGTTTTCGTTAATATAATAGATGGTACCGTCTTCATGTCTCACAGCTACATATCCCATTTCTTCCATCAAAGGCTGGATGGACAGCATCTCGTCTTGTTGAATCTGCATCTCGATTTCGGCAATCTGCCGTTCTTCCTCCTGCTGTTGACGTTCAGCTTCAGCCATCAGAGCGTAAGCCTTGGCATAATCATCAATTGTAGGTTCTGGTTTCCTTAAACTGCGCTTTTTAGGCTTTACCGGTTGAACCTGTTGTCTGTTTTGTTGCACAGTGTCTGGCTTCGGCTTTTCCATTTCTGTTTCTCGCTTCAAGCTGGTTGTGTCTGTCTTCACCAAGAGTGGCGTGACCGATTGCTGCTGCCTTTCTTGTAACTGAACCGAAATAAATGCCACAAAGGCTATGACGATTGCCGCCGCAATACTCCAAACCACCCAGCGCTTATTGCGTCGGGTTGCCTTGGCGGGCTGCATATCCTCAATTTCCTGAAACATCTGCCTGTACACTTCCCATTCCTGAGGCACGTCATTGCCTTTCAGGTAGTTGGCAATGATATCTTCCTCTTCCAGCGTAGAAGTGCCATCCATATAGCGCTCCAGCAGTTGTCCAATGTATTCCTTCGTGTAGTGTATCATTGTTTGTTTCTTTGTTTTATTTCTTTTAATAGTGTTCGTCGGGCCCTTGCCAGCAGGGTGCTCACCGATGTTTTTTCAATGCCCAGCAATTGGGCTATCTCTTCGTGACTTCGCCGTTCCACTTGTCGCATATATAATAATGCGCGTTGGGTGGTAGGCAGTTGGCGAAGCATTTCCGTCAGCCATTGTTCGTTTTCTTTCATCTCCAACGTCTCTTGCGGACTATTGCTGACGCTTATCACAGAGGCTTCGTTAAGCGTTTCCGTTGTTCGTCGCCGATGGTGATCTCTGAGCAGATGACGGGCTGCTATCGTCACAACGGCATCTACCGACTGGTATTTCTCCAGATCGTCGTGCATCTGCCACAGGCGAAGCATCACCTCTTGGGCAATGTCTTCTGCCTCCTCGCTGTCGGCACCACAGCTTCTGCAAACCTCAACGGCCTTCATTCGCCATGAGCTGACATGATGTTCAAATGCACTTTTGTTCATTATTTTTTGCCTTACACTTACATGACGCATAAAAGGCGCAAAACCAAACACGGTTTTACGTTATTTAACGGAAAAGCAGGGGTTAAATTCACATTCTATGTTAATTCGCTGTTTTGATGGAACTACATTTGTGTCAGATTTTTGATTATTTTTGTTGGGAATTCGTATATTATTTGTAATTTTGTAGACGGAACAGCATTCTTGGCACGCTGTTTGCCGTTGATTGAAATAAATATTCATTATTAATAATAAAAACTATGCAAGAAAAAGATTTAAGAAATGTAATGACCGACGAGAGGGGTATAGCCATCTCTTCAAGTACGTTTGCCACACTGATGCGCAAGGTGTATACCTGGATGGCACTGGCACTGGTTATCACTGGCTTTACGGCTTATGGCGTAGCCCATAGTCCGGCACTGATGACGGTGATTTTTACGAACAAACTCCTCTTCTGGGGCCTCATCATTGCTGAACTGGCACTGGTGTTCGTTGTCTCGGGAATGATTAACCGGCTGTCGCTGACCACGGCCACACTGCTATTCATCTTGTATTCTATCATCAACGGTGCGACGTTGTCGATGATTTTCCTGGCCTATAGCACGTCGGTGATTACCAAGACGTTCTTCATCACGGCGGGAATGTTCGCCTGCATGTCGTTCTTCGGCTATTCTACGAAACGCGACTTGTCGGGTATCGGACGCATACTGTTCATGGCACTTATCGGCATCATCATTGCCACCATTGTGAACCTGTTCGTGAAGAGTTCTGGATTCGACCTCATCATCACCTATCTGGGTGTATTCATCTTCGTCGGACTGACCGCATGGGACACCCAGAAAATCAAACAGATGCTGATGATGGCCGACGGCATGGACGAGAGTGTGCAGAAAATTGCGCTGATGGGTGCGCTGAGTCTCTATCTCGACTTCATCAACCTCTTCCTCTACCTGTTGCGCATATTTGGCGGCAACCGTGACTGATGGAATTTATGCAAAAATTAAGAAAAAAGTTTGGTTATATGCAATTTTATGTATAATTTTGCAGCCGTTATAGAATAATTATACCTAGAATGAAAGTAAAAAACAGCAGGATGGAGGCCCTGAAAATGCTTATTTCAAGCATGGAACTGGGGTCGCAGGAGGAGGTGCTACGGGCACTGGAAAAAGAAGGATTTAAGTTGACACAGGCAACGCTGAGTCGCGACTTGAAGCAGTTGAAGGTGGCCAAGGCGGCATCGATGAATGGCAAATATGTCTACGTGCTTCCCAACGAGACCATGTACAAGCGCGTGAGCACTCCGCGTTCTGCTCTGGAAATGTTACAGACAAGCGGGTTCGTAAGCATCAATTTCTCGGGCAACATGGGAGTAATCAAGACGCGCCCGGGCTATGCCAGTTCGATTGCCTATAACATAGACAACAGTGACATTCCGCAGATTATAGGGACCATTGCCGGCGACGACACCATCTTTATCGTCATCAGGCAGGGTGTGAGCCCGGAAGACGTCAAGGACAGTCTTGAACGTGTAATACCAAATATCAGTGAGAAGTGATGAGTGAGAAGTGATAAATGATAAGTGAATAAACTCACAAACTAAAGAACTCAGAAACTAAAGAAGAAATGGAAGAAATAAAAGTAATGGTGGCCGACGCTTCGCATGAGAAATACGTAGACACCATACTTGAAACGATTACGGCGGCTGCGAAAGTGCGCGGCACGGGAATAGCCAAGCGTACACATGAATATGTGACGACGAAAATGAAGGAGGCCAAGGCGGTGATTGCCCTCGACGGGGAGAAATTCGCCGGGTTCAGCTATATCGAGACCTGGGGAAACAAACAGTATGTCACCACTTCGGGACTTATCGTACACCCTGACTATCGGGGATTGGGACTTGCCAAGCGCATCAAGGACATGACCTTCACGCTGGCCCGCATCCGATGGCCCAAAGCCAAGATATTCTCGCTGACCAGCGGAGCCGCGGTAATGCAGATGAACACCCAACTGGGATACAAGCCCGTCACATTTGCCGAACTTACCGATGACGAGGCTTTCTGGCGCGGTTGTGAGGGTTGTGTGAACGTGGACGTACTTAAACGAACGGGGCGTAAATACTGTATCTGTACGGGAATGCTCTTCGACCCCAAAGAACACCTTCCGGCACAGATTCCCGATGAGGTCATTGAGAGAATCAAGAAAATCGATAATCAAGAATAAAAAACAACAGATATTATGGCAGAAAAGAAAAAAGTGGTGGTGGCTTTCTCGGGTGGACTCGATACCAGCTACACCGTGATGAAACTGAAAAACGACGGATACGACGTTTATGCAGCCTGCGCCAACACTGGCGGTTTCAGTGCTGAGCAGTTGAAGAAGAATGAAGAAAACGCCTATAAGTTAGGTGCCAAAGAATATGTGACGCTCGACGTGACACAGGAGTATTATGAGAAGTCACTGAAATACATGATTTTCGGCAATGTGCTGCGCAACAACTGCTACCCCATCTCGGTGAGCAGCGAACGTATTTTCCAGGCCATCGCCATCGCACGCTATGCCAAGCAGATCGGTGCCGACGCCATTGCTCACGGTTCGACAGGGGCTGGTAACGACCAGATTCGTTTCGACATGACCTTCCTCGTGATGGCACCCGGTGTGGAGATTATCACGCTGACGCGCGACCATGCACTCAGCCGCAAGGAAGAGGTGGACTATCTGAACGAGAACGGATTCTTTGCCGATTTCACCAAACTGAAATATTCCTACAACGTGGGCATCTGGGGAACCAGCATCTGCGGCGGCGAGATTCTCGACCCTACGCAGGGACTGCCCGAAGAGGCTTACCTGAAGCACGTCACCAACCAGCAGCCTTCGCAGCTGAAAATCACGTTCGAGAAAGGCGAGATTGTGGCTGTGAACGGTGAAAAGTTCGACGACAAAATTGCCGCCATCCAGAAGATTGAAGAGATTGGCGCCTCATACGCCATCGGCCGCGACTGCAACGTGGGCGACACTATCATCGGCATCAAGGGTCGCGTGGCCTTCGAGGCTGCCGCCCCGAAACTGATTATCGAGGCTCACCGTCTGCTGGAGAAGTCAACGCTGTCGAAATGGCAGCAGTACTGGAAAGACCAGGTGGCTAACTGGTACGGCATGTTCCTGCACGAGAGCCAGTATCTGGAGCCTGTGATGCCCGACATGGAGGCCATGCTGACCTCATCGCAACGCAACGTGACGGGTACCGCCATTCTGGAACTCCGTCCATACGGTTTCCAGACCGTTGGCGTCGACTCTGAGAACGACCTGACGAAGAGCAAACTGGGTGAATACGGTGAGATGCAACATGGATGGACCTCGGATGAAGCCAAAGGATTCATCAAAGTGAGCTCTACCCCACTCCGCGTCTATTACGGAATACATAAGGACGAAAAGAGATAAACAGACCCACCCCAGCCCTCCCTATGAGGGAGGGGGCAATTACCTCATACCCAGAATAATATGGAAAAGAACATAAAGCAGGAAGTATCTACTCCCCTCCTTCATAGGGAGGGGCTAGGGGGTGGGTCTCCGATTAAGGTGGGGGTTTTAGGTGCTGCAGGCTACACAGGCGGCGAACTCATCCGTCTGCTGTTGAACCATCCCGAGGCAAAGATTGTTTTCGCCAATTCGGAGAGCAATGCGGGCAACCCCGTCAGTGACGTTCACGAAGGACTCATCGGCGATACCGATCTGAGGTTTACTTCTGAAATGCCTTTCGACCAAGTTGACGTGGTCTACTTCTGTTTCGGACACGGCAAGAGCGAGCAGTTCCTGAAAGAGCATGCGATTCCCGCTGATGTGAAAATCATCGACATGGCTCAGGACTTCCGCTTAAAAAAGGAAGGAAACGATTTCGTCTACGGCCTGCCTGAAATACACAAGGCAGAAACGGCCACAGCCATTCACGTGGCCAATCCCGGATGCTTCGCCACGTGCATCCAACTGGGACTTCTGCCTGCTGCAAAGATGGGAATCATCAACGACGACGTAGCCGTGAACGGCATCACGGGAAGCACAGGAGCAGGACAGAAACCCGGCGCCACCACCCATTTCTCGTGGCGCAACAACAATTTCAGCGTCTATAAACTCTTCACCCACCAGCATCTGCACGAGATTTGCCAAAGCCTCAACGAGGTAAGACCTGAAGAAAGTGCCTTTATTACATCGCCAATAGGAGGCGAAGGGCAAGAAGGCGTTTCCATCGACTTCATCCCTTATCGCGGTGATTTCGCCCGAGGAATTTTCGTGACAGAGGTCATCAAGACCGAACGCTCGATTGATGACATCGTGGCATTTTACAAAGATTTCTACAAAGATGCCACCTTCACCCACTACAGCGACAAAGCCCTCGACCTGAAACAGGTGGTAAACACCAATAAATGCCTCGTTCATTGTGAAAAGTTCGGGAATAAACTTGTTGTCACCTCGATTATCGACAATCTGCTGAAGGGTGCCGTTGGTCAGGCCGTTCAGAACATGAACATCATGTTCGGCATCGACGAAACGGCAGGACTGAAACTGAAGGCATCGGCCTTCTAACAAAACAAGAAAGAAAAACGATATATGAAACTATTTGATGTTTATCCCCTTTTCGATGTAAATATTGTCAAGGGTAAAGGTTGCAAAGTTTGGGACGACCAAGGACAGGAGTATCTCGACCTGTATGGCGGCCATGCCGTCATCAGCATCGGTCACTCTCATCCGCACTATGTGCAAAAGGTAAGTGAACAGTTAGGAAAGTTAGGATTCTACAGCAATTCTGTCATCAACCGCCTGCAAGTGGAACTGGCTGAGCGGTTGGGACGTATCAGCGGCTATGACGACTATCAGCTGTTTCTCATCAACAGTGGTGCCGAAGCTAACGAGAATGCGCTGAAACTCGCCTCGTTTACCAATGGACGCACTCGCGTCCTTTCGTGTGAGAAAGCTTTCCACGGGAGAACAAGTCTTGCCGTTGAGGTGACCAACAATCCCAAGATTATTGCTCCCATCAACGACAACAGCCATGTAACCTATTTGCCGCTAAACGACCTGCCGGCATGGGAAGCAGAGTTGGCAAAGGGCGATGTTTGCGCCGTAATCTTAGAGTGCATACAAGGCGTTGGCGGCATCAAACTGGCCACAAAGGAATTTGCCCAAGGATTGCAAAAACTATGCAAACAGCATAACACTGTTCTCATTTGTGACGAGATTCAGTGTGGATATGGTCGAAGCGGCAAATTCTTCGCCCACCAATGGCTTGACATCAAACCCGACATCATCACCGTCGCCAAAGGCATTGCCAATGGCTTCCCAATGGGTGGTGTGCTGATTTCTCCTGACTTCAAACCTGTCTACGGCCAATTGGGTACCACGTTCGGCGGTAACCACCTTGCCTGTGCTGCAGCCCTGGCCGTGCTCGATGTTTTTGAGGAAGAAAATCTTGTGGAAAATGCCGACATGGTGGGAAGCTACCTGATGGAGCGGTTGAAAGAACTGGACAGCGACAGGATAAAAGACATTCGCGGCCGCGGCCTTATGATAGGTATCGACCTCGACTGTCCGCACAAGGACGTTCGCCAGCCCCTCATCTATAATGAACACTGTTTCACCGGCTGTGCCGGCACCAATATCCTGCGCCTGCTGCCACCACTCTGTATGACCAAGCAGGATGCAGACGATTTCATCGAAAGACTGAAGAGAGTGTTGGGGAAATGAAAAATTGAGAAAATGAGATAATTAGAAAACTCAAAAACTCACAAAATTCATCAACTGAATAAACATGAAAATAGCAATGATAGGCGCCGGAGCCATGGGCGGCGCAACCGTAGAAGGCCTCATCAAGGGCGAAATGTTCAGAAACGAAGACATCACCGTGGCCGACCCTTCACAAGCCGTGGTTAACCGCTTTGCCCATTCAGGCGTATCGGTTACTACCGACAATGCCATTGCCGCAGAAGATGCCGACGTGGTTTGCGTATGTGTGAAGCCATGGCTCGTTGAGCCTGTGCTCAGTGGCATTAAGAATTCGCTTAACCCCGAGCGGCAACTGCTTATCGTGATTGCTGCCGGGGTTTCGTCTTCCAGTATCAAGCAATGGCTCGGTGAGCACTGTCCGCCCCTGTTTCTTGTCATCCCCAATATTGCCATAGCCGAAATGGCTTCCATGACGTTTATTGTCCCTGTGGAGGCAACCAAGGAACAGACCGCCACGGTGAAGGCTTTGTTCGACTCGATGGGCGACAGCATCATCACCGACGAACAGCATTTGGCTGCAGGCACCACACTTGCTTCGTGCGGCATAGCATACGCCATGCGCTATATACGCGCCGCTTCAGAAGGGGGAGTTGAATTAGGTTTCAAGGCCGACGAGGCCAAACAAATCGTGATGCAGACGATAAAGGGAGCCGTTGAACTGCTGCAGGCAACGGGCCTACACCCCGAAGCCGCCATCGACATGGTGACTACACCGGGCGGAGTGACCATCAAGGGCCTGAACGAGATGGAACATGCGGGCTTTACTTCAGCAGTAATCCGCGGACTGAAAGCCGGGGCAAAGTAAACCCGAACATGTATCCGACTTCAAGGAATATAGGCACTGAGACTCAGGGCTTTCATCTGATGAAGGTCCTGATTCTCAGCGTTTTTATACTCTTGTCTTCCCATGCTATGGCTCAGGAGAATTCCAATTCCCGGCAGGCCAGGCAAATCTTCCAGAATGCCTATAATCATTTTTATGGAAAAGACGGTGTAAGTTTCATCTATAAAATCAGCATTTTAGGCATCTATCACGAGGAAGGAACGGCATGGTATAAGGGTGAGAAGAGCAAGTCGGTTCACGGCAAGACCATCCACTGGAACGACGGAAAACTGCTATACAAACTGAGAACCAATAAAAATGTCGTTGAAATTCACGACCCTAAGGTGAACAAGGACGACCAGCTGCTACAGAAATTCAAGTTCTATCCCGACGAATTCGACTATCACGTTGAAAAAGAAGGCAGCCACTTTCTCGTCACCCTGAAAGCCAAAAAGAATGCCCAGCATACAAAGATGAAGGAAGTACGTGCACTGATAGCAGCAGGCAGCTACTATCCCAAATATCTGAAAATCAAGATTATGAGTCTATTCTGGGCTAAAATCACTTTTAAAAACTTCAAGGCTGGCAACATCAGCGACACGGTTTTCGAGTTTCCAAAGGATAAATACAGCCACTGCAAGTTTGAAGACCACCGATAGAGCTGACCCTTGGATAGTTCTATAAAAATTGAAAAAAAGCCCCATAGCTTTCATTTTCTCAGATTTTATAGTTACTTTTGCACAGTATTATCAGAAAAAACAAGATGGAAGAAGCAATTAAACAAATAGGCGAGCGACTGAAAGGCCTGCGCGACGTGCTCGACATTCCTGCCGAAGAGATAGCAGAGACATGCGGCATCACGCTGGACAAGTATGAGAAAATTGAAAAGGGCGAGGTGGACATCACCATCTCTAACCTGATGAAGATTGCCAAGAAATACGGAGTGTCGGCCGATGCGCTGATGTTTGCCGAAGAGCCTCACATGCGCAATTATTTCGTGACGCGCAAGGGCCAAGGCCTCTCTGTAGAGCGTACCAAGGCATATAAATATCAGAGTCTGGCCAGCGGCTTTGCCAACCGCAAGGCCGAGGTGTTCATCGTAACTGTTGAACCAAAGCCCAATGCACATACTGTCTATAAAAACACCCATCCCGGACAGGAATTCAACATGGTGCTCGAAGGCACGATGGAACTTTATATCAACGGTAAAACCATTACATTGACAGAAGGCGACAGCATCTATTTCGACTCGTCGAAGCCCCACGGCATGTTGGCGAAAGGCGACAAACCCGTGAAATTCCTGGCGTTTACCGTGGAATGAGAATAATAAAAAAGAGTGACGATTGATAAGCGATCATTAAAATGGTAGAAAGATTTTTAAAGCAGACATCATTTTCCTCAGTGGAGGACTATAACAAAAACCTGGAGTTTATCATTCCAGAGAATTTCAACTTTGCCTACGACGTGATGGACGAATGGGCAAAGACGGATCCCGACAGGCTGGCCCTGCTTTGGACAAACGACGAAGGCAAGGAAATACGTACCTCATTCAGTCTGTTGAAAGAACAGACCGACCAGGCCGCCTCATATCTGCAGACTTTAGGAATCAGCAAGAACGATCCCGTAATGCTCATCCTGAAGCGTCGCTACGAATGGTGGGTAGTCATGTTGGCACTCCATAAGATTGGTGCCATCGTCATTCCTGCCACCCACATGTTGACCAAACACGACATTGTCTACAGGAACACCCGTGCCAGCGTCAAGGCAATCATCTGTGTTGACGACAATTACGTGATGAGCCAAGTAGAAGCAGCGATGCCGGAAAGTCCGACGGTAAAATCGCTGGTGGCTGTACGCAGCAGCGTTTCAAAGAGTGAAGGAGAAATACCAAATGGCTGGCACGACTGGCAGTCGGAATGGCAGAAGGCTCCGAAATTCCAACGTCCCGTATTTGTCAACGACAACGACGACACCATGCTGATGTATTTCACCAGCGGAACTTCGGGCGAACCGAAGATGGTAGCCCACGACTATCTGTATGCCATGGGACACCTGACGACGGGCGTCTTCTGGCACAATCTTCACGAAGACTCACTGCACCTGACGGTGGCCGACACCGGATGGGGAAAAGCCGTATGGGGGAAATTCTACGGCCAGTGGTTTGCCGGCGCGACGGTATTCGTATTCGACCATGAGAAATTCAATGCCGACACACTTCTGCGCCAAATCGAGAAATACAAGGTAACCTCGTTTTGTGCACCTCCTACCATCTATCGCTTCATGATTCGAGAAGACCTCTCAAAATACGATCTCTCGTCACTGGAGTATTGCACAACGGCCGGTGAGGCTTTGAATCCTGCCGTATTCGACAAGTTCAAGGAAAAAACTGGTATTCAGATGATGGAAGGTTTCGGACAAACCGAGACCACGATGACGCTGGGCACCATGCCGTGGATGAAGCCAAAACCAGGTTCGATGGGAATCCCCAATGCACAATATAACATTGACCTGATACGTGCTGATGGCACTTCGTGCGAAGACGGTGAAAAGGGCGAGATTGTCGTGCGTGTGGGCGACCGCAAACCGATAGGACTTTTCAAAGAATACTATCGTGATCCCGAGCTCACAAAGGAAGCCTGGCATGATGGCATGTACCATACCGGCGATATGGCTTGGCGCGACGAGGACGGCTACTACTGGTTTGAAGGCCGTATCGACGATGTTATCAAGTCCAGCGGTTATCGCATTGGCCCATTCGAGGTGGAGAGTGCACTGATGACTCATCCTGCCATAGTGGAATGCGCCATTACCGGTGTTCCCGACGACATTCGCGGCATGGTGGTAAAGGCCACTGTCGTATTAGGCAAAGAATGGAAGGACAAGGCCGGCGAAGAACTCGTCAAGGAACTACAGAACCACGTTAAGCGCGAAACAGCTCCCTACAAATACCCCCGTATCGTGGAATTCGTAGACGAACTGCCCAAGACCATCAGCGGTAAGATTCGCCGTGTGGAAATCCGCAATAAAGACAACAAAAAATGAAAAGAATAGTTGTGAAGGTTGGCTCGAATGTGCTGACCAGAAAGGACGGGAAACTCGACATGACGCGCGTTTCGGCACTGGTCGACCAGATAGCCGAATTGAGAAAAAACGGCAAGGAAGTGATACTTGTTTCATCGGGTGCCATGGCCAGCGGCCGTGGTGAACTGAAAGTGGACCACGACCTTGACTCCGTCGAACAGCGCCAGTTGTTCTCTGCGTTAGGACAAGCCAAGCTCATCGGTCTCTACTACGACCTTTTCCGTGAATACGGCATGCACGTGGGCCAGGTGCTCACCATGAAGGAGAATTTCCAGCCTGGTGAACAATACGAGAACCAAAAAGCCTGCATGACGGTAATGCTGGAAAACGACGTCATCCCTATCGTTAACGAAAACGACACCGTGAGTGTAACCGAGTTGATGTTTACCGACAACGACGAACTCTCCGGACTCATCGCACAGATGATGAAGGCCGACACACTGATTCTGCTGAGCAACATTGACGGTATCTATACGGGCAATCCCGACGATTCAACGTCACGACTCATCAACCGCGTGGAACCCGGAACCGACCTTTCACAATACATACAGCCCGAGAAAAGCGCATTTGGCCGTGGAGGCATGCACTCGAAATATACCACGGCCAGCAAGATTCAGCAAGCAGGCATCCGCGTCATCATTGCCAATGGTGAGCGCGACGATATTTTGATTGACCTGACAGAAAGGGCCGAGACTACCCCTCATACAGAATTTGCAGTTTAACCATTCCAATATTTAAGACCAAGATGGAATTAAGAGAACAATTTGAACGTGTGAAATCGGCAAGCAAAGAGCTTGCCCTCATCAGCGACGAACGTAAGAATAAGATTTTGCTATCCGTAGCTCAGGCCATCATCGAGCAGAAGGACATGTTGCTCGAAGAGAACGCCAAAGACCTGGCACGCATGGAAAAAAGCAATCCGCTGTACGACCGCCTTCAGCTGACCAAGGCCCGGCTGGAAGGCATTGCCTCCGACATGCGTCATGTGGCCACCCTGGAGAATCCCTTAGGCAAAGTGCTTAAGCATCGGATTTTGGAAAACGGACTTATCCTCTCCCGGGTAACCGTACCCTTTGGCGTTATCGGTGTTATCTACGAAGCCCGCCCCAACGTTTCATTCGATGTGTTCTCGCTTTGTTTCAAGAGTGGCAACGCCTGTGTACTAAAAGGCGGAAGAGATGCCGATGATTCCAATCGCGCCATCATTGGCCTTATCCACAAGGTTCTGGAACAAGAAGGCGTGAATCCTTCGGTCGTGGAATTGCTTCCCGCCACTCACGAGGCAACCGGCGAGATGCTCAATGCCGTTGGCTATATCGACGTGTGCATTCCGCGTGGAGGCAAAAAACTGATACAGTTCGTTCGCGATACGGCACGGGTGCCGGTCATCGAGACGGGTGCCGGTGTGGTGAACACCTATTTCGACGAATTCGGTTCTCTGAAGATTGGCATTCCCGTCATCAACAACGCCAAGACGCGGCGCGTGTCGGTGTGCAACGCCCTCGACTGCCTGATTATCCACGAGAAGCGTCTCGGTGACTTAGCTGAACTTTGCGAGAAGATGGCAGAAAAGAACGTTATCATCTATGCCGATGAGAAATCATACCCCGCCCTTGAAGGCAAATATCCCGCAAATCTGCTCCAGCATGCTACGGAAGAAAGTTTCGGCACAGAGTTTATGGACTACAAGATGGCTGTCAAGACTGTTGGCTCACTCGACGAAGCCATTCAGCACATTGACAAATTTGGAAGCGGTCATAGCGAGAGCATCATTACCGACAACAACGAGAATGCAGTCCGTTTCCAGAAAGAGGTTGATGCCGCTTGTGTTTATGTCAATGCCCCGACGAGCTTCACCGACGGCGCACAGTTCGGGCTGGGAGCCGAAATCGGCATCAGCACCCAGAAACTGGGTCCGCGCGGGCCTATGGCGCTCGAGGAGATGTGCACCTACAAATGGCTGATAGAAGGCAACGGCCAGATTAGGCCTTAAGACTTTTATAGTTATCAATAAAAACCAAAACGATATGCGTACATTTATCAACGTAGAAGATATTGGCGACCTCAGCAAAGCACTTGCCGAGGCACAAGAGATTAAGAATGAGCGTTTCAAGTATCAGCATCTGGGCAAGAACAAAACCCTGATGATGATTTTCTTCAACAATAGTCTGCGCACCCGTCTATCCACACAGAAGGCCGCAATGAACCTGGGCATGAATGTCATCGTGCTCGACGTGAATGCCGGTGCATGGAAACTGGAGACCGAGCGGGGCGTTATCATGGACGGCGACAAAAGCGAACACCTGCTTGAGGCCATCCCCGTGATGGGATGCTATTGCGACCTCATCGGAGTACGCTCGTTTGCCGGACTCACCGACCGCGAATACGACTACGCAGAAACGGTACTCCAACAGTTTATCAAGTACAGCGGAAAGCCTGTCTTCGCCATGGAAACAGCTACCGTCCACCCGCTTCAGGCATTTGCCGACTTGATTACGATTGAGGAATACAAGAAAGTGGAACGCCCCAAGGTGGTGCTGACGTGGGCTCCCCACTGCCGTTCACTTCCGCAAGCCGTTCCCAATTCGTTCGCCCAATGGATGAACGCTGCCGATGTGGATTTCGTCATCACTCATCCCGAGGGATATGAGCTCGATCCGAAATTCATCGGCAATGCCCGGGTTGAATACGATCAGCGCAAAGCATTCGAGGGTGCCGACTTCATCTATGCCAAGAACTGGTCGAACCCCGGTGTGACCAACCTGCAGGATTACGGTAAAATCACGTCGAAAGACATGGCATGGACTGTTGACACAGAGCACATGTCGTGGACAAACAACGGAAAGTTCATGCACTGCCTGCCCGTGCGCCGTGGCCTCATCGTGACCGACGACGTCATCGAATCAGAGAACAGCATCGTCATCCCCGAGGCTGCCAATCGCGAGATATCAGCTTCGGTGGTCATCAAGCGAATGCTGGAGCGTCTATAAGGAGGAGAAAAGGCACAAATCGTGGCAATCAAAACAAAAAATACGCTATGTATTATGGTGGCCGTCCTATGGACGGCTGCCTGTTTTTGTTTTTTCCAGTTCTGCTATCCTTATCATTTCTTCTATAAGGAGCAAAACCAGCTGTTCCTGTGGTCGGCAGACTATCTGCAAACCTATTCCGGTCCCGGATGGCTGTCACGGCTTATAGGCGATTTTTTCACACAGTTCTATTATTTTCTCTACGCCGGGGCGGCAATCCTGACGGTCGTTTTATTGCTTATGGGCGACATCGTCCGCCGAACATTCCGAAACTTCGGATGCGGCAAATGGTCCATTCTGATTGGTATCGCGGCCATGACTGTCGAGGCATGGCGCCATTGCTACTATGGCTACAACCTGTCGAGCACCATCAGCATCATCGGCTATGCCCTGATGCTTTGGCTCTGCTCTATCGTCTTCAAAAAACGGAGGATTCTTGCCTTCATTATCCTGGCCATGGCATTACTCCCCTGCTGGTTGCTCTTCGGAAAACCGCAGGCAGGAAGATTCTCGGGACCAGAATGGGAATTGGAGAAAATTCTTGCCGTTGACAACGAATACAACTGGGGAAACTACCGAAAGGTGAAACAACTCGTGGAGGAAGATCAGAACCGCAGCCAGTATGCCGTTTTCCTCTATAACCTGGCGCAGGCACAAAAAGGCCAGTTGCCCGACAACTTGTTGCAGATTACGCCGATTGAGATGGGGACGTTGTGGAAAATCGGCCCCGAAGCGCCCCTTCTGGAAATCAAGATGATCAACGAACTGTATTACCTTCTGGGCGATGTGACCTACGCCGAAAGGGCTGCCATGATGGGCAATGTATTCGCGCCCGACAACCGCAACGTAAGGATGATAAAACGACTGGCAGAATGCAACATTGTCAGCGGCGACAACCTTGCAGCCAACAAATATATAGGCATTCTCAAAAAAACGCTCGCCTATCGAAAATGGGCAGAACATGCGCCAGCCATGCCCGCCTATCGGGAAAAAGCCCAGTTTATCAACAAAAAAGACACCATACGTCTCGGAGATTTCGCCCGGACGATTCTACTGGAACTTCTTGACAGCAATCCCCAAAACACGGCAGCACTCGACTACCTGCTCTGCACCGATCTCATCACAGGCGATATCGGCAGTTTCAAATCCGACTACGACCGTTACTGCATGAACCGCGACGTCCCACGCATCAAGCCCCTCTATCAACAGGCACTGCTCATCTATATGGCTGGTACTCAGGCTTCCGAGGAGGAACTGCTCCGATATGTCAAGGACATGAAGCAACTCTCGGATTTCAACGAATACAACAAAGTGCGCGGAACCGCCATGACCAGCAAGTTCAGCGACACCTACTGGTATTTCTACGACAACAAATTTCAAAAAAAGAGGCCATGACAGACAGACTGAAATTCATTTGGCTGCTGACCGTTCTCTTCAGCCTATTTTCCTGCACGCCCCATCCGGAAAATGCACGGAAAATCAAGGAATTGCCTCCACTTTATCCCGACTATACCAACGTGACCATACCCGTCAACATTGCTCCGCTCAACTTTCTGCTGCGCGGCGACTACGAAGCCATAGAGGTTAAAGCCGGCGACATCGTCATCAACGCCAAAGGCAACGAGGCCGTTTTCGACATGGATGAGTGGAAAACGCTCATGGAAAAGTCGGCTGGAAAAAAGATTGAGGTCACCGTCACGGCACTCAAAGACAGGCAATGGACACAATACGAACCGTTCACATGGGAAGTCGTAAACGACAAGATAGACAGTTGGCTTACCTACCGGCTCATTGAACCCGACTATGAAGTTTTCCATCATCTGGAAATCCACGAACGTTGTATAGAAAACTTCGACCAGCGGGCCATCAGCAGTTTCCGTCAGGTGGGCGACCGCTGCATGAACTGCCATATCCACAGCCAGCAGAATCCGAACCGCTCCATGATGTACGTGCGTGGAAAAGAAGGCGGTGCCGTGCTCAACGAAAATGGTCATTTGCGCAAACTCGACATTCAGACTCCAACAGGTTCAAGTGTTTATTTCGACTTCAGCCCGACAGGTCGATATATCGTATTCTCGACCAACAAAATCATCCCTGCCTTTCACGCAAAACCCGAGAAACGATTGGAAGTGTTCGACTCAAAATCGGATGTATACGTGGCCGACCTGAAAGAAAACCGCATCATCTCGTCGCCGCTGCTCGCCGACAGCACTTGGTTTGAAACCTTCCCGACATTCTCGCCCGACGGAAAATACATTTACTATTGCACCGCAAAGGCCATCACCAAAACCAAGGAGATTACAAGCCTGCAATATTCACTCTGCCGCATTCCGTTCAACGAGAAAACCGGGGCTATCGGAGAAAAATCCGATACCGTGGTGGCGGCTTACAAACAGCCCGGCGGCAAGACCTCGGTGTGCCATCCCAAAATATCGCCCGACGGCCGCTACCTGCTCTATTCTGTGGCAGATTACGGCACGTTCCCCATCTGGCACCGCGAAACCGATCTGCGGATGCTTGACCTACAAACCATGCGAATCGACACGATGGACATCGTGAATAGCCGGATGAGCGACACTTATCATTCATGGAGCAGCAACAGCCGATGGTTTGTATTTGCCTCAAAGCGCGACGACGGCCTATACGGCAAACCCTATTTCTGCTACATCGACAAAAACGGAAAGGCCCGCAAACCGTTCTGTCTGCCACAGGAATCACCCACTTTCTACGACAATTTCCTGAAGAGTTTCAACGCGCCCGAAATGGCAAAAGGCCCGTCACCGTTTGATGCAAACGACGTGGAGCGCGCAATGCAGAAAAGGGCTGAGAACTTCAAACGAGAAACTGCTCCTGATTTGCAGTAAAACTGCTGATAAGGAGCAGAAAAACTGCAAAAGAAGAGCAGAAAAACTGCAAAACAGGAGCAGTTTTTGATGTAAAGAGAAGCTCCACACGCGCTCTCCCGCAACGAGGGAGCGATTACTATTTCCTGACCGTCGTCTTGTTCCTATTGTCCGACATAATCTCGCGGGCGGCGGCGTGGCTGTCGAATTCAACCCGATTGCTGCTGAAATCAGGAGTATTGAAAGAGTAAAGACTCTCGTCGTAATACTTCCACGGATTCTCCTGCGGGAGCAGGAACGGTTTTGTACCCTTGCCATTCTCGTCGATGGAGGCCAGATAGAGACGTGTGTGCAGGCCGTCGCCCCGTCGGCTGGTAAAGACAATCCAGCGGCTGTTCACGTTCCAGTTATGGTAACTGTCGGCATCGTTGCTGTTGATTTCCTTCAGCGGACGCGACTCTCCCGTCTGCAAATTCATCAGCCACTGCTCGCTCTCCCCGTGCCAGATGGAGAAGTAGCCATAGTCTATCAGCGTGAACAGCAGCCACTTGCCGTCATAACTGGGTCGCGGCCAGGTAAGGCTCTTGCCCATCTTCGCGGCATTGAACAGGGTATCTACTTTGTTGCCGTATTTGCCCGTAGCGGGATCGAAGTCAATCCGGCAGA
This sequence comes from Prevotella sp., assembly GCA_017428925.1. Classification (GTDB taxonomy): domain Bacteria; phylum Bacteroidota; class Bacteroidia; order Bacteroidales; family Bacteroidaceae; genus Prevotella. The sequence goes on along the minus strand of JAFRPY010000046.1, from coordinate 65,339 downwards.
GGTTGTACTTCTCTTCCTTGTAATGATTGGAGTCAACCTGCCTGCAGGTCACAAAATAAATGGTCTTTCCGTCGGGCGAGAACACGGGCAGATTCTCATTCCAGTCTTTTGTTGCAACCAGCGAATCTTCCAGTATTTCGCGTGTCGTGGGATTATAGACAAAGATGTCGCTGCTCAGGTCGGTCACCTCGATGCGCTCGTTGCGGATTTCGTGGAATCCCTGACGCGTCTGATTGGTAGAAAAAGCACAATACTCGCCCGAAGGATGCCAATATGGATAGACCATAGAGCCGCCCAGCAGGTCGTTTTTTGCAGCCAGCACATCGCGCTTGCCGTCCGTCTGTATGAGCGTTGCGCCATGGTCGCCGCGGATGTGGAACACCATGCGGTCGGGATTGGTGCGATTCGCCGTATGGCAGTTCACACACTGGCCCAGCAGCTGGGTGTTGTCGATGATGGCCGTCTCTTCAAAGTCTGACAAGTCGCGCTGATAGATGCCCATGTGGCTGAACACCTCGTAGCCCGGGGCGATGCGACGATAGGTGACGCCCCACTCCTCCAGTTCGTATTTGCTGACGAACATCTTAAAATCTTTGTATTGCGTCCACTTGCCATTCTGTTTCACACAGACGGTAAAGGTCAGGTCGCCGCCCTTGTTGGCGGCCGTCAGTGCATGCCACTCGTCGATATCAAAACGGGCCCAGTCATCATTCACGTGCATTTCGCCGCCATTCGAACCTTTCACCACCACATCCACGGCCTCCACCTCGTCGTTGCTGCGGATGTTGAAATTCAGCGGGGCGATGCCGTCGGGAATGGTCACCCCGATATAGTCGGGATAGATGGAAGGCAACTTGTCTGTCACCGTCACATTCTCAGGAACGGAAGAACATGCCAATAACAACGTTAACGATAACAATGACCAAACAAAGGACATAACTCCCTCCCTCATAGGGAGGGCTGGGGTGGGTCTGTTGGTTGGGGTGGGTCTCTTTTTCTTCACTTTTTCATCATTTTTGCAAAGTAATACCAATAAGTTCCGCGGAATGGCTCTATGTTGCCCCGCTGCGAGAACTGTTTACCAAACTCCATGAAGCGCTGCCCCATCAACTGACTGACACCTGCCGGGGGCTGGCTCATCTGATTGCTGTGCTGCGACCAGAATATCAGGCGGGTTTCCAGATAGGAATTGGGAATGCGATCGTAATTCATGTGCTGCCCCAACGGATAATACTGTTCAAAATGATCAATGTCACCATTCAACTGTTCGTAAGCCATCAGGTATTCGAATGCCGCCCTGTTCTGCTTGTTGCTCACAAGCAGCAGGCCAATCATCTGGTCCAATTCACGGTCGCTCGATAGGAAATCTTTTTTGTACATGTTCTTGCGCACTGTGCCGAAAAAGTGATGCTCGTTGATGGCACGCTCGCTCTTCATCAACTCCATCATGCGCTCAGCCCATTTCCTATAGAACAGTGTGCTCTGCAATTTACGCAAGTATTTGCGGGCCACCTCGTATTCACCGTTAATCAGGTTACATTCCGCCAGACGCTTAGTCAGGCGCGCACTCTTGCGGCAGGTCGGTATAGCCTCTTGAGCCTCATAGAAATAGCGCATGGCATCGTTCACCATACCCATGCGCAGATAGATTTCTCCAACGGGCACGGGAGTAGTGAAGTTACGCTGGAACGAGGGCAACAGTCCCTGCACGCCGTTCTGGAAAAATTCGAACATGCGGTCGCCCATCTGTCCCGTTTGCTGAAGGGCTAAGTTCAGACAGGCCACGCTGGTTGGGGTTGAGGGATTCTTCTTCTCTGCCTGGGAAATCATCTGCTGCCACTTTTCGGTGCGCACCATGAAGTCGTAGTCGATGACTTCATAGCGTTTTTCGTCATACTGACTTCTGATTCCAAAGAAACCAGCAATCACCAACAACGCTCCAAACACCACAGTTCCCCAACGCCAGAAAGCCATCTGACGTTGCCATCGCAAAACTACTGCCCCAACCAAGGGAACCAAAACAAGGCTCAGGATAATAATGCCCTGTAGCAGCGGAATGATGGCTGGGAAACGGTAATAGTAGAGTCCGCCCATCAGCCGGAACAGTGGGAAAGGCAGGAATGTGGAAGAACCTAAGACGACAAAGAGGGTGAACAAGATGGTAACGGCGGCCGTCAGCCAACGGCCTGCGCGATGGTCAACAAACTGCCACAAGGCCACAAACAGGGCAAAGGCCAGCACAACGGCCCCCATCGTCCAATAGAGAACAACGGTCATCACCAGCGGATAAACCCACCGGCACATCAACGTTGACTGTAATCTGGTGTAACCCCACATAGCCAGCAGCGCGAAGATGCAAGCCACCACGAAGCCCAGCATGACATTCTCGTCGCCCATATAGGCCCACATCAGCAGGGCCGGCACAAAACTCAGCACGAAGGCAAATGCCTCGCCGTCAGGTTTTCCTCCGTTTTTGCTCCATGCCATGGCGCAAAACGTCAGTCGCTGCATCAGCAGGAAGAGCACAGCCAAGATGGCTGCCCCTACCAAGGGAATGAAATAAAACTGCACCAAGAACTCGCCTAACCAGTCGGACAACCCGCCCGGCAGACTGACACGCTCCCAGAAATAGTCTGTGTTCCAAAGAAACAATTGTAACTGTTCCTGATAGGACATCACACTATAGTAAGGCACAGCCCAAAACAGGAACACGCCCACCGCAAAAAACAGCGACAATCCCCATTGCCACGACTTACCCAAAATTTTCCACTTACCACTCATCACCTATCATTTATCACTTATCACTTCTCACTCATCACTTCTTAACCGGTTCATGCGTGTCAGCATCCATTTCCACAACAGTGCCGTCGGGCATCTTCCGCTTATAGGTTAAGGGGAACATACCGGCGAGGAAATCCTTCAGCACGCAGTCAGCCATCTCTTTGGACAACTTGCGCGTGGCCTGTTTGTAGGCCAGATGAATACTGTCGCTACGCAGTTTCAGTGATTCCATGCGCTGGGTTTCGCCTTTCTGTTTTGCTTCATTCATATTGCGACGCAAGAATCCCATCTGCGAGTTGTGAACCTCGGTCATTTCCTTCCAGTACTGAAGCACGTCGTTTTGGGCCGTACCTTTAGCCGAACTGACGGAGTCGATCACAACCTCCACCACACCCGGGTCTGTCACGACCAGGAGCGTCTGGGTATTAAACCGATAATGATAATCCATCAGGATTTTTGCCATCATCACCGAATCCTTGCGGAACTCGAACTTGCCGTCCTTGATTTCAACAGAGTCCACATGGGCAGCATCCTGAGGTCCAGACAATGGCACAAGAAAAATGCGCTTGCCTTCCAATGCCTTGTCGGCCACGGTTCCCTTAATCACACACTCGCCGCCTTTGGCAGCCTTTTGCGTACAGCCGGCCACAACCACGGCCAGCAAAATCATTCCTAACAGTTTTCTCATATTATCTCGTAGATTCTTCATTCTTCACTCTTCACTTTAACCCCAACCCGCTCGTCGCGGAACACCTGCCGATAGGCCTCGTGAGCGTCGAACACCACCTTTTCAGAGGTGAATTCCGGAACATTATAGGCATCCATCAGTTCACCATAATATTTTCGCGGATAACGCTGCGGCAACAGGAATGGCTTCGAAACCTTGCCGTTACCGTCGATATGGGCAATATACAACTTGGTGTACATGCCGTCTTCGCGCTTGCTGCTGAATACAAACCAGCGACTGTTGCGGCTCCAGTTATGATAACTCTCCGACTGACGGCTGTTCACCTCGCTCAGTTCGCGGTGCTCACCGGTCTTCAGATCCATCAGCCAAAGGTCGGCATCGTTTTGGGCTATTGGGAAATTGCTGCGGCTGCTCACCGTGTACATCAGCCAACGGCCATCATACGAAGGACGAACCAGCGTATAACTCTTGTCAGTTGCCGGACCGTTGAGCAGTGTGTCCACACGTTCTCCAAAAGTGCCCGTGGCAGCATCGAAGGAAATGGCACACAGGCTGCATTTCACCTGTTCAAATTCTGCCGGCACGCGACAGGGTTTCGACGAACTGTAATAGAGCGTCCGTCCATCAGCCGAGAATGCGGGGTGGATGGCCAGGTCGCCATTCTGTATCTGTGGGGAGAGAATCAGTTCGTTGGTCTTCGTGTCAAGCACTTCAACCGTACTGAACTGATGGTACACCTCAATGCGCTGGCCGCTACCCACAAAGAATGCCTGATGGACGGAATTGGCCGAATAGGCGCAATAGCGGCCTTCGGGGTGCCAATAGGCGTATGAACCAGCCGCCTTCGTAGAATCGGTCTTGGTGTTATACCACGTCTGTTTCCCATTGCGCTGAACCAGCGTGCCGCCACCCTCACCGCGAATCTGCAGTGTGAACAGACTGGGATTGTTGTGGTTGGGCGTGTGGCAGTTGAAACAGCGGCCCGGCAGGATATGCTCCGTCAGTATGGCCGTCTCTTCGAAGCTATGGATGTCACGTTGATAGATACCGATGTCGCCGCCTACCTCGTAGCCGGGCTTGATGCGGCGATAGGTCAGTCCGTAGTCGCTGAGGGCATCGCTGCTCACCGTCACCGTGAAGCCCTTGTATTGCGTCCACTGCCCGTCCTTTTCCATGCAGACCGTAAAAGTGAGCGTTCCGCCACGGTTCTGTGCGGTCAGCTGATGCCAGTCGTCCACATCAAAGTCAGCCCATTCGCCGTTGGCATGCAGCTCGCCGCCCTTTGAGCCCTTCACCACCACATCCATGCAGTCGACGCCCTCGCCGAGCGCATTGAAATTCAGCGGTGCAATGCCCTCAGGAATCGTCACGCCGATATAATCAGGATAAATCGCAGGCAGCGTGTCCACCGTCTTCACGTTCTCTGGCATTGACGAACAAGACAATAACAACGTTAACGTTAACGCTAACGATAACGATAACGAAGACGATAACGAAGACGATAACGAAGACGATAACAATGACCTAAAAAAGGATATCACTCCCTCCCTCATAGGGAGGGCTGGGGTGGGTCTGCTGGCTAGCATTGGTCTCCTTATCTTTTTCATTCCCCACCTCCTTTCTGCATCATCCGTTTAGCGTATGCCGCAAAGGGCGAACCGGGAACATTTCCCTTCTGCTGGATGCATTTCACTACATCCTGATAGCCCACGGGCATATAACGATAGCCGCCATACTGCTGCACCATCGGCATATATTGCATGACGCCCTGCATATCACCCTTCAGCAGCATCTGGGCCATAAAGTAGTCGAGGGCCATGCGGTTCTCCTTGTTGTTCATGAACAGCAGTCCGAACATCTTGTCAATCTCTTCGTAACTGTAGAGGAAATCCTCCTTGTATCTCAGTTTTCTCAGTTTCCCATATACCGGGTGGGCATTCATCTGTGCCTCGTCTTTCATCATTGTCTCTGCCTCCTTGGCCCACGTGCGGTAAAAAAGGCTCTTCTTCAGCAGACTGGTTTGTTTACGGGCGGTCTGATAATGACCGTTCACCATCATGCACTCAGCAATGCGCTTGGTGCAACGTCCGCTCTTGCGGGCATTCAGAATAGACTCTTGCGTGTCGAACATATAGCGCTGGGCCGAGTTTACCATGCCTAATCGCCAGAAAGCCTCGGCAGAGGGCAACATGGAGGTCAGGTCGCGTATGCGGGGCATGATCAGTGCATCCTCACCGCTCTGATAGAATTCGAACATCCGTTCTGCCAATTGCCGCTGTTGGGACAGGGCCAGGTTAACGCAGACCGAACTGAAAGGCGTATGCACTTGATACTCCTGTGCCCGCTTCACAATCTCATCCCAACGCTCATAACGCACCAGATAATCCTCGCGAATCAGTTCGTACATCTCACGGTCGTAGCCGCTTAGGCTCGGCCAGTGCAGGGGAATGCGGTAATACCCGTTTCCTGCCATTACCGTCTGGAGCGGCCACTGCGGCAGCAGGAAGGCGTATGCCGTCAGTTGCACAGCCACCAACCAGCCCGCCGACCACAGATGTTTCCAACCCCAACGGATGACACGCAGCACGACATACAACCATGCCACAGGCCCCACCAGCCAGTAAAGCACGGGCACAATCAGCAGGTCGAAGGCTGCATGAACAGCCTTCAGGAGTCTGAAAGCCAGCAAGCAGAGAATGACGGCCACTGGCAGCGACAACAGCACACTGGGATCGCCCATCAGCCAGAGCAACAGCAGCGGCGAGACAAACGAAAGCAGGTAAAAACGAGGAACCACCGACAGCCGTTGGAGCACCATGAACAGCACTGCCAACAGCAATGCCCCTAACCACTCCACATAATAGAACTGCACGATGAATTCCCCGAGCCAGTCAGCCAATCCCCCCGGCACGCTTACCCGTTCCAGAAAGTAATCCCCTGTCCAAAGGAATAGTTGATATTGCTCCTGGTAGTTCAGCGCATGAGGATAGAAGAAATACCAAAATACGAATACGCCGATGCCAAAAAGCACCGACAGCCCGCATTTCCAATATTTCACTATCACACTTTTCAAAACGTTGCAAAAATACAACAATTATCCGAATATGCCAAAAATTATAGAAGAAAACCGCCCCGCAGCGGCTGATGCTGCAGGGCGGTATATAAAATCAGTATGAATGAGGATTACTTCTTCTTTTTGAAGCGCCAGAAGGTTGCCTCGCTCCATGACCCTGCCGTTGCAGTGCCAGGATAGACAAGCACAAGACTTGTACCAGTAAGATTCAAAATCTCAAACTGAGTAACAGTCGTTCCTCCACCATTGATTTTGTATGGGTACATCACGGCAGGTGCAGATGTGGTTAGGGTACCAATATTCCAAGGTGTTTCTCCGACAAGTTTGCGCGTTTCGAACAACTCATATTCGAAGTTAGCAGAGCGGAGAACTTTTCCGTCAGCATCATAAGTGGTAATCTTACCCATATCGTCAAGAGTCATGTAAGCGTTGGAGTTGCCCTCGCCTGCCTTGGAGTCATCCTTGTCGGTGTGGCCATACTGACCACCTTCACCTTGTTCCCAAAGCAACTCAGGCATACATCCCCACCACTGGTTTTCTGCCTTTAGAGCGAAGCCTGCTCCGTCACCCACGCAGTAGGCCATATTTCCCCAAGCCTGCCCGTCGTTGACAGAGGTATCCCACGTCCATGATTTGAACAGGAGCTCTTCATTTTCCTTTGCTGTAAAGCGCCAGAAGGTTGCCTCGCTCCATGAGCCTGCGGTTGCAGTGCCAGGATAGACAAGCACGAGTTGGTCTTTGTCGAGACCAAGAATCTCGAACTCAGTTACAGTCGTACCACCACCGTTGATTTTATAAGGATACATCACAGCAGGTGCCGATGTTTTCAGTGTTCCTAAAGACCATGGCGTATCGCCTACGTTATGGCGTGTGCCGTCGTATCCTTCCACCTTATAGGTAGCAGAGCGCAGCGTGTTTCCTTGAGCATCAAAGGTCTTGATATTTCCATCTTCGTCGAATGTCATGTAGGCATAGATGTCACCTTCACCAGCCTTGGCATCGTCTTTATCGGTATGGCCATACTGGCCACCTTCACCATCAAGCCAAAGCATCTCGGGCTCACAGCCCCACCATTGGTTGGCACCGTTGGCAGCAAAGTCAGCACCGTCACCCACACAATAGGCCATATTTCCCCATGCCTGCTTGTTCACGCTCAGGTCCCACATCCACTTTTTCGTTCCAGCGTCGCTGGCAAGGAATGCAACCTCCGGATCAAGGTCAGCCGCCACCTGAAGCGTGAAGTCCTTGCTGGCAACAACTTCCTTACCTTCCTGGTTAATGTAACGGAAATAAACGGTCTGGTTGGGATTGGATCCACGCTTGGGTATAAACTTGAACACGCCGCCAGCCTTGCCAGTAAGCAGAGTTATCTCCTTTTCATCTCTAATATAGTAGATGTTTACAGATGATACATTAGGAATATTGAACTTAACATAGTTTCCGTCAGCCGCTGCCGTAGTACAGGCCTCGTCTGAATATTGCGAGAACGTTGCGCCATTCAGCAATGCTTCAGCCGTGATATTGGTCACGTCAAAGTCCTTATCTTCCTTGATAGGGTCGCAGGATGTCAGCATGCCCAACGCTACTGCGAACAATAATATTGATTTTTTCATTTCTTTACAATTCTTAATTCTCAATACTTATATTAATATACAGGCGTACCCGACATGTTGGCATCGGCAACGTTGGAACCCCAGCCCGGATTTTGCTTCAGCACGTTCTCGTCGGCTGCAATCTTAATCTGTGCGGGAGGAATCTGCAAGAAGCCGTCGGTAGCAGCATAGCGCTTTGCCCAAGACGAAGAGGCATGGTGCATGGTTGTCCATGTGCCCGTGTAGTTCACACGCGAACCATTCTGGCGTTCAAGTGCCACGGCAGCCTCACAATTTTCGCCACCGTCCTTGCCCGACCAGCGGCGCAGGTCGTTGAAGCGCAGACCTTCGCCAGCGAGTTCGAAACGGCGTTCATTCTTGATGTTCGACCATGAATAGGAAGTATCACCCAGACCGGCGCGTTTACGTACCTTGTTCATTTGGTCGGCGGTACCCGTCAGTTCGGAGTGCATCAGCATCACGTCAGCCAGACGCAGCAGAATGATGTCAGCGAAATGGTCGCCTTGGAAGGAGTTACCGTTGTTGTTGGCTGCATCCGTATTAGCCTTGCGGTAAACACCCCACCAAGTATAGGCGTCGTTGTGGTCATCCCAAGTTGTTCCCGATGCCGTTATCGGCATCCACTTCTTATTGTAGTAGCCAGCGTCTTCAGAGCAGCTGGTGGTGAACACGAAGCCCGTTCCAAGTCCCAGTTCGGTGGGAGCGTCGAGAATGGTTGCCTTCTTGCGTGGGTCAGCATCGCTCCAGTCGTTCCAGAGGTTTTCATTGATAGTGCCCTGGCCCCAACCCTGTCCGAAGGGCAGCGAAGCCAAGTCGCCATTGGCCACACCTGCTCCATTGTCGTCACAGCGCAGGCCGCAGTAGAGTGAAGTCATGTTGGTGAAACCCATTGCCGTATTTCCAGACCACTGGGCAAAGTTACCAAACTGCACCTGGAACATTTCCTCAGAGTTGCCGTTTCCAGCCCAGAATTTCTTGGCATCGGCCAAGTCCTTCACGAAAGGATAGTCGGGAGCCGTCAGTTCGTTGGTGTACTGCCAGAGCAGACGGAAGTCTTCAACGAGTTTATAACCGCCATTGTTGATGGCATCCTCAAGAGCAGCAACCACCTGGGCTTTGGTCAGAGGACCGCTTACGCCTTCCTGTTCGGGCAATTCCACATCGGCCAGGTTGGCCTTGGCCAGTTCGCCAGCTTTCTTGTAGAAGCCCTGATAGAACATATAAGCGCGTGCAAGATAACCGGCAGCAGCTCCACGTGTGGCATGTCCGTCGCCAATGGTAGTGGCTCCGTTCTGCATCAGATTATAGGCACTGTAGAAGTCAGCCAAGATGTGTGGATAGATAACGGTCTCGGCATCCTGCTGTGGGCAGGGGTCGGGAGCAGCCGAAGCCCAGTAGGCGGGGATGTTGCCCCAGAACTGTGAACCCCACAGATAGAACAAACCACGCATGAAGTAAGCCTCACCGAGCAACTGGTTACGTGTTTTCTCCTTACCAGTCCAGTCGAAGGCATCAACAGCATATATGATAGCGTTGGCTCGGGCAATACCTACGTATGTGCTATGCCAGGCATTGTCGAATATACCTTCTTTATTGACCATCAGGTGGCCGATAGCGTGGCTCTCCACGTCGCCAGTACCGCCAGCGCCATTGGCATCGTCAGACATTATATAGTTCACAAACCAAGGGGTCTGCAGTGGGTCAGTACAATACTGGTTCATCACGCCATAGAGAGCGGCCAGTTCCTTATTAAGGTCGTTTGCCGATGCAGGATAGTTGCTGGTATTGGCCTCAGTATAGTTCGAAGAATCGAGGAAGTCCTCACACGACGTGAGACCGAAGGTGAAGGCCACCGCGATTGCCATTAAATATATCTTTTTCATATTTTCTTAGTATCTGTTATGAATTTATGATTAGAACTTGATGCTTGCACCGATGATGAAGGTACGGGCACTCGGATAGAGACCTACGTCGATACCACGGATGAAGTTCATGCTGTCTTGAGACTTACCACCGTCGGAGCTGCACTCGGGATCAACACCCGTGTAGCCGGTGAAGGTATAGAGGTTCTGGGCCTGTACATAGAGGCGGAGCTGCGAGAACGGGCTGCTCTTCCACAGTTTGCTGAAGTCGTAGCCCAGCGTAATATTCTGAATCTTGAAGTAGTCGGCATCCTGCATGTAGCGGGTGCTTACCCACTGGTCGTTAGTGTGACCCACGGTCAGGCGCGGCATAGTGTTGCTCGTTCCCTCGCCATGCCAACGGTCGAATGCGTCAACAGTGTAGTTGTTGTAGGCATTGGCCAGAAGGGCTGTGCGGTAGCACTGCATCACTTGCTGTCCGAAAGCACCGAATCCGGTCACACCGAAGTCAAGTCCCTTCCACTCGAAACCGAGGCTCACGCCAAGGGTTACCTTCGGATGGGGCTGACCAATCTCATGGCGGTCGTTGTCGTAGTTGATAGTGCCGTCGCCATCGTAGTCATCCCAGATGGGATCGCCGGGCTGTGCACCGTCAAGTACGGCCTGGCCTGCTGCACGGGCAGCGTCAATCTGAGCCTGATTCTGCCAAATACCACTGTAAGACATTCCAGAGAAGTAGCCCACAGGGTGGCCTTCCTCCACTACAGATACGTATGAAGAGTTCTGGAACAGCGTACTGCCATACTTATTGGTGTCGATACCGATGGGCGACGATGTGGCCAGACGTGTCACCTTATTTTTGTTGGTAGCAAAGTTCACATTGGCATGATAGCGGAAATCCTTGCCAATATTGTCGTTCCATGAAAGAGCCACCTCAATACCTGTGTTCTTGATGTCACCGCCATTAATCATAGCCGGCTCCTCATAACCGAGTATCTCATTCATCGGAGCCTGTACCAGCCAGTCCTTGGTCTTCTTCTGATACCAGTCGAAAGCAAGGCCCAGGCGGCTCTTCAGGAAGCGGGCATCGATACCAAGGTCGATCTGCTCAGAGGTTTCCCAAGTCACGTCGGGGTTGGGAACATTCTTGGCGTAGGCACCAGTTGTATAGTTACCTTGGCCTACGGTGTAGTTCATGTCGCTTGAGAACTTGTAGCCATAATCGGGATAGCCTGTAGGCGAGAAGCCGATATTCGACAGATAGTAGAAGTTGCCAATCTGGCAGTTACCATTCTGACCCCAGCTGGCACGCAGTTTAAGGAAGTCCATCCAGGAAGCGGTAGATTCCATGAACTTCTCGTTGGTGACTACCCAACCAGCCGAAACAGAGGGGAAGTAGCCCCAGCGCTTGCCTCTGGCGAAGTTAGAACTACCATCGGCGCGGATGATAGCGGTCAGCATGTATTTCTCGTCGAAGTTGTAATTCAGACGGCCGAAGAAAGAGGCGATACTGCCTGCTGAAGGATTGTCGTAGCCGGAATGTCCTGTTATATACTGGCCTTCGTAGTTCGACGGAATGTTGTAGTCCCATCCGTTGAGCACCAGCGAGTTGAGGTTTTCTTCACCCACGGTGAAAGCCATTGACATACCGCTGCTCCAGTTGGAACGCTCAATTGACTGTCCTGCCAGGATGTCGATGTTATGCTTACCGAGCGACATAGCGTAAGACAACGTGTTTTCCAGAGAGAAACTGCTGCTCTGATTCTCGCTCATGTTAAGAGAGTAGTTGGCACTGGCTCCAGTGAAACTCGATGAGTAAGGCAGCGAGATGTTGCGGCTGTTCGATGCACTGTAGCCAGTGTTGAACTGACCACGGTATTTCAGGTTCTTAATGGGTTCCACAATCCAATAGATGGTTGCTCCCACGCCGAAGTCGCGATTCTTATTGATAGAGTTATATCCGCCGTTCATGAAGTGGTTCAGCGGGTTCGAATATATCATCGTGCTGTAGCCTGCGCCGTTCTCACGGTAACTGGCCAGCGAGCCGTCGGAATTGTAAGGTTTCACCAAAGGGCTGGCTGTATAGGCAGCCTGCATGATGTTCCAGTAGCCATTGCCCTCGGCCAAGTCGTGGCTGCGGTGATACCAGTAACTCACGTTCTCACCAATGGTGATGATGTCGTGGTCGGCTCCCAGCAAGTCCTTGCCCTTCAGGAGCACATGCTCTGAGTTGATGCGGCCGCCGTAGCGCTTGTAGTTAGACGCATTGCTGGCACCCATTACACCGTCGTTGGAACTATAATTCAAGCTTATCGAGAACTTTGAACGGTCAGAACCACCATTCAGCGTCACAGCGTGACTGAATTGCAGGGCATTCTTGTTTTCATACTCCTTGAACCAGTCAGTGCCTTCCCAGCCATTATTCACGGCAGTCAGGATGTCGGCAGGAACGAGAGAAGCCCAGTCGGTGGCAGTACCATAAGTGTTGAAATTGGTTTCATTGATGAGTTGCATATACTGCTTGGCGTTCACAAGTCCAGGCACCTTATAGGCGTTCGACCAGCCCACAAAGCCGTCGTATTGCAACTGCACCTTGCCCTGCTTGCCCTGCTTGGTGGTCACAAGAATTACACCGTTGGCAGCACGTGCACCGTAAATGGCTGCCGATGCAGCATCCTTCAACACGTCGATAGACTCAATGTCATTCGGGTTCAAGCCATTCAGACCATCATCAGCCGTACCTGCGTTTATGCCATCAATGATAAGCAGCGGAGAACTGGTACCGATGGTACCTACGCCACGGATGTTTACCTTGAATCCCTTGCCTGGCTGAGAAGAACTCTGTGTAATGTTCACACCCGGAGATGACGCCTGCATGGCGGTCAGCGCATTGGTGGTGTTCAGTTTGGCGATGTCCTCACCCTTCACCTGAACGGTTGCACCTGTCACGAGTTTCTTCTTCTGCACACCATAACCTACGACTACCACTTCTTCCAGGGCGGTGTTGTCTTCCTTCATGGTCACATTGATAGCAGACTGATTGCCCACGGCAATCTCCTGAGTCTCATAACCGATGTAACTGATGACCAGTGTGGCACCAGGGTTTACATTGAGAGAGAAGTTACCGTCGAGATCGGTAACCGTACCGTTACTTGTACCTTTTTCCAGAATGCTGGCTCCGATTACCGGCCCCATGGCATCCGATATGGTACCCGTCACTTTCTTCGACTGCTGTACCGACTGAACGGTGTTCACAGCAGCATCAGCATAGACATTTGGCGAATATGCCAAACCTAACATGGCACATACACCAGCTGTCAACGCTGTCTTTCTGAAGTTTTGATTCATACTTAAGTATATTCTTTAGGTTAATTAAATTAATGTATTCTCATTAGACAACCGCCTGAAGGAACGGCTATACTGGCTGCTGTTTCCACAAAAGGAAACAGCAGATGGCATGGTTGTGCCAATCACGCTGAATCTTCTAATCTCATATTTACAATTATTAAGTTAAATTTATCAGTTGTTAGTGTATTCGAGACAGTTAGCGGCTATAGTTGTAAGTTTTGTTTATTAACGCTGTGCAAAATTAAACTAAATAAAACAAAAATCATAATACTTTTTTGCTCATTTTTGGACTTTTCTTGTCAAAAGAAGACAAACAATAAAGTATAAGGGGGGATTTTTGGCATTAAATGTAAAAAATTGTCACATCAAGATTACAAAACAGATGTGACAATTCTCGCAATCCGCTATTCGAACACCCTGCTGAACTCTTCAACGCTGATACTGACCGGCTCAACCATGAACTCCGGACGGTTATAGCTCTTCAACAGGCTGATATGCTGTTCAGGATCCTCCTGCGGCATGAGGAAAGCCTTGCCAACTTTCCCGTTGTTGAAATAGGAAAAATATACTCGACTGTAGTTGTCGTCGTCGCGACGACTGGCCAGCATAATCCAGTGCCCATTGCTCGACCATGATGGATAGCTGTCGGAATAGCCATCACTATTGAGGAGGGTGAGATCTAAAGGCGAAGAAGTTTCCGCGGTAAGGGCGGTGCCAGAATACTTGTCCATTGGGATGCAGACAATGTCGGCATCATGGTGGCGGCTATGGAAACATCCATACTGCCCCAGTGCAAAGAGCAGATAGCGCCCGTCGGGGCTGATGCGCGGAAGGGTGACACTCTTGTCGGATGATGCAGCATCATACACCAGTTCCTCCTCACCAAAGTTGTGTGTCTTCATGTCGAACGAACGTCGAACGAGGTTGTATTGTATTTTCGGATAGGTGGTGCGGATGTCCTTGTCGCGCATCTCTTCAGGAAGCGGCACGGACTTGCAATAATAGAGGTATTTGCCGTCGGGCGACCAAGTGGGATAAACCTCTAAAAGCGTGGAATCGTTACTGACGATGCTTACCGAATCTGTCTCCACATCGTAGAGAATCATGTCGCTCGCGAGGTCGTAGACCTCAATCTTGTTGGGATTTGCCGTATGGAAAGCCTGCCGTGTCTTGTTGGTGGAGAAAGCAACCAGCTTGGCTGTGGGATGCCATGAGGGATAGACGCCGCCAGAGATGGTATAGTCGCGCTTCATATTGACTTTTGAGACCTTGCCATCGTTTACAATAACAGTACCTGCATTAGAGAGACGCACGTGAAAGAGCATATTGTCGGTCTTGTAGTTCTGATAGCTGTGGCAGTTGATGCACTGGCCTTTTGCCCTGTCGTTCATGGTAATTTCGTTATTGAATATCTGCGATTCATCGAATGTAGTAAGGTTGCGTTGGGCTATCTCCATGAAGGTCCATGCAACATACGACGGTTCGATGAGGCGATACGAAAGGTACTCATCTATAGGCTCCTTGGCTACATATATCTCAAATGGAGTGAACTTCAGCCATTCTCTCTCCTCTTTCCCCTCTCCACTCTCCTCTCTCCTCTCTCCTCTTTCCTCTCTTCTCTCTCCTCTTTCCTCTTTCCTCTTTCCCCACACCTCTACCTTGATGCTCCTACCCTTCGAGGCATCGAGCATGGCATGCCATTCCTGCTCGGGTATCTGCACCTTCACACCGCTGCCATAGGTCTGCTGCTGGCCGTCGGGAGTGGTGATACGTGCCACACACGCTTCATACTGGTCAGCAGGAAGCATAAAATTGAGAGGCGCAATGTTGCACGGCACGGTGACATCGCAATAATCAGGGAAGATGGCAGGCAGACACTTGGCCTCCTTGAATGAAGAAGGCACATCGGGATGATTCACACACGATGATAAAAGTAATATGGCTACTGCCAGAAACTTTAATAATGCATAATTCTTAATGCGTAATGCATAATTACTTTTCATGATTAATTTACGATTGAAGTTCGTGACCAATACTGCCAGTTATGTTAATAGGTTTTCTTCCGAAGATGTTGTACCACCAGTAGGTATCTCCGAATTCCCCACTCATCTTTTCACCAACCTGCTCGATTGTCATACCTGGCATTGCTATACTTTCAAGAGTCTCCCAGAACCTTTTATAACGATCATAGACAACCTGCTTGACAGGGAGCATCATCCGCTTCTCTTCGGGAGACTTGTCCATGTACAGAATATAAGCCTCCATCGCATGCAAAGGAAACTCCTCGTTCATGTGCGACTTCACAAAACTGCGCAGCGAATTCCAAAATCGACGTGAATCACAGCGTAGCATGGAATAAAACAATGCCTGTTCTGAAACCACTTTACTGTCGGATTCATACCAAAGGCTGATACTGTTGACAATATAACTATCGCTGTTCTCCACACCGGTGAGTTCGTCGGGATAGCATTTTTGCAATTCCTTGATCTTTTCTGTAACAGGAGCCGGTTGCCAATCGCCGTAAAACGGATGATGATGTAATATGGTCGTATAGCGCTCTACCAGTTTCTTGTCTCCGACAGCCAGGGCACAGCGGGCAAGCGTCTTAAGGTAGAAAGGCGAGAAGCCTGCCTGTATGGCATTTTCGAAATTCAGGCGGATGGCCTCGTTCATCATACCGTAGTTGTAATATACCAAAGGCGATGCAATGTCCAAAAGGGTGACATGGAGCGTATCGGGGTTGTTAATACTTGCTGCATCGTTGCCCAATTTGAACGATTGGTCGAGCAGGCCGCCTTCGTTCATCAGGGCGACATTCTTAAGAAATATCATCGTGCTCGTTGGCTTCTTATTCTCTTCTGCTATTTGAAGAACTCCCTTCCAGTTGTCGTCTTCGGCATAACGCACCATACGCATTTCGTCAATGTAGTTCCGATCATAATACATGAGCGAACCGATAAAGAAGATACCTGCAACGGCACAAACCACTGGAACAACCAAACGACCAAACGACCTGTTTCCAAAACGACCAAACGACGGTATGAGCACAGAAACGGCTGCAAGCACCCAGAGCGGGATGGAGAGGTGTTGGGCACTGTCTGATGGTGTTAAGAATCGTGGCAGGCCAGCCAATACTACATCGTCGAACTTCTGATTCGAATAGAACTGAGTATGCCAGATACTGGCGGTAAAGAAGAGCAAGACAACGCCAAGAAACTCACGCCAGGTGGGTTTCTCGCAAAAAACAAGACATAGGACGAAAAGCAAAGCAAACCATCCAAGCACAGGATAGATGCAAAAGGCAAACACATACCATACAAGATGCCATTTGCGCGGCGTGCATCGTGCGGCCCATAGGAGCAACAGCATGACGAGATAACCTATCGACTGCGAGAACCAATAGCCCCTGATGGTGGATATGTAAATCCAATAGCCCTGATTGACAACCGACGTAAGCAGACAGGCTATAGGCAAAAGCATCAACGCAGTGACATTCTCCTGTAAACGGAACGCCTTGGTACCAACATAGAATATAAGGATCCATATAACCATCATCACAGCCGCACCTAACGATGGCCTATAGCATAGCTGGGTGAGCCAGGCTCCGACATACTGCATCAGCCCAAAGGGCTTCGACAGAAGCCTGTGGAAGAACGGCGCTCCGTAAATGAATTCTGAACGCTCGTGTGCTGTATAGAGTACCTCGAGATTGATGTATAAAATGTATACGGTAAAAGCAATGAAAGCCAACAGACTTACATAGAGGACGACACTGGATAATTTGCTTTTATTTGTCATTTTTTTGCTATAAAAGGCTGACTCTTTTGATTGAGTCAGCCTATTATTAATTATACCATTAAGGAATGATTATTCCTCATAGTAAATAGAATTGACAGTGCATGAACCTGAAGTAATCATGAGCTGCAGGTCTTTGCCAGAGCCACCATTGCCCCGAGCACAATCCTTGGCAATAGCCTCGGTGAGTTGAATCTCATTCGTACCTGCTACCACAGGAACACCATCAGCGTAAGTAGCACTCCACCAACCGTTCATGATGCGCATTGCACAATCAGCACTTGCTTCTTGAACATCCATGACAAGGGTCTTGAAGCCCCAATATTCATCATCAGTAAGATAACGGAGGTACTTACCTTCATAGTCACTGAAACGCATGGCGGCAGCATCCCAGGCACCAGGCTGGAATGGCGGCTGCTTCTCAGGATCCTCACCATAGATCCAGAATCTCTGCAGCGGATCAGTGATTTCCTGACATTTCATCATGAAACTATCCTTCAGCAGGGTACCATCGGGACAAAGAGCAGTCAAAATAACTTTATGCTCACCAAGTTTCATCTTCTTTGTAGCATAGTTACCAATGAATTCCTTGTCACCAATTTTCCACTTCGCGTTGACTGGTGCTAAGGTCTGACAGGAAATAACGTTACCATTCTGGCCACTGGCAGCCTTGTCAACAGTGACAGTAGTCTTCGCTTTCAGCTCGTCAGGCGTGATGTGTCCTGCATTGCTAATATCCTCATGCGTAGGATCGCATGCAGCAAAAGCACATACTACGACAGCAAGCAAAAATATTATCTTTTTCATATTAATCACTTATTATTAATAAATTACCTTATATTGTGTCTTTTCATCAGAAGCATCCCAACCTGGGTTCTGCTCCATCTTACCATTCATCAGAGTAATCTGAGCCTGAGGCTTAGCCAAGAAACCATTGGTGGCAATGTAACGCTCTGTCCATGAACAGGTCATGTGTGTCATTGTGCGCTTGTTGGCTTTGTCGCCAAGGCAAACAATCTTCTTGCCTGACTGAGCCTGAAGAGCCTTAGGAGCGTATGAGTCTGCTGTAGGATTGTTACCAGTCCAACGACGCATATCGTTGAAGCGAAGACCCTCAAAACAGAATTCCCAACGACGCTCGTCCTGAACGGCCTTCCAAGAATATGGAGTCTCAGGAACACCAGCACGACGCTGAACCTGATTCATGTACTGTGCATCACCTGTGAGCTCAGTAAGCATCAGCAGCACGTCAGCATAACGCATCAGGTAGAAGTCCTCGAAGTGGTCACCCTGCATCTTGTTCTCAAGTGAGCTACTAGTATAACCCTCGCACATTGACCACCATGTATCGTTGTTGGCATTACAAGCGTCAAGATTTACTTCAGCATACTTCTTCACAGCATAGCCAGACTCCTCGTTGTCGTCTGCCTCGTATGTATAGCCGGCCAACTCATTGTCAAGATCGATCATAGAAGCGAGCTTACGCTTATCCGTATAAGGATTAGCCTGATTGTTCTCAGCGGCTGTCCAATCATCCCAAATATTACAAGAAGGAGTACCCTGACCCCAACCCTGGTTGAACGGATAAGTCAGGTCACGGTTACCATTCTGGTTAGAAGCACCATTACGAAGGCCCCAGAATACTGAGATATAGTTTGAATACATACGTTGAGCGTTATATGTACCACCAATATTCCAGCTTGAAGCATTCATAAACTGAACCTGGAAAATCTCCTCGGTGTTGCCGTTACCCATGCCAGGCTGGTCGAAGCAGTTCTCACGCTTCATGTCAGCGATGAACTCGTATGCATGACCTACGCCATCGTGAGCCTCATCCCAAAGAAGACTGTTGGAGTACTGCCACAGTGAACGGAAGTCCTCGCAGAGTTTGTAACCGCCATTGGAAACAATGTCCTGAAGACCTGCTACAACATCCTCCTTAGAAAGAGATCCTCCAGTGCAACCTTCCTGTTCAACGAGATCAATTGAAGGAACAGAACCTTTAGCAAGTTCTCCGGCATTTTTATAGAAGCCAGCCCAGAACATATAAGCACGTGCAATATATGCTTCTGCAGTATACTTGTCAGCATGACCAGTTCCATTGGCTCGTTCCGGCTTCATGAGTGTTTTGGCAGAGACAAAGTCTGAGAGAATCTGCGGATAGATAACTTCCTCAGCACTGACCTGCTGCTGCATCTCGTCGGTAATAACTGTAGAGGTAATCAGAGGTATGTCACCAAACAACTGGGTGAGCAAAAGATTATAGAGGCCGCGCATAAAGTAGCCCTCACCGAGCAATTGATTGCGCTGTGTTTCCTTACCTTTCCAATTAACATTATCAATGGTCTCAATCTGGTTATTGGCACGAGAAACACCACCATAGAGAACAATAAACAGAGGTTCAAACTGGTTGACATTCATTTCAACCAAGTGATGGAGAGACTTGGTCTTGTTGTCCTGCAAACCACCACTACCGTAGCAGTTGTCCGACATAAGCTCCCACCAATAGTAAGGATTATAGGTGTCACAGTCGCCACCACCCATCGTATTCATGATACTATAGGTAGCTGCATTCAATGCCTCCACATCTGCAGGCTTGCCTGGGAAAGTAGCATCAGTCATCTCTGTAACACGCGGGTCAGTATCCAGCATGTCGTTACAGGATGTAAACAAAGTTGTTGCTGAGAGAACAGCCAACGCTGATAATATATATTTCTTCATAACTTATTTGTCGAATTAGAATTTAATACTTGCACCAATCAGATAAGTACGAGAGGTTGGGTAAAGACCCAAGTCGATACCTGATGCCCAGCCGTTACCACCTGCCGAGTTACCAACCTCAGGATCGAGACCGGTATAACCAGTGAAGGTAATGAGGTTCTGAGCCTGTACATAGAAGCGGAGCTGCTGGAACGGGCAACCCTTCCAGAGATGCTTAAAGTCGTAACCCAATGTTACAGTCTTAATCTTGAAGTAGTCAGCATTCTCCATATAGCGGTTAGATATCCAGATAGTGTTCTGATGACCTGAAGGAGAAATACGCGGCTGGTCGTTTGAGGTGCCCTCACCATGCCAGCGGTTCAAGATAGTGGTATCGTAGTTCTGGTCGGGATCATCACCGAATGAACGATAAGAACGCATAATCTGCATACCGAATGCGCCGGCACCGTTTACAGCAAAGTCAAGCCCTTTCCATGTGAAACCGAGGTTGATACCCAGCATAACATCCGGGTTAGGGTTACCAATCTCATGGCGGTCGCAATTGTCACCTTCTGCATAGGTAATCACGCCATCACCATTCCAGTCGTCCCAGATGCAGTCACCAGGCTGTGCGTTGTCAAGAACGGCCTTGCCGGCTTGACGAGCAGCGTCAATCTGCTCCTGGTTCTGCCAGATTCCGCTGTAAGACATGCCATAGAAGTAACCGATGGGCTTGCCTTCCTCAGCGCGGTATACATATTCTGTTCCCTGTGAGAGCACGCCGCCAGGACCATTGATATAGTGGTTCTGATTGGCAATACGGGTAACCTTGTTCTTGTTGGTAGCAAAGTTCACGCCGACATTGTAGCGGAAATCCTTGCCAATAGCATCGTTCCAAGTGAGAGCAAGCTCAACACCAGTGTTCCGAACGTCACCACCATTGATGGCTGCAGGATTAGTACCATAGATAGCAAGCAGATTACCACCGATAAGCCAGTCCTTAGTGGTCTTCTTATACCAGTCGAAGCTTACACCCAGACGGCTGCGGAGGAAGCGGGCATCAAAACCGAAGTCGAGCTGCTCAGAGGTTTCCCAAGTCAGATCAGGATTAGGAACGATGTTTGCATAAGCACCGGTGTTCGGAGTTCCTGAAACAGAGGTTGCCAAATCAGAACCGAACTTGTAACCGCTGTCGTTTGCATCGCCAGAAAGGGCGATAGTAGCCAGATACTGGTACTTAGAGATAGAGCAGTTACCGTTCTGACCCCAAGATGCACGGAGCTTGAAGAAATCCATCCAGCTCTTTGTGCTCTCCATGAAAGGCTCATTGGTGATTACCCAGCCTGCAGATACAGATGGGAATACGCCCCAACGTTTGCCATCAGTGAAGATACTTGAACCATCATAACGAAGAGTTGCGGTAGCCATATAGGTCTCTTTGTAGTCCCAAGTCAGACGACCGAACCATGAAGCAAGATACTCCTCATCATTGGGCTTACCAGTAAGGGAGGCATCAGTAGCTTCAACAAGCTTGACGTTTGACAGCCATGCAGAATCCCAACCCTTCAGTGTTGCGAGTTGCTCGCCATAAGAAACCTTATTAGATCCTCCGACGTTAAAGCTCCATGCGCTGCTCTGGAAACTCTGACCGACCATGGCGCTGATCTTGTGACCTGCAAGGATTGGAAGATCGTAAGTAAGGGTGTTCTCGATAGAGTATGAAGTATTCAGCCATGCACTCTGGTTTACACTATATGCTGTTGAGATAGAAGCACCTTCACCAGGAGCACGCGGCTCGTTAAAGTTACGATAGGCACCAGAACCCCAGTTGTAGTTGAACTGAGAGCGGAATCTCAGGCCCTTAATAGGCTGGATAACAGCAAAAGCAGTTGCACTGGTATTGACGTTGCGGCTCTCTGCCAAAGAGTTCCAACCACCCGTCGTAAGATTCTCCCATGGGTTGTAGAACATAGAAGCTGTCCAACCTGTACCATAAGTAAGATTGCCTTCAGCATCCTGATATTTATAGATATCACCATTGTCAGCATACTGTGGCAACAGCGGGCAGGTCTGGAGCAAGCTGTGGATATAGCTCCAATACATACCATCCTCAGCCAAATCGTGGCTCTTGTTATAACCAATAGAAATATTCTCACCGATGGTGATGGCGTCGAAGTCCTTAGCCCTTAACAGCACATGGTCACTGTTCAAACGGATGGTGTGGCGCTTGTAGAATGAAGCCTGATCAGCACCCATGATACCTTCGTTACCAGTATAAGTATAAGACATGGCGAACTTGCTGCGGTCTGAACCACCGGTCAAGGTTACAGAATGATTCTGCTGTACGGCATTCTTGTTCTCGAATACGCCCCACCAGTCAGTACCTTCCCAACCTTTATTGACCTTGGCAAGAATGTCGGCAGGCACATTCTTCGCCCAGTCAAACTTAGTACCTGAGGTATTGAAGTTATACTCGTCAAAGATGGTCATATATTGCTGTGCATTGAGCAGCTGAGGACGCTTGTAGGCGTTAGACCAACCCACAGCACCATTGTAGCTAATCTCAATCTTACCAGCCTTACCCTGCTTGGTAGTAACCAAGATAACGCCGTTAGCAGCACGTGCACCATAGATGGCAGCCGATGCAGCATCCTTCAGCACGTCAATCGTCTCGATGTCAGCGGGGTTGATGTCATCAAGGCTACCTCCAGCTACACCGTCAATAACATAAAGAGGTGTAGAGTTACCAGTGGTACCGATACCACGGATGTAAACCTTGTAACCCTTACCAGGCTGGGCAGAACTCTGGGTAATCTGCACACCAGGAGAACTTGACTGCATAGCCTCAAGTGCATTGGTGGTGTTCAGCTTTGCGATATCCTCACCCTTCACCTGAACGGTGGCACCTGTCACCAGTTTCTTCTTCTGGACACCGTAACCGATGACCACAACTTCATCAAGGTTTGTGTTGTCCTCATCAAGCGTAACGTCAATCAGAGACTCGTTACCGACCTTGACTTCCTTGGTCTGGAAGCCGACATAGCTGATAACCAGCGTGGCGTTCGGCCCGACATTGAGAGAATAGTTACCGTCGAGGTCGGTAACCGTACCGTTACTTGTGCCCTTTTCCAGAATGCTGGCGCCAATGACGGGACCCATGGCGTCAACAACCTTACCCGACACTTTCTTCGTCTGCTGTACCGACTGGACGGATTTGACAGCAGATTCAGCCATTGCCTGAGGTGACCAAAGCAATCCTGCGATTGCACAGACACCTGCCAACAACGCTGTCTTTCTAAAGTTTTGATTCATACTTAAGTATTTTCTTAGGTTATTTGAAATTAAAAATTCTCAAGAGATTTTACCAATTAGGTTTCTCAACATACTAACTGAACGTACAGAGACGGTCAGAGAGCACGGTCACAATAATCATGCTGAACTTTCTATTCCCATACATTTAGATTTTAGTTGATACATATTTTTTTAATGAGTAATATTTTAGATAATAATTAGGTAAGTCAAACATTTTTTCAATGTGCAAAGATAAATAAATTTTAAATAAGTCAATTAAGTTTTTGTTGTTATTTTTCTTTATTCTTGCTCAATTTTAACACAATATACAAATCATACGTATTTTTGTAACTTTTCGCCAATAGTTACATTTCACTCTCCCACAAAGAAAGGATTGTTTTTATTGTGTTAAGCTGTGGCTACAGCAGAAACAGTGCAATTTCAAGAAACATCATGATGCCCTTGGCAACTTTCTAAAAGCTGAAAGTACGGGTAATCTTGCCTGTATAGGTATTGATGAGGATGCTGACTTGGTCACCTTCCTTTATCTGAACAGGCAGGCGGGAAGTCATAATGCTCATGTAGACTTTCGAGCTGTAGTATTCGGGCACACCACTTTGGTCGTGATAAAAACTAAGCCACACATGATGGGATCCGTCGGACGCCGTTGAAACGGAATCACACACGCAACCTATTTTTTGCAGCGCCACTTCTTCGCTGGTGGTACCGGTCATCAGCATCAGCTCAAGATTTAAGTAACGACGATTGGCGCTTGTCCAGCTGCTGACGAACCTCACCGGATCGGACTTCATGCCTTCCTCCAAGTCGCTGAGTTCGCGGATTAACGGTGCAGGCACACTGGAGATGGCTATCAGCTCGGCTTTGTTTCCCACCTTATTATAATATAATAGGGAGCGAAAAGTGGTATCTGCCTTTGCCGCCCAGTTCCGATTTTCGGGAACGGTAAGCAAAAGGGAATCGCCCTCGTCAGTCATCACGCTGAACAGTTTTCCCTCAGCATTGGTATGTGCATCCACGAAGTCGGCTCGCATATAGGAATACTTGCCGTCCCCCGACTCATAGGTTTCTCGAGTACAGGAAGTGTTGAGGACTGAAATCAGGGAACTGATGATGACCAGGAAGCGGATAAATTTCTTCATTGGACGGCAAGTTTATTTCTGACAGGATTAGCATACATCGTCAGGATGCGCTCACGCAGATAATCCTCATCCTTGTTGGGAATAATGATCTTGGCTAACTGAGTGTCAAGATATTCATTGAAACGCTTCACGTCGGCATCTGTGTATTCCGCAGCATGAGCCATGGTGTCATCGAGTATGTCCATGGCAATATAGTTGCAGGGGAAGAGGCGGTAGTTGGCATGAATCTCCTGGTCGATGCGTGCACTGAGCTGGGCAAAGAACTCGTTCTTGGGCAATGAGGCCAGTTCGTCAATCCATTCGTTGATGGGCCGGGAACAATGGTAGTGCACGCGCCCCTTATAGCCAAAGATACCGTTCCTCATGTTGTCAAGGTCGTCCTGACGGCTTTTCTTGTAAGCTGGATTGTCGCGCTTTTGCTGGAACTCCTGGGCTTTCAGGTAGTCACACGGGTCATATTCATAGCTGATGGTGAGCGGAGTGATGTTCAGGTCGCGGAGTTTGTCGGCATTTGTGGTTGCATCTGGATTAGCACCCATGGCAAGCATCTTCAGCACCGACTCCTGCGTTCGGTCGTCACTGTCCTTGGCGCGTCCTTCGCGTTGTGCCAGCCAGATGTTCTCCCTCTTCTCGTTCACAGCAAAATGGATGTACTGGCTCATCAGCTGACTGGAGCGAAGCATCTCCTTCGGAGTCAGTGCACGCCTCACGGTAAAGGCCTTGTTCATGCGTACTAACCGCTTAATCCAAGGATATATAAGAAGATTGTCACCAATACCTATCTCGACAGTTGTGGGAAAACCTTCGTCGACAAGCATGACATCGAGAAAAGCCGAATCGAGAACGATGTCGCGGTGATTGCTTAAGAAAGTGTATCTCGACACGGTATCCACAACCCCGCCAGACTTCAGCACTTCAGCGTTGAAAGTAGTTCCGTCGGTCTTCATCCGCATGATGTACTTCACGATGGGTTTCATGAACCGTAACTGGAAATCGAGGGGAGTTTTTACACCCACAAACGCCATCTTCAGCAGCCCGTTTCGCATCCACTTAGGCATCCAAGGCACAAAGCCTTTCAACAACAGGGAAAACTGCCGGTCGTTGAGCAATTCCTCGAAGGCCTGCTTCATCTCCTCTGGCTCGTAAGGCCGTATTTCGTCGAACTCTTTTCTCGGATGCACCATAACGAATCGCTTTGGTAATCATAATTATCAATCGTCAATCATCAATTTTCAATTAAGAAAACTGATTCTCAACAATTTCGGAAAGCACATCCTTGATGTCGAGCCCGGCAGCACGAACCTGCTGGGGAATAAAGCTTGTAGCGGTCATGCCGGGAGTGGTATTGATTTCAAGCATCGAGATTTTCTGGTCTTTCGAGATGATATAGTCGATGCGAATAATTCCATTGCAATGCAAGATGTCATAGATATGCGACGTGAGTTTACGGGCACGCTCTGCAGTTTCCTCGGGAATACGGGCTGGCGTGATTTCATCCACCTGGCCGTTATACTTGGCGTCATAGTCGAAGAACTCGTTGTGGGTAACCACTTCGGTAATGGGGAACACTACCGACTTTTCCTTGGTCTTATAGCATCCTACGGTGATTTCTGTTCCCTCGAGGAAACTTTCAACCATCACGTCGTCGCTCTCCATCAGGGCCTTGCGGATAGCTGGAGCCAACTGGTCTTTATTTTTCACCTTGGTCACGCCAAACGAGCTGCCGTCGGCGGCAGGTTTCACAAAGCAGGGCATGCCGATGCGCTCCTCAATCTCGTCATCGCTGACAAGTTCTTCGTAACCCTTGCGAATGAGCATGCTCTCGGCCACGCTGACACCGAAACCGCGCATATAGTTGTTGAGCACGAACTTGTCGAAGGTCATAGCCTCAACGAGCACACCACTGGTGCTATAAGGCAGATGGATAAGCTCGAAATAGCCCTGCATGATGCCATTCTCGCCAGGTGTGCCATGGATGGTGATATAGGCATAGTCGAACATCACGAGCTTGCCGTTTTCCATAAACGAAAAGTCGTTACGGTCGATGGGTGCCGTGGTGCCGTCGTTCAAATTGACGCGCCAGTCCATGCCTTTCACATCGACAATATACACATTGTAACGTTCTTTGTCGAAAAAGGAATAAAGCCCTTGGGCGGAACGCAATGAAACATCGTGCTCCGATGAGTCACCGCCACAGACGATGGCAATGTTTCTTTTCAAATTTTTCATTTTATCTTGTTCTTCTTTATTGTTCATAAACTTCGCGCGTAGTCCCCTTGATAAAACCGCGCCACTTCTCAACCAACTGCTTCATGTCTTGGGGCCATTCGCTGGTGAAATCCATCCGCTTCCCCGTTACGGGATGCTGGAACCCGAGCGTACGGGCATGAAGGGCTTGCCTTGGACAGAGCTGAAAGCAATTCTGGATGAATGCTCTGTAGGAAGAAGAGCGCTCGCCGCGAAGGATTTCACTACCCCCGTAGCGCTCATCGCAGAACAACGGATGGCCAATGTGCTTCATGTGGGCACGTATCTGATGGGTCCGACCAGTTTCAAGTTCACACTCCACCAGAGTGACATAGCCAAACCGCTCCATCACGCGCCAATGGGTAACAGCTGCCTTGCCTATCCCCGAATCAGGGGGGAACACGCTCATGCGCAACCGGTCTTTCGGATCACGTGCGATATTTCCCTCTATACGTCCCTGATCTTCGGTGAAGTTTGCCCAAACCAGGGCATTGTATGTGCGCCTTGTGGTCTTATTGAAGAACTGCGCCGCCAGCTTTGTCTTCGCGTCGGCAGTCTTGGCTGCCACAAGCAACCCGCTAGTGTCTTTGTCGATACGATGGACAAGTCCCACGTCAGGGTCGTTGGGGTCATAGTCAGGATTATTGCGCAGATGCCAGGCAATGGCGTTCACGAGCGTGCCATGATAGTTGCCGCAACCAGGATGGACCACCATACCGGCAGGTTTGTTGATGACCAGCAGCTGGTCGTCTTCGTAGACTACATCAAGGGGAATCTCCTCTGGCTCAATTTTATCGTCGTAAGGAGCATGATCAATCATCAGACAAATGAGATCACCCGGCCGAACCTTATAGTTGCTTTTCACAGGTCGCTCGTTGACATAGAGCATACCGGCATCGGCAACGGTCTGAATGCGATTACGGCTCTGATGGGGCATGTGCTCAGCAAGATACTTGTCTACCCGTAATGGTACCTGTCCAGCGTCTACTTCCACGCGCAGACGCTCATACAGCTCTTGTTCCTCTATGTCATTGTATGCTTCCATCATCTCCAATCGCATGGTCATCGGCAGTGGGAAGGTGCCCTACTCCGGTCCGGTGACTTCCTCGAAATCATCCACTTCGGGCTGAGCCGTCTGAGCAGGTTCCTTGGCAGTTGGTGCAGGTGTCTCCTTAGGTGCATCAGCAGGCACATCATCGGGAACGTCCTCTGTCGGTTCGGTCACTACTTCAAACATATCCTCGTCCTCTTCATATACGGGGTCGGCGAAGGCCACAGAGTCGGCAGCGTCAATCATGCCGTCGCCCACCTGGATAACAAGTACATCTTCTATCGACACACGAGAGCCATTGGTGACATTCCTTCCGCGAACCTTGATACCGTACACCCAGTCCTTCTCTCCAGGCACCATCTGCGGCTCGCCCACCTTGAATCCCATGGCTATAAGTTTGGCACGGGCCTCACGATAGGAAGTATTGTCTATGATGTCTGGGATGGCCAGAGTAGGTGTGCTCGAGGCGTTGATTACCAAATAGATGACTCTACCCGACTTGACGATGCTTCCAGCCTTTATCGACTGTTCAAGCACACAGTCTGGCGGCAGTGTCTTCACATATCCAGTATCGCCAATCTGCACATCAAGCCCAAGCCCTTCCAAGATATGCTCAGCATCGGCATAGGACTTGTGGATTACGTTGGGAACTGTTACCTTCTCTCCATGATGGGTATAGAAGTCAATACCATACTTGACGGCAAAGCAAACGCCTGCCACCAAAAGCATCATTGCTAACAAATTGCCCCAGAGATATGTACTGAGGAATTTACCGAAGAATTGTGACACCTTCATATTCGGGTTCAAAGTTACGAAAAGTCGAGAGCAAAACAAAAGAATTCATTCTTTTTTTTGCCGAGACGAAGAAAAAAGATAAAAAAAAGCAGGAAGAAGAAAAGATTTTCACTTTTCTTCTTCCTACTTCTCTCAGTTTTCTTTCGAATATCCCCGACTTACTTGCCGTGGTTCTCGTCAGAAACAGTTAACTTCTTGCGGCCTTTAGCGCGGCGTGAAGCCAGCACGCGACGGCCATTCTTTGTTGCCATTCTCTCACGGAAGCCATGCTTGTTCACGCGACGGCGATTGTGGGGCTGAAATGTTCTTTTCATTGCTTTTCTATTTTATATTTTATTATGATTCAATGATTTTGGGCTGCAAAATTACTCATATTTTTCGAAATACCAAAGAAATATGCGAATTTTAATCGAAAGTTTTATGATTTTTTCGAAAATTGTAGTACCTTTGCGCCCACAAACAGAATAATACATAATATTATAAGGTAATATGATTAATTCACAAGACATCAAGAAGGGTACTGCCATCCGCATGGACGGCGGCATTTGGGTTTGCATCGAATTCCAGCATCGCAAGCCGGGCAAGGGTAACACCGTTATGAACACAAAGTTGAAGAACGTGACCGACGGACGCGTTCTCGACCGCACTTTTCAGGTGGGTTTCAAACTCGACGACGTCCGTCTGGAGCGTCGTCCCTATCAGTTCCTCTACAAGGACGGTGACGACTACATCTTCATGAATCAGGAGACCTACGATCAGGCTCCGATTGCCAAGGATCTCGTTACTGGTGTTGACTTCATGAAGGAGAGCGATATCGTGGAAGTAGTTAGCGATGCTGACACGGCAACTATTCTTTTTGCCGAAATGCCCGTGAAGACCAATCTGCGCGTAACTCACTCTGAGCCAGGCATCAAGGGTGACACTGCTACCAACTCCACTAAGCCCGCTACACTGGAAACAGGTGTCGAGATTCGTGTTCCCCTGTTCATCGAAGAAGGCGATCTCGTTCAGGTTGACACCCGCGACGGTTCTTACCTGCAGCGCGTGAAGGAATAATGAAATACAGTATCATCGTTCCCGTTTACAATCGTCCTGATGAAGTGGACGAACTCTTGCAAAGCCTTACGGAACAAGAACTGAAAGACTTTGAGGTTGTCATCGTGGAAGATGGTTCACAAAAACCTTGCAAGGATGTTTGCAACAAATTCGCAGGCATCCTTGACTTGCATTATTACGTCAAGGAGAACGGAGGTCCTGGACAGGCCCGCAATTACGGAGCAGAATGGGCACAAGGCGAATGGCTCATCATCCTAGATTCCGACGTCGTCTTGCCTAAAGGGTACATGAAAGCTGTTGAAACGGCTTTATCAATGGAGAATGTGGAAACGCACGCCTTCGGCGGCCCCGATGCGTCTCACCCGTCGTTTACGCCCGTACAGAAGGCCATCTCCTACTCCATGACCTCCTTCTTTACCACTGGCGGCATTCGTGGTGGAAAGAAGAAACTCGACAAGTTCTACCCTCGCTCGTTCAATATGGGCATCCGCCGCGATGTCTATCTCAAGTTGGATGGTTTCTCCAAAATGCGCTTCGGCGAGGACATTGATTTCTCCTACCGCATCGTGGAGGCCGGTTATAATCCCCGACTCTTTCCCGAAGCCTGGGTATGGCACAAACGCCGCACCGATTTCCGCAAGTTTTTCCGTCAAGTCTATAACAGCGGCATCGCACGAATCAATCTCGAAAAGCGCCATCCTGGCACGCTCAAACTGGTACACCTGCTCCCGATGGTATTCACCGTAGGCGTTATTGCCCTCATCCTGATAGCCGCCGTAGCCCGTGCAATGATTTACTACGATGCAACGAACTGGCACACCTGGTACTGGATATGCCTAGTCGCGCTTGCCCCCATATTTTTTTATTCACTCATCATCTTCATCGATTCCAGCATTAAGAATAAAAGTCTGAAAGTGGGACTGCTCAGCATACCAGCCGCTTTCGTCCAGCTAATGGGTTATGGATTTGGATTCATCGAATCATGGTGGAAACGCTGTGTGAAAAAACGGGATGAGTTCACAGCCTTCGAAAAGAATTTCTACAAATAAGTGAAGGGTTATGAGCGAAGAAAAACTGAACATTAACCAGTGGGCAGAGGAAGACCGACCGCGCGAAAAACTGATGCGGCTGGGAGCCGGAGCGCTCACCAACGCCGAGTTGATGGCTATTCTCATCGGTTCAGGCTCTCCTAAGGAAAGTGCCGTCGACCTGATGAAAAGAATCCTCAACGATTGCGAGAACAATCTGAACCAGTTAGGTAAAATGAGCATCCGCGAACTGCAACAATACAATGGCATGGGACCGGCCAAGGCCATCAGTATTCTGGCCGCCTGTGAACTGGGCAAGCGCCGACAGTTGGAAAAAGTTCAGGAAAGGAAGGACTTGGGCTCTCCACAGGCCATTTATGAATACATGCGCCCCATGATGCAAGACCTGGACACCGAGGAGGCGTGGATTATCCTGATGAATCAGAACTACAAACTCATCAAGGCAGAACGCTTATCCCACGGCGGCATCACTGAAACACTTGTCGACGTGAGAGTTATTGTGAAAGAAGCCCTGCTGAACAACGCCACGATTGTGGCCTTCTGTCATAACCACCCGTCGGGCAACACTCATCCGAGCAAGGAAGACGACCGACTGACGGAACGCGTGAGAAAAGCTTGTGAACTGATGCGGCTCTATCTGCTCGACCATGTCATCGTAACCGACGGCAACTACTATTCCTACCGAGAAAAGGGAAGGCTGTAGCCTGTCCTTCACTTTTCCAGAAAACCGATTGCCACTTGCTAAATACAAGTGGGTTGTCCTCTTGTGCTTTCTTTTATGTATGCAAGAAAAAATTTTCCCCCTTAAATTTTACTTCCCCATATTTAGCAGGTCTTAATAACAGAACGTCATTAAAAGAAATCTTAACGAACAAAACATTTATACCCCTGAAAATGGCCGAAAACGACAAAGATATTATCCGTGAAATGCGAGAAGATTCAGAGAGAGGATTCCTACTGCTGATGACAAGCTATAAGGAACCTATCTATTGGCATATCCGTCGATTGGTGGTCAGTCACAATGATGCACAGGATGCCGCACAGGAGACTTTCATCCGAATCTTCCGCTCATTTGGTCAATACAGAGAGGAAAATTCCTTTAAAGCATGGCTATTCCGTATTGCAACCAACGAAGCACTGCGACTGTTAGGTAAATATAAAAACGCCACAATACTCTCGCTTGACGATGTGACTGCCGACATACTGAGCGCGAAGGATGACGTCTACTACAATAGTAGTGATGTGATAGCTACACGGCTACAGAAGGCCATACTCCACTTGCCTGCTAAACAGCAACTTACCTTCAACCTGCGCTACTACGACGAAATGTCATACGACGAGATTGCAGAGGTAACAGGCTCTACGGCAGCCAGTGCCAAGATGAACTACCACTTGGCCAAAGAGAAAATAATTAGATATATGAACAATAACGACTAAAGATATGAAAAAATTTGATTTTGAACAGATAGGCAAACGAATGCCATACAACGTGCCCGACGGGTTCTTCGACAAGTTCGAAGAAGACATAATGGAGAAAGCCTTCGCAACTCCCTCCCAAAGAGAAGAGGTCAATTTAGAGCATTCCACAACCTCTCAACAGCCTCACATAATCAGACAACCCTTCCTTAGTAAAGGTTGGAGACGGCTCTTATGGGCAGTCGCTGCCGCCGTCGCATTGTTCTTAGTCGTGAAGCCTTTGCTTCCCAAGAATAATACGGGTGACTTCGAATCCGTAGAAATGGCTTTCAACAACCTCTCAACGGATGATCAGGATTTCCTGATACAGGTATATGAAGAAGACGATTTATTCATGAACCCATAAAACCAGACAAACATGAAAAAGATTTTTTCCATGATGGTATTGACCATCGCAATGCTGGCAGTGAGCATGAACCTCTCTGCACAAGACGACCAAAGTAAGAAACAGCGCATAAGCCGCGAAGAGCTGGCCGAGAAGCAAGCCCTTCACATCGCTCACGAAATGGCCCTCGACGATGCCACAACGCAGAAGTATGTCGCCACCTACAAGGCATACCAGCAGGAGGTGTGGGCTCTGGGGCCCCGAGTACGCCGGCATTCAAGTTCTGGAGCCAGTGAGGCCGAGAGTGAACAGGCTATCAAGGCTCGCTTTGAGCAAAGTGAGAAGATTCTGAAAATAAGGGAGAAGTACTACAAGGAGTACTCAAAGTTCCTCACTCAGAAGCAGATTGAGCGTGCCTACGAACTGGAACATCGAGCCATACGTCGGCTGGCCCGCCATCACCACCGCCAAGGCAGCACCACGGGGACAAGAACCCATCGTAGAACCTTTCAAAACAAATAGTCTTATAAAGAACAAAACCTGATGCTTGTCGCCCTCCTGACGACAGGCATCACTGTTCAAGGACAGGAAAATTGCATTTCTTACTATCTACATTTTCTCAGATTTTACTAATATACAACAAGCGAAACAAAGATAATATGAGACGACTAACAGTAATGCTCATGACTTGGGTAGTGACACTGACGATGAGTGCCGAGGGCTATCAATATCTGACCTTTGAGACAACGGAGGGAGTGTGGATATCCGTTCCTGTAGAGTCGCTTACAATGACCTTCAGCAGTACGACGCTGACGGCGGGAAAGCAGACGTTCACACTCGATAACCTGAAGAAGATGTACTTCTCAACGTCAGACGAGACAACAAGTATAAGTGAAGAGTTAAGAATGAAGAGTGAAGAATTTGCTACCGCCATCTACGACCTTCAAGGAAATGAGTTGACGAAAGAGCAGATGCGTAGCGGACAGGTATATATCGTAAAGACGAATCACGGGACTCATAAACTGGCAGTAAAATGAAAAAGGTATATACACTCATAACGGTCCTCGTACTGACAATAGCGACAATGGCCCAGACGCAAACGCTAAACGTGAAAGTAGGCTGCGTGACGTATCAGTTCCCGACAGCCTTGACGGGTGAAATGTCCTATAGCAACAATGGCTCGACATTGACCATCATGGGCAATGAACTTACTACAGGCGACATCGACGAAATGGCAGTGACGGCTCGCGGCAAGAAGTCGGACAATACCGTTAACGTGACTTACGGTGAAGAATCACCAACCATTACCATTGCCGATGAGCAGTGGGCTGACGCAGGAAGCATTGATAAAAGCCCGTCAAACCATCAGCTGTTCGTATCATCCATCAGCGGCATCCGTCTGAACTTCCAAATGGAAGGTGTGACACATGTGGAGGTGGAAAGCGTGGATGCATACGGCATCGCTGGCAACAAGGACAAGTCAATCATCACTTATAAGGCTCTTGATGGCTCGACGCTACAGTCTGGTAATGACTACGTGGTAACAACATTTCCCTGCGACCTCTACGGTGGCTATCGGCTGTCGATATTCAAGGACGGAAAGGTGGCGCACTACTTCGGTGTACATCAGGTGACTGAGGAGGGGAAATATATCACACCGCCCGACCTCGACGAGAGCGAACTGGAGTTTGACGACCCCGATGCACCATTGGTAGAGGAAGAACGGCCTGAGTTAGACAAGAAAACCAAGGAACTGTTAGGGGTGTACAAGCAGAACCCCACCGACGAGAACTACCAGGCACTATACGACCAGATGGGTGTACGCTACGACAAAGTGGTAGCACGTAAGAAAGCAAAACTACGTGAACTCGAACGCGAAGCTCACCATCAATCGCTTATCGACGAAATGGAAGAGATTGTAAGCGAGATGGTTACCAACCGCGAGGAACGGCTCTGGCAGAGGTTCCTAAGTCTGATAGACTCGCGTAAGGACGATGATACAAACGACCGATGGTGTGTGCTGAAAGGTGCATGGGAGGAGAATGCCTATATTGGCTATGCACCCGTTTCCAATGCTGAATATAAGGCGTACAAGGCGGACTTTGTCTATACGGCAGGACAGGACGACTATCCCGCCGTGAACATAAGTTATCAAGAGGCCATGGGCTATTGTGACTGGCTGAGTTCGCAGGATCCGAAACACAACTATCGCTTGCCTTCAGAGTATGAGTGGATATTGGCGGCAGGACACATGCCCAAGGATGTCAACATGAACAGCAACTTTGTAGAAAACGGTCTGACGGCTGTCGATGCTTACGCACAGACTACAGGCAACTGTGGCGGAATCGATTTCTGGGGAAACTGTTGGGAGTGGACATCAACACTGACCACTACAGGAGAGTACATCGTAAAGGGCGGAGCCTGGGACAGCAATCGCGACCAATGCCGGTCGGAATACTCCGACGACAGCCGCAACGGATCCCTTGGCTATGCCAATGTCGGATTCCGTGTGGTAAGAATTAATTGAAAATGAAAATAATTATACTTTCTCTTCGTTGAATCGTTTTTTTGCACTAACTTTGCCTGCAAATAAAAACAATAAAGATGACACAAGAGGAAAAGACACTTATCGAGGAACGCATTGTTGACGTGCTTAAGACAGTATACGACCCCGAAATACCCGTCAACATCTACGACTTGGGCATGATATACAAAATCAACATGCAGGAAGACGGCACCCTCGACATGGACATGACCTTCACGGCCCCGTCCTGCCCTGCCGCCGACTTCATCCTTGAAGACGTTCGCACGAAGGTGGAAAGCGTTGAAGGCGTAAAGACAGCCAACGTGAATCTGGTGTTCGAACCCATGTGGGACCAGAGCATGATGAGCGAAGAAGCACGGATAGAGTTGGGATTTGACTGATTATGAAAAAAAACATCTACATATTATCTGACGCCCACCTGGGCTCATGGGCCATCGACCACGGCAGGATGCAGGAGCGCCGGTTGGTGCGTTTTCTTGATAACATCAAGGAAAAGGCTGCTGCCGTGTATCTGTTAGGCGACATGTTTGACTTCTGGTACGAATGGCGCTACACCGTACCCAAAGGCTACACGCGCTTCCTCGGGAAACTGTCTGAACTGGCCGACATGGGTGTTGAGGTTCACTATTTCACCGGCAACCACGACATCTGGATGTACGGCTACCTGGAAGAAGAATGCGGTGTCATTGTGCACAAGAAACCCGAGACGGTAGAACTATATAATAAGGTGTTCTATTTAGCACACGGCGACGGGTTGGGCGACCCCAACCGCAGTTTCCAGTTTATTCGCGGCATCTTCCACAACAAGACCTGCCAATGGCTCTTTACCCACTTCATTCCCCAAAGCTGGGCCATGAAGTTTGGTCTGTCGTGGGCCAAGCGCTCCCGGCTGAAACGCGCCGACGGCAAAGAACCTGCCTATATGGGCGAAGACAAAGAATACCTGGTGCTCTACACCAAGAAATACATGAAAGAGCATTCCGAAATCGACTACTTCATTTACGGACACCGTCACATCGAGCTTGACTTGATGCTGACGCGCAAAACTCGCATGATGATCATCGGCGACTGGATTTGGCAGTTCACCTACGTCGTCTGGGACGGCGAACACCTGTTGCTCGAAGAATACGTAGAAGGCGAGAGCCAATTGTAAAAAACTAAATCCTTATCATTTGTTCATAACAGACAAATTCTCTATCGAGTCCATCTCTTCGATAATGGATTTTATCGATGAAATGGGCAATTTTTGAAGAATCATGGTCTGTCTTTCCATGAGAACATCCAAGGTTTGTGACACTTCCAGCAAAACAATTGACACAATGAGGAAAGGGTTTCTGACTTAATATGCGTACATTTGCAACCAAATTCCACTATCAAAACATCATCATTGAAAATGAATATGAAAAGTATCATCATTGCTTGTCTGATGGTTGCTGTGCAATGGCAACCCGCTCTCTCTCAGCCTCACGTGCGCAATGTGCTTGTTGAACTGGGATATTCGCCAGCAGAGGTAAATACGAAACTCAATGAGGTGTTCAACGATGTATTCTTCGGCCCCAACAAGGTATATTTCGAGGTCGGCGACTCACTCGGCTACATCTCCGACGTCAAGAACAACGACGTGCGCACTGAAGGTATGTCATACGGAATGATGGTGGCCGTGCAACTGAATAAGAAAGAAATCTTCGACCGTCTATGGCGCTGGGCAAAGAAATACATGCAACACCAAGATGGTATCCGCGAGGGCTATTTCGCTTGGAGTTGCAAGACCGACGGCACCCGTAATTCCCCAGGCGCTGCCTCCGACGGAGAATTGTATTTCATCACCGCACTGATCTTCGCCTCCAACCAGTGGGGCAATGCCAGCGGCATCAACTATAAGGCCGAGGCACAGCACATCCTGAACTGCATACAGCCTAAAGAATATAAACCCGAGCCTCGTCCCGCAGGATTCGGCGGCTTCGGAGGTTTCGGCGGAAAACAGGCTTCCAACCAACAGCAGACACCTGCCACCCAAAAGATGTATCTCATTGATCCTGAGACGAAACTCATTACCTTTACGCCCGACGGTTTCGGTCAGCGCTTCACCGATCCCAGTTATCACATTCCAGCCTTCTACGAGGTATGGGCAAAGTGGGCCGACGATGGTCGCAGCGAATTTTGGATGGAATGTGCCCAGAAGAGCCGCGAGTTACTGCATAATTGCATCGACGAGAAGACAGGTCTGAACGGCGACCAGTGCCAGTTCGATGGCTCTGAGATGCAGATGCCGCGTTTCCCGGGTATGCCACAGCGTCCTGAGGGTGCTCCACGTCGTAATGGCAACAACAATTTCCGCTACGACTCTTGGCGCGTGCCCATGAACATCACCCTCGACTATGAATGGAGCGGTACCGACAAAGAGTGGCAGGAACAGTATGGCGAGCGGATTCAAAACTTCTTCTATTCCCAAGGCATCAACGATTTTGTTGACCAGTATCGGAAAGACGGTTCACTGCCCGAAGGAAACGAGATTCTTCCTGCAGGCAACTATCCCAAAACCCTTCGTCACAGCATTGGCCTCGTCGCCACTACCGCAGCTGCCTCAGCCATGTGCCATCACGAAAAGCGCAAGGAATTTGTCGATGCCTTATGGAAAATGAAGCACGAGCCCTTCCCAGATGGCTATTTCGATGCCTATTATGACGGGCTGTTGCGCCTATTCGCTTTCATGCACCTCAGCGGTAAATATAAAGTCATTGAGCCTAAATAACGGAAGTTAAATCAAAATCCTATTCTCTTCTTTTCGCGGTTGCTTAAGCGTTCGTTGTCACAATGGCGGATGAGCATAGGTAGCACGTCATTCTCTTGTACATAAATCCCCTAAATTTTGTGAGCGTACTCCTGAATTTTATATAAAAATCGGGAGTATGGTCACGAATTTCACCACTTTCCAGCGCAAAGATATAAAAGTTTATTAGAACAACCAAAATTTGCCCTTAAAAGTTTATTGCAACAAGCGTTTTTTTTACAAAAATCGTTTATCCATACTACATTTTTATTGATGCCATCAATGGAATGCCCACTTTCGACTTGGGTCTCGGTGACATACAACCCCCCGGAACAACACTTGACGAGATTTTCGAATACATCAACCAGGCAGACAAACCCTGTATCATTGCAATCGATGAATTTCAGCAAATAGGAGAGTATGGTGAGAAAAACGTTGAAGCATTACTGCGGACCAAGATACAGCAATGCCGTCGTTCGCAGTTTATTTTCTCCGGGAGCAAAAGGCATCTGATGACCAATATGTTCAATTCTCCATCCAAACCGTTCTATCAGAGTGCTGTCAGCATGGGTTTACAACCAATACCTATGAACGTCTATGCTGATTTTGCCGTAAAACTGTTTGAGCAGCGAGGTAAACGACTCGATCCTAAGGTGGCGGAAACCGTATGGCAATACTATGACGGCTATACATAGTTTGCGCAAATGCTGATGAACGAACTCTTTGCCCTAACACCGGCAGGTGAAGAGTGTCAGATGTCCATGATAGCTGAAGCGCGGAGGAATGTTATCATGGCCCAGGAAAGCAGCTATGCAGACTTGTTATCCAACCTGCCCCCAAAACAAAAAATCGTTCTTCAGGCAATTGCAAAAGAAGGCAATGCCAAGAATATCACCTCGGCAATTTTTATCAAGAAATATAATCTGGCTTCAGCCAGTTCTGTTCAGGCTGCCGTAAAACTGCTCCTGAAAAATGACTTACTGACACAGTCGGAGAATATTTATCGTGTTTACGACCGCTTTTTCTCGGAATGGTTGGCTAAGGTTTACTGATTTTTTCTGCAATAACTATTATTTTTCGGATTAATTTCGTAACTTTGCACCGCTCATTCACGCCGAGCCAAACTATTAAGAGTGTTGGAGTGGCTATCTGGAGGGAGCACTACATTATTGAAATGCGTCGCTGACGCTTTGTTTTTGGCTATTTGAAACTACCACAACTCGAATTAGTTGTCAAGGACATTGCAGAGGATGGTGCTGCGGGTAGGTATATACTATCCCGTTTGGCGTGCCTGGGCTCTTGAGCCTCAAGCACGCTTTTACGGGACGTTTCTTATATACCAACGGCGTGGGTGTCACTCTGTCTGTTCACAACTAAGGCTGTGGTAGGCCTCGAATAGCGAACGGGCAGGAGCAAGATACCCCGCTTTTAATATATGTATGTGATATTTACAAGGTGATTCTGTCCGTTCTGGGGTATTCTGCGGATTTATTACAAATGACAGAATAGGCTATATGCTTTTCAATTCTTTCGAGTTCCTGATATTCCTACCGATAGTATTCTTGCTCTATTGGTTTGTCTTTCGCAGCCGGCAATGGCAAAATCTGCTCGTTGTCGTTGCAAGCTATGTGTTCTATGGATGGTGGGACTGGCGTTTCCTGATGCTCATAGCATTCACGTCTCTATGTAGTTTTGGCAGCGGTATTCTGATAGAGCATTATGAGGGACGGCGACGAATGCAGAAGTTGGCAAGCGCTTCTAACATCGTTCTAAATCTTGCTATCCTCGGAGTGTTCAAATACTACAATTTCTTCGTGGAGAATCTCGATGCTTTGTGTAGTTCTATCGGATGGAAACTAGACTGGGTGACACTGGAAATCGTGCTTCCTGTCGGCATCAGTTTCTACACCTTCCAAGCTCTAAGTTATACCATTGATGTCTATCAGAAGAAACTGCCAGCCACACATGACATCGTAGAATTCTTCGCCTACATCAGTTTCTTCCCACAGTTGGTTGCAGGTCCTATTGAGAGGGCTACCAATCTGTTGCCCCAGTTCCAACGTTCACGCTCTTTCGATTATGCCAAGGCTGTTGACGGATGCCGCCAGATGCTGTGGGGATTCTTCAAGAAACTTGTCATTGCGGACAACTGTGCATCGGTAGTCAATGACTGTTGGGGCAACTATGCTGAGTTACCATGCGTCTCTCTGTTTATCCTCGGTGTGCTGTTCACATTCCAGATTTACTGTGATTTCTCAGGTTATTCAGACATTGCCATCGGCTGTGCCCGCTTGTTTGGGTTCAACCTGATGCGCAACTTCAACTTCCCTTATTTCTCACGCAGCATACCAGAGTTCTGGAGAAGATGGCACATATCGCTTACCACATGGTTTCGTGACTATATTTATTTTCCATTAGGCGGCAGTCGTTGCGACAAGTGGAAGATTATCCGCAACGTTTACATAGTCTGGGGCATCAGTGGCTTGTGGCATGGAGCCAACTGGACGTTTATCTGTTGGGGACTGTTCCATGCCACACTGCTCGCTATATATAATATAATCGGTATCAACACAAAGTACAAGAACATTGCTGCATACAGCAAATTACTGCCCAGTATAAAGGAAATGTCGCAAATCGGCTTAACCTTCTTCCTTGCTGTCATAGGTTAGATTATCTTCCGAGCCGAGACAATGGCACAGGTTTTTGACTTCCTTTCAGCAATGTTTACAAACAAGTTCTTCGATGCTACCTTGCTACATGGCAAGAAGTACCTCTGCTTTTGCTTGACACTAATGTTGATTGAATGGCTGCAACGAAACAAGCAACATGCGCTACAATTCTCCGACATCAGACCTTTCAATTATCGCATCGTACGTTGGAGCATCTATTATATCATTTTCATTGCAATGGCAACGTATGCCGGAACAAGTCAGACATTTATTTACTTTCAATTCTAAATCACGATGAAAAAGTTTTTATTGTACTGCTTTATATTTATCATACCTTTAGCAACAATGGCAGTTATTGTTGAGTTGAGAATCCGACAGGTTTCTAATCCGTATAAATACAAGTATGAGTGGATGCAGAAGAACGCCGACAATGTAGAGACACTCGTATTCGGCAGTTCTCATACTTTCTATGGAATACGTCCCGAATTCCTTGGGGGGAATGCGTTCAGCCTTGCAAATGTCAGTCAGGACAACAAACAAAACCTATTCCTTTTGAAGTATTGGGCGAAAAGATACAAGAATCTCAAAACCATTATAGTGCCCATATCCTTCTCTACATGGTTTGGGAGAGGGATGGAATATAGCCGTGAGTCTTATCGCTGCAGATACTACACTATCTACATGGACTGCGACTTGTACCTCCTGTCTCTGCCTTATTATTTTGAACTTACTAACTTTGGTACCGCTAAAATGAAAATAAGAAAGATAATACAGGAGGATGACAAACCCGACTATGATGAATACGGATGGGGCACATACTATAAATTGTCTAAGAAAAACATGACGGAATGGGAAAACGGAACTGAAGCAGAAGCAGCAGTAAAGAGGCATACCGCAAAGACATGGAACTACATCAACAGGAATTATAGCACGCTGAAGGACATTGCGGATTTCTGTAAGAAAAACATTATTCAATTAGTATTGATAACTACCCCATGCTGGCATTCATATTACGACAACCTAGACCAAAGACAGTTTTCGAAGATGCACGAACTTACCGACAGTTTCCGTAAAGAATACAATTTGCTATACTACGATTACATGAAGGATAAACGCTTTGTTGCTGACGATTTCTATGACAGCAACCATCTATCAGACATCGGGGCAGAGAAATTCTCAAAACTATTGAATAACGATATTCATAGAAAGGAAAAAGGAGCAATCCCGAGCAAATAATCAAGGCATTCAACCTCAAAAAAGATGGAATCAGAACCAAGATAAGCTTTTTTTTGAAAGTCGCTCCATTGTGATCCGATTTTTTATTTGCTTACAAAAATAGGAAAATAGTGCGGACAGCCCAAATTTCTTTTGGCTCTTTTTCGGGAATAGGCAGAAATCGCCCATTTCATCGACGAATCCCGAAATCCTCCAGAAACAAAATAACATCAAAAAAGAATCTTGGAAAAGGAAAGAAATTTTCGTAATTTACGTAATTACGACTTACAGCTTTTTCGCTTACATCAATTGCGGAGACGGTCGAGAATTTCGAGGTGGTTGAGGTCGCACTCCTGACTCATGCGCATCCAGACCACTTTGGTGGTGTCGGAGAGGGAGTAGGAGACGCAATAGATGCCGGTGAAAGTGAAACAAGTGTCGCCGGGGAGGTTTTTCATGAATACGACGCGAACCTGATTGTTGCGGATGGCGGTGAGATACCACTTACGGTTTTTCTCGCGCAACAGTTTTCTCGATTCGGGACTGTCGTCAAGAGGCTTGAACGACAGGTATTCGGTGATGGTGGGCATCAGGCTGTCGGGGTTGCCTTCGTTATGGAAAATGGGGTGTTGGTATTGTGGGGTCCATACGTATGACACCGAACAATTGGGCACTGGCTGGAAATATTGGCAGTCGGTGGCATGAATGTTGAACAACGAAAGGAACTCGTCGTAGGAAGCAAAGGTTTGTCCGCTTTTCAAAATGGCGCGGCTGCCGAAGGGTGTTCTCCACGTCTTGAAGGTATGTAGAATGACGAAACCGACAACAAGGGCAAGAAAAAGACTGAAAACAACGCGACTGTGTAAATATTTTTACGGGGGGGGGGGTAAAAACAGCCTGTTGAGACTGCGTTTGCTGACAGAAGTGCTGATAGTTATCGTAGCTGGCGAACTGCGCTAACAGGTCGAGGGTTGACTCTCGAATGGACCTGTAAGAATCTATATACCCCCAGACGCGCTTCAGCGTAGAGACGCTAATGGTTCTACGCGTCTGCTCAAAGATTTGAGCGGACAGGAATTCGAAGTCCTTTGGGGTCTTCATCTCCCTGCCTACCTTTTCTTCTACTCGTCTGAGCAAACGGCTTAGAGCCTCTTCCTGAGTATTGATTTCGTTCATTAGTTACAGTTCTCGTTACATCATTTTGCGACTGAACCACAATTTGAAGAGTGGATCGGCTATATAGCATCCTGTTTCTGTGATTTCTATTATTTCACGTTCAATTAGTGCTTTCTTCAGCTTTGGGAGATTCGACCTCGTACCAAGATTATACTTATTGGTCACTTCGGCCTTGCCAAAATCATCATGGAACCCATGACAAATAGCTCTGATAAAATTAAGTTGATAGGTGGAAAGAGGTGCAGTTTGCTCGATGAACAATGGAACGACCTGGTCTAACGTAGCCTGAACGCCTGACACAACATCTTGAGCATTTACTTCTTTGCCAGAAACCACCATTACGTTCCAAGCGAGTTGCTGAACGTAGGCGGAGTAATTTTCTACAGTGGTACAAATCTGCTCGGCCAATTCTTCGGAAATCTTTTTGCCAGCCTGTTGGAAACGGCTTACAATGAAAGGAACCCATTTTTCGGTGGGTATTCTTTTTAGGAAGAACATGTCGCCAAATTGATAGAACGGCATCTTCCGGCTATAAAACAGCTGAGACATAAGATGCTGTTTACTGCCGAACAGACAGTATGATGTATTCCGGTGGTGCTGCCAAACACTGCGGATTGTTTTCTGAACCGTCAATGATTGGGGCATTTCGCCAATCTGCTGAAACTCATCAATGCATATCACCATTCGAATGCCGCGTTTTTGGGCAAT
This sequence comes from Prevotella sp., assembly GCA_017428925.1. Classification (GTDB taxonomy): domain Bacteria; phylum Bacteroidota; class Bacteroidia; order Bacteroidales; family Bacteroidaceae; genus Prevotella. The sequence goes on along the minus strand of JAFRPY010000046.1, from coordinate 21,946 downwards.
TCGTTCAGGCAGATTAAGTATTTCCTCTGGTGAGTTGGCTTTGGGAGTGATGCCTAAAGAAAGCGAGAAATCGGTATTTGGTTCTGGACTGTAAGAAATTGACGGGGTGATGCTCGTCAGGAACTCCTTAGCCGTTTCTATCATCTTTTCCACCTTTGTCGCGGTGGAACTAATGACTGCAGAGGCATATTTCTCATAAAAATCGTATTCCGTGCGACATTTGTAGATGTCCACATAAACAACTTTGATGCCAGGATTATTAATCATACTGGCCGCTTTCTTCACTAACGATGTCTTGCCCATGCGACGTGGAGAAATGAGTATAGAGTTGACCCCATGCTCAAAATTCAGCACAAGACGCTTGGTTTCATGCTCGCGGTCGGTGAAGTTCTCTCCTTCAACCGACATTCCATAGACAAAAGGACTTGTCATAGCATCCGTTATTATGTTTTCTGTTACGAATGCAAAAATAGTGATAAAAATCGACTTGCCAAAGATTAATGTACACCAAGTGGTGAACATTATGGTAATTTAACAAAACCCTTTGTTTAAAGGCGGTTAACTATCAAAATAAAATGTTCACCAACTGGTGTAACACCAACTGGTGAACATTGTTCGTTACATGGCTGAAGCCCCTTCCATTCAGAGATGTCTTCAGAGATTTCCTGGAGAATTATTTCAGCAGGTTCATGGTGTCGGTGGCAATCATCAGCTCCTCGTCGGTGGGAATGACCACAACCTTCACGCGAGAGTCGTCGGCCGAGATAACGGCCTCTTCGCCGCGGATATTGTTCTTCGACTCATCGAACTTGATGCCCAGGAACTCCATGTCCTTGCAAACCTCGGAACGCATGCTCGTCTGGTTCTCACCGACACCGGCGGTGAAGACCACAACATCGAGTCCGCCCATAGCGGCAGCGTATGCACCGATGTACTTCTTAATACGATAGAAATACATGTCCTGAGCCAACTTTGCCCGCTCATCACCCGACTTTGCAGCACTCTCCACATCGCGCATGTCACTGGAACCGCCCGTAAGACCGGCCACACCGCTCTTCTTGTTGAGCAGGTTTGACATGCCGTCGGCATCAAGTCCGAGTTTCTTCTCAATAAAGGTCACGGCACCGCCATCAATATCACCGGCACGGGTTCCCATCACCAGTCCTTCCAGCGGAGTGAGACCCATCGATGTATCGATGCACTTGCCATCCTTCACAGCAGCGATAGAACCACCATTGCCCACATGACAGGTCACCATCTTGGTGCCTTCAGAAGGAATGCCGAGGAACTCACAAGCACGGGCAGACACATAGCGGTGGCTGGTGCCATGGAAACCGTAGCGGCGGATGCCGTACTTCTCGTAGAGTTCGTAGGGAATGGCATACATGAATGCCTTTGGCGGCATGGTCTGATGGAAAGCAGTGTCGAAGACACCCACCTGGGGCAATCCGGGCATCAGTTCCTTCACGGCATTCACACCCTTCAGGTTGGCGGGATTATGAAGCGGAGCCAAATCTGAACACTCCTCGAAGGCTTTGAGCACCTCGTCGGTAAGAATCACCGACTTGTTGAACTTCTCTCCGCCATGCACCATGCGGTGACCTACGGCATCAATCTCGTCGAGACTCTTGATGACTCCAATCTCGGGATCGGTGAGCAGCGAGAATATGAACTTCACACCCTCGGTATGCTCGGGAATGTCGTGCATAATCTGCCGTTTCTCGCCGTTGGCGAGTTTCACTTTCACGAATGCGCCATCGAGTCCCACGCGCTCAGCACCGCCCGATGTCATCACACTCTTGTCGTCCATATTGTACAATGCGTACTTAATGGAAGAGCTACCACAGTTAAGAACTAAAATTTTCATTTTATAATTACGAATTTTGATTTTTGAATTACGATGTGTTGCTACGCAAGGTTGATGTAGGAAGTGATATTTACTAAGTATTACTACGAGTTGTCTTAGTGATAGAAGTAAGCATACGTTTCAGCTCTTCGCAATCACTATAAATGGATTCAAATTGTTCTTTGTTTATTTTATTTGTCCTACGCAGTAACTGAAGCCAGAATAACGATTCGTTACACTCCTTTAGCGAGATGTAGACTTTTGCCAAAAAGTCATTTCGGCTAATGGCACACTGGGCTTCGCTATAGTTTGCCCCTATACTTGTACCACTACGATACAGCTGGTCGGCTATCTTGAATTCTTTTATCTCTTTATTCAGGAAATCACAGAGATTAACCACTCTAACGGCAAAATTCAGACACTTATCCAGCATGATATTGCCAAAATCACTCATACTTTTATCATCATCCTTTATACTTCTTCCTTGCGCTTGCGCAAAACTTCGTAAATCCTACTTCCTACCTCGTACTTCACTTCTTAGCATCCATTGCCTGGCAGGCGGTGATGGCTACCATGTAGTAGATGTCGTCTACGGAGCAACCACGGGAGAGGTCGTTCACCGGACGGGCAATACCCTGAAGGATTGGGCCGATGGCGATGGCGTCACCCAAGCGCTGAACCAACTTATAGGCGATGTTTCCAACTTCGAGGCAGGGGAAGACAAGGACATTGGCGTTGCCGGCAATGTCACTGCCGGGAGCCTTTTTCTTGCCCACTGCGGGAACAAGGGCGGCATCAGCCTGCAGTTCGCCGTCAATCTTCAGGGCGGGATCAAGTTCCTTTGCCAATTTGGTGGCCTCGACAACTTTGTCCACCACTTCATGAGAAGCACTTCCCTTCGTAGAGAAACTCAGCATGGCAACACGCGGATCGGCGAATCCGGCCACGCTTTTGGCGGTCTGAGCCGTGCAGACGGCAATCTGAGAGAGCTGGGCGGCATCGGGCATCGGTGTTACGGCCACGTCACCAACCACGAGCACGCCGTTTTCACCGAACTGGGGCTGCTTGGTGATAAGCAACATTCCGCCGCTCACACAAGTGATTCCCGGGGCACACTTGATAATCTGCAGGGCAGGACGAAGGGTTTCGCCTGTCGTGGAAAGAGCTCCGGAAATCTGTCCGTCGGCACCCTCGGTCTTGATAATCATACAACCCAGATAGAGCGGGTTCTTCACCAGTTCGCGGGCTTGCTCGATGGTCATGCCCTTCTTCTTGCGCAGCTCGGCAAGTTTCTCGGCATATTCCTCACTGCGGTCGCAATTCTCGGGGTCGATAAGCGTGGCCTTGTCGATGTTGGTAAGGCCGCATTCCTTGGCAAGTGCATGCACTTTGTCGGGATTACCGATGAGAATCAGGTCGGCAATGTCGTCTGCCAGCACACGGTCGGCAGCACGAAGAGTGCGCTCCTCCTCAGCTTCGGGGAGCACGATGCGCTGCTTGTTTGCCTTGGCACGCGCAACGATTTGACTTAATAAATCCATAGTTAGCTGTTTTTTGAATATATTGTTTTGAATTGTTTAGTTCGCAAAATTAATAAAAAAGTGCGACTTTACGGGATTAGGCAAGAGTTAATTCGCTGAATTATCTTTTTTTAACTTGACAATTCTTGCGTCAGGATGCTCTCCAACTGCTCTGCCGACAGTCTGAGTTTGAATTCCCCTGTGATGGCCACAGAGATTCGGCCTGTCTCCTCGGAGACGATGATGGCAATGGCATCACTCTCCTGCGAGATGCCCATGGCAGCCCGGTGACGGAGTCCAAGCTCCTTGGGAATGTCGACGTCGTGGCTTACGGGCAGTATGCAGCCCGCCGCTCGTATGCGCTTCTTCGAGATAATCATGGCGCCGTCGTGCAGGGGCGAGTTCTTGAAGAAGATATTCTCGATGAGCCGCTGGTTGATGCTGGCATCGATGACATCGCCGGTAGCCACAATGTCGTCCAAAGGATCATTGCGCTCAATCACGATAAGCGCGCCCACCTTGTGCTTGCCCATGCTCATGCAGGCCATCACGATGGGCATGATGTTCTCTTTCTCGACCTTCTCCTTGCGGTGCCCGCTAACCGAAAAAAACTTCATCAGGCTCCTCATGCGCCGGTTGGCACCAAGGTTGTAAAGAAACTTGCGAATCTCTTCCTGGAAAAGCACAATCAGCGCAAGCACACCCACACTGACCAATTTGTCCATGATGCTGCCCAGAAGCTTCATTTCCAGAATCTGCGACACAAACAGCCACATGACGATGAACACCATGATGCCGATGAAGACATTCAGTGAACGGGATTCCTTCATGAGCCTGTAGATGTAGTAGAGCATCAAGGCCACGAGGACAATGTCGATGATATCCTTTATTCCAAATGCGAACATATCTTAGGTTTGCAGGTTTAAGGTTAGTTTGACTGCTTCAACAGCTTCTTTGACGTCATGCACACGCAGGATGGACGCTCCTTTCAGCAGGGCAACGGTGTTCAGCGTGGTCGTCCCGTTGAGCGAATCGTCGGGCGTAATGGCCAATGTCTGCCATACCATGCGTTTCCTCGAAACACCCACGAGCAGCGGCAATTCCATCACCAGAAGTTTCTCCAATTCACCCAACAGCATGAAATTCTGATTCAACGTCTTGCCGAAACCGAATCCCGGATCGAGGACAATGTCTTTCTGACCAAGGTCGCACAGGCGCTGAACCGTCTGGGCAAAATCGATGAGCACATCGTGGACCGTGGCCTTGCGCGACATGTATATATAAGGTGTACCAAGCCGGGCAACCGTCTGGAACATCTCTTCGCTTCCCTCAACATCGTTGATGATGTCAGCCCCGAACTCCTCGATACACATCCGTGCCACATCGGGGCGGAAAGTGTCGATGCTCAGTATGGCATTGGGCAGTTCTTTCCTGATCAGGGAAAGTCCATTTCGAAGTCGCTTCATCTCTTCTTCCTCCGAAACCAGCTCGCCGCCCGGCCTTGTAGAACATGCACCGGCATCGATAATCGAGGCCCCTTCAAGAAGAATCTGATGGCAACGCGAAACGATCTCATCGTCAGCCTGTTTGCGGCTGGCGGCGAAAAAGGAGTCGGGAGTCAGGTTGATGATACCCATCACCTGCGGTTCCGACAGGTTCAGCAGTCGTCCGTTGCAATTCAGTGTGTATTCCATATCGCTTGCAAAGATAGCATAAAATTTCGATTTAGCGAAAGAACACAAATGAATTTGTATTCTTGAGCGAGAGAAAATTATATAAATGAGCGAAAAAACATTTTGAGCCCCTTGATAAGGGACGGCTATAAAGCAGAGACATTGGCTGGAAAGAAATCCATTTCCTTTATATAACGGCTCCGCCCATCCGTTGATTTTCAATCAATTATCCGCCGAAAAGTAATTTAGTCTAATTTACTTTGCAATTTAGTCTAATTTACTTTTTAATCCAGTCTAAATTACTTTGCAATTTAGTCTAAATTAATTTGCGTTTTAGTCTAAATTATATTTTCAGTTTAGATTAAAACAAAAATGAAATAAGATACCTACGCCTGGCAAAACAAATTAAAACAAGTTTTATTTGCAATTGTGCTCGCTTAATCGTATCTTTGCACAACAAATTTTACATAGAAAATGGACACCAAGGAACTTTATAAGTTGTATCAGCAACATCCGGTCATCACTACCGACAGCCGCGATTGCCCTGCCGGAAGTATTTTCATTGCCCTGAAAGGCGCTTCGTTCAACGGCAACCAGTTCGCAATTTCGGCGCTGGAGAAGGGCTGTGCATACGCCATTGTGGATGAGGAGCCCACCCCCGGCCCCTCCCTAAGGGAGGGGAGTCTGACGACGGCCGAGACGCCTTCCATTTCGGAAGATTTTTTGGGGGGTAAAGGTATGGAAGAGAGAATTATCAAGGTGGACGACTGCCTGCAGACTTTCAAGGACCTGGCTCGCGAACACCGCCGCCAGTTCCACATTCCCGTCGTTGGCATTACAGGCACAAACGGTAAGACAACCACCAAGGAACTGATATCGCGCGTGCTCTCAGAGAAATACAACGTGCTCTACACACAGGGAAATTTCAACAACGACGTGGGGGTTCCAAAAACGCTGCTGAACATACGGCCCGAACACGAAATTGCCGTCATTGAGATGGGAGCCTCACATCCCGGTGACATCAAAACGCTGGTGGAAACGGCTGAGCCCACCTGCGGACTCATCACCAACGTAGGCCGGGCCCACTTGCAGGGATTCGGCTCGTTCGAGGGGGTGAAAAGCACAAAGGGCGAACTCTACGACTACCTTAAAAGTGAAGAGTTAAGAGTGAAGAGTGAAGAATGTTCTGATGGCACTGTGTTTATCAATGCTGATAATGAGCACCTGATGCAGATGGCCGCCGAACGCGGTATGAAAGAGCTCGTTAAATACGGGCAGAAGGCGGAAAATGCCGAAGTGCGTGGAACAATAAGGAAATGCGATCCGTTTCTTAACTTCGAGTGGCAGGCCGAATCCTTCGGCATCAATCAGCCCCAGTCCGTCACCACTCACCTCATAGGCGCCTACAATCTCGACAACATGCTGGCAGCCATCACCATCGGACTGCATTTCAATGTCGACGCAAAAGCCATCAGCCATGCTTTAGAAAGTTATATTCCCAGCAACAACCGCTCACAATTGACCGTCACAGAACGGAACAAACTGGTTGTGGATGCCTACAATGCCAACCCAACATCGATGACGGCCGCTCTACAGAACTTCAGCCTGATGGACGTTCCCTCGAAAATGGTGATTATCGGCGACATGGGAGAGTTGGGCGAAGTGAGTCACGAAGAGCACCAAAAAGTGGTAGAATATTTAAAAAACGCCCATTTCATCGATGTTTGGCTCGTCGGAAAAGAGTTCCAGGCAACCGACTGCAGCTTCCGTAAATTCCAGAATGTAGAAGAAGTGAAACAGGCCATCGAACAAGAAAATCCACACGACCGATACATCCTCATCAAGGGCAGCAACTACATGAAACTCTTCGAACTGCCTCCACTGTTGTAGGCAACTTTTAGAAAGACTTCCTGAAAAAAACAAAAAAGCGGTCGAGTAATCGGCCACTTTTTTTTTCAACTTACAGCAGGGAACTATTATCAGCTCAGCATCAACTTTTACCGTTTCAACTCCAGCGACAAACGGTTCCCGTGTTGTCGGGATGAGGCGACTCGAACGCCCGACCCCTACGTCCCGAACGTAGTGCGCTACCAACTGCGCTACATCCCGATCTTTTTAAGATCGTGCAATATTTGTGCAAATGAGCGCCATGAAAGTTCACTTTCAAATGGCCGAATGCAGCCAAATATCGCAGTCAGTTCTGAAAACTGACTGCAAAGGTAATGAGATTTAGACAGAAATCAAAATAAAAGGGGTATTTTTTTCAATTTTTTGTGCTGCCGGCGTATTAATACGCAAGATATGGAGCAAGGCGCGAGAGGTCTTCTGGCGTGAATTCTTCCAACAGTCGCAGTTGCTGAATGTTTTGCAACGGACCGTGCAAACGGCGGTAGTCGGTGATGGCTTTTGCCTGATAGAAATTCAGATAGGGATGGGCTTTCAGCTGATTCAGCGTAGATTGATTGACGTTCAGTCGGCTGACCTGGACTTTTCCTAACTGGAAATAAGCAAGGGCAGACTCTGGGAAATTGTTAATCTCGCGCAGCTGGTCGATACTGACGAAACCGCCCAACTGCTGACGATAACGCACAATGCGTCGCGCAAAACCTGAACCGATTCCTGGCACATGCTTCAGCGCAGAAGTGTCAGCAGTGTTCAGCTGAACGGTCTCGCCCGGAACCAATTTGACGGGGTAAGTTATCGTGTCGCGCGGACTGACTTCGGTATGGTTGGTTTTGTAAAAAGAACGGGCCTCTTGATAATCGGCACTGATATGGATATAAGGCCTCAACTCATCGAACTGCTTGCGCGTAATTCCGTACATCCTGGCGAAATCCTCAGGACGGCGATAAATTCCGCCTGCTGCCCGATAACGATAGATGTTGCGAACAATGTAGGGACTGAGTCCTAAACGAAGTAGCTGCGTGCTGTCGGCAGTATTCGGATCGAAGGCGAATCGCTCTATCTTTCGCTCCGGAACATTGTAGTATTGGTGGGAACGGGAAGCATAACCACCGTATGAACGTCGGTATACCGTGTCGCGAATATTCGCCATGGCCAGCGAGTCTTCTGCGGTGAGCGGAGTGGAAGTCTCGTGTTCACCGAGAAACCAAATGGCAGCCCCGACAAACAGGATGACAAACACCAGAAAAAGAATGCTTATGCGGTCTGATTTCTGCAAATAAAAGAAATCCCTAAGATTCATGGTTCAGGTATTTATTTTCATCTACACCCATCCGAACTGATGGAGGAAAATGCAGAGCATTCCAATAGGACAGACGTATTTCACGACAAAGACGAACAACGGGAAGAAGCGCGGTGAGAGCGTGCCCCAGTTGGTCATTTGGTCGCGTACCGTCTGATGAGGCATTACCCATCCCACATAGACCGACGTGAGGAAACCGCCAAGCGTAAGCAGGACATTAGCAGAAAGAAAATCGAAGAAACCGAACAACGATTGACCGAATATCTGCAACTGGGGTACTGGTCCCAACGACAGGGAACAGAGTGCGCCAGTAATCATGGCCAAAAAGGTAACAATGCGGGCACCTGTCTTACGGCCAAGCCTGAATTCCTCGCTGACGAAAGCTGTCGGCGTCTCGTGCATGGAAATTATACTGGTAAGTGCTGCAAGCACCAAGAGCACATAGAAGATGATGCTGATGATATATCCCAGGAAAGGCATGAACATGAATGCCTGCTGGAACACATTGGGCAGCGTGATGAAAATAAGTGAGGGTCCGGCATCGGGCTCTACACCCACCGAGAACGCCGCTGGAAAGATGATCAGTCCGGAAAGCAAGGCCACCAACGTATCGATGGCTGCAATCTGAATACCCGACCGGGCAAGATTGACATCACGCCCGAAATAGCTGGCATAGGTGGCTAGGCAAGCCATTCCCGTGGACAGCGTGAAGAATGTCTGTCCCAAAGCGTCAAAGAAAGTAGACGGCGTAACCTTGGAGAAATCGGGATAGAAAAGGAACTCCACGCCTTTCCAACTGCCAGGCAGCATGAGTGAGCATACCACGAGCAGCAGCAAAAGCACAAAGAGTATAGGCATCATCAATTTTGAAGCCTTCTCAATTCCGCTTTGCACGCCATGGACAATCACGTAATGGGTGATGAGCAGGAATATCACCGTCCACATCACGGGTTTGACGGGATTGTTGGTAAAGGAGTCGAAATAAAGCTGGATATACTGCGGATCACCCATCAGATGACCGGCTACAGAGGCAAAGACATACTGAAGTGTCCACCCGGCAACGACGGAATAAAATCCCATGATGATGAAACCGGTGAATACGCCCATGAATCCGACAAACCGCCACGGCCAACCGCCGTATGCCTGTGTGGCATTTTTCTGGGCATTACGTCCTACGATGAACTCGCAGAGCATCGCTGGAAGACCGATTAGGAAGAGGAAAACAATATAAATGATAAGAAATGCCGCACCGCCATTTTCTCCGGTCTCGTATGGAAACCTCCAGATATTGCCCAAACCCACAGCCGAACCTGCCGTAGCCAGCACAATGCCTATCTTAGATGCGAATTTTCCCCTATTCTCCATACCAAATAAAAAATCCCTATCAAATCCATCCTATCTGATGGAGGAAGACTCCGATGATGAACAGCGGACAGATGTATTTCACCAACAAAACAAACACATGGACAAACCGAAGATCGGATGTTCCCCAGTTGGTGATTTCGTCGTGAACCACCTTGTGGTCAACATACCAGCCGATGAAAATACAGGTAAGAAAAGCTCCGAGAGGCAGACAGCAATTTGCCGTGAACCAGTCGAGGAACTCAAACAGGGGCATCCCGAAAACGGAGCACCAGTCCCACATACCCAATGAAAGCGAACAAATTCCACCCGAGACAATGGCATAGAACGTGACCATCCGTGCTGCCTGACGGCGGCCAATGCGCAATTCCTCGCTGAGGAACGAAGTGCTCACCTCGTGGATAGAGATGTTGGAAGTCAGTGCTGCTATCGTAAGCAGCAGGTAGAACATAATGCTCACGACATATTCCACAATGGGCATCGTACCGAAAGCCTGCTCAAAGACATTGGGCAGCGTGATAAAAATAAGCGAAGGACCGCTGTCGGGCTGAACGCCGACGGAAAGCGCAGCAGGGAAAATAATCAACCCTGCGAGAATGGCCACCAAAGAGTCTATAGTGGCAATCTGGACTGCCGACGACAACAGACGGGTTTCGCGCTTGAAATAACTGGCATAGGTGCACAGACACCCCATGGCAATGCTGAGCGAGAAGAACGACTGGCCGAGGGCTTCAAGAAATGTCTTGCTCGTAACCTTCGAGAAATCAGGCTTCAGCAGAAATTCCACACCTTTCCAGGCATTGGGCAACGTCAGCGAGCAAACCATCAGGATAAGAAGAAGCAGAAACAGCACGGGCATCATAATCTTCGAAGCCTTCTCGATACCGTCCTGTACACCATGGACAATCACGAAATGAGTGATGCCAACGAGCAGGGCCGCCCACATGATTGGTTTTATCGGGTGGTTGGAAAATTCGGTGAAATAATCCTTGAAGAATTCGGGAGTGCCATGAATATTGCCCATTGCTGAAGAGAAAACATACTGCAAAGTCCAACCGCTCACTACACTGTAATATCCCAGAATGAGCGCTGAGGTGAGCACACCCAGATAACCCACCAGTTTCCAGGCAGAACCATTTCCTATGATGGAATAGGCACGGGCAGTGTTGGCCTGAGCATGACGGCCTATCACCATCTCGCATAGCATGACGGGAATTCCCATCAACAGCACACAGACGATATAGATAAGGATAAATGCAGCACCGCCATTCTGGCCCGTCACGTAGGGAAATCGCCAGACATTTCCCAGTCCGACGGCTCCTCCAGCAGTAGCCAAAATGACACCTAACTTGGTTCCGAAGTTTCCTCTTTCACGCATCGTTTTGATTAAAATTTAGTTTTATTACTCCGTACAGATGTCTTTATCGGTTCTTCATTCAAGTTCCAGATGCCGGAATTCGCGGGGAATCGTTCCGCGCCATACAATGTAAGGCATCTGGCGCAAATGGGAATTATAGAAACGACGGTCGCCAGTCACCTCATCACCGATGAAATCGGACTTTTTGAACGATTCTTCCTCGTTTTTGAGTTCTACCTCAGCCATCACCAGCCCGGCATTGTCACCATAAAATTCATCTACTTCAAACGTATGCTGACCGTCAGGACTGGGCACCAAGTAGCGGGTTTTGTCAATGACTCCAGGCTCGCACATCTCCATCAGGTGTTCAGCCTCGTCGAGTGTGATTTCCTTCTCAAACTCATAGCGTGATAATCCGCCGTTTACAGACGGGCCCTTGATGGTGAGGTAGCCATGAGCATCGCGGACGCGAACCCTTACGGTGCGTCCGTTCTTGCTCATGATATAACCCTGCCTGATACGGCTTTTCGAGGTCGCCTTCTGGCGATAACCTTCTCCTCGTACCAGAAATTTCCGCTCAATTTCCAGTCCGCTCATGCTTTAGGAAATCATAATGGTTGCCCAGATGGCATAGATAATGGCAAGAACGATGAGAGCTCCGAAAATCCACTTTACAATGCTCTTGCCTTTTTGCTCTTCCTGTGCGGCATGACGCGCACGCTGTACTTTTCTTTTCTGACTCATAATATTACACTTTATTTTGGTTTTGACAAATGCTTAATTCTCGTCGGCAACGGGGAACTCCATGAGATAGGCTTTGATGAAATCGTCGATTTTACCGTCCATTACCCCATCTACGTCAGAGGTCTGGTAGTTGGTGCGGTGGTCTTTCACCCTCCTATCATCGAACACATACGAACGAATCTGCGAGCCCCACTCGATTTTTTTCTTGCCTGCCTCAATCTTGGCCTGAGCCTCAAGACGTTTTTTCATGGCGCGGTCGTAGAGCTGAGACTTCAGAAGCAACATCGCCTTTTCCTTGTTTTTCGGCTGGTCGCGGGTTTCTGTATTCTCGATGAGAATTTCCTCTTCCTCGCCTGTATCGGGATCTGTATACCAATAGCGAAGGCGCACGCCCGACTCCACCTTGTTCACATTCTGACCTCCGGCACCACTGCTGCGGAACGTATCCCATGAAAGTTTGGCCGGATCCACGTAAACTTCGATGGTATCGTCGACAAGGGGGCTCACAAACACCGATGCGAACGAAGTCATACGCTTGCCCTGGGCATTGAACGGCGAGACGCGAACCAGACGGTGTACACCATTCTCGCTCTTCAAGAAGCCGTAAGCATATTCGCCATGCTCGATTTCCATCGTCACACTCTTGATGCCAGCCTCGTCACCATCCTGCAAGTCGGCGATAGTCACTTTGTAGCCATGAGCCTCACACCAGCGGATATACATACGCATCAGCATGCCTGCCCAGTCTTGAGCCTCGGTGCCACCAGCACCCGAGTTGATTTTCAGCACGGCGTCCATCGGGTCTTCCTTTTGCCGCAGCATGTTCTTCAGTTCCAGGTCCTCGATGGCCTTGATGGCCTTGCTATAGTCTTCGTCAACCTCTTCTTCCGTCACCATGTCCTCGTGATAGAAATCGAAAGCCAACTGCAGTTCGTCAGCAAGTGTCCGCACCTGCTGATAGCCATCGATCCATCGTTTGATATCCTTCACCTTCTTCATCTGGACCTGTGCCCGCTTGGGATCTTCCCAGAAATCAGGTGCCTGTGTCCTAAGGTCTTCTTCCTCAAATTCTATCTGTTTGCGGTCGATGTCGAGATAGCGATGCAGGTCATCTGCGCGTTGCATCACATCTTTCAATTGATCTTGTGTTATCATTACATTTTGCTAATTGATTCATCATACATGGCCTCGATTTCCTTGGCATAGTTCTTGTTCAGCACGCGGCGCTTAATCTTCAGCGTATTGGTCAATTCGCCCGATTCCATCGTGAAAGGCTTGGGCAGCAGGGTGAATTTCTTCACTTTCTCATAGTTGGCCAACTGCTGCTGGAGCGTGTTGATGCGCTCTTCCATCATCTGGATAATGCGCTTGTCGTGGCAGAGGTCTTCATTGGTCTTGAAATCGATGTCATTATCCTTCGCATATTCTTCGAGGGCAGCAAAGTTCGGCACGATAAGTGCACTGACGAACTTACGCTGGTCGGCGATGACGGCCAACTGCTCGATGAACAGGTCAACCAACAGTTTCGACTCAATCATCTGTGGTGCAATGTACTTGCCGTTGGAAGTCTTGAAGAGTTCCTTGATGCGTTCCTTCAGGAACAACTCGCCGTTCTGCAGATATCCGGCATCACCCGTACGGAAATAGCCGTCCTCCGTAAAGCTCTCTTTATTGAGGGCCTCCCGATTGTAGTATCCGCGAGTAATGGTCGGACCTTTGAGCAGAATCTCATCGTTCTCGCCAATCTTGATGTCGAGACCAGAAATGGGACGCCCCACCGAACCGATAGTAAACGGTTTGTCCTTGTGCACATTGCTCACCGTGGCCAGACTCTCTGTCAGTCCATAGCCCACCATCATGAAGATGCCGACACTGAGTATAAACTCCTCCACATCGGGCGACACGTAAGAGCCGGCCGTCGGGAAGAAATTAGGATTCTCCAGTCCTAACTGCTTGCGCAGCAACGAGAACACCGTCTTGTCAATCATCTTATATTCCATCTGCAAGGCCAATGGCGGACGCTTGCCCCGGCTCAGGTATTCAACGTTGTGCTTATGACCGACGGCCAAAGCATGCTTGAACATCTTGCGCTGAACGACACCGGAATTCTCAATCTTTTCTTTTACGCCAATATAGACTTTCTCCCAGAAACGGGGCACGCTGCTCATACATGTGGGATGCGTCTCACAGAGCGACTGCTGCACCTCCTTCGGATAAGTGTTCACAATAATCTTTGCGCCCTCAGTAAGACAGAGGAAGCACCATCCACGCTCAAAAATATGCGTCAGCGGCAGGAAACACATAATGCGGTCATCCTTACCTACGGGAAGATTCTCGTCGTTGGCAATCATTGCTGCATTATACTGGCCGTGAGTCAGGACAACACCTTTAGAATCGCCTGTCGTTCCGCTTGTATAGAGAATGTTTGCGATGTCTTCATCATTGGCCTGGGCATAAAGCGACTCAACTTCACTCTGTCGCGGACAGCCCTCACCCAGCTTCAGGAACTCGTCAAAATAGATACTGCTCGTATCATGGGGAGCCTTTCGCACCGAACGGTCGAAAATGATGATTTTCTCAAGCGTCTGGCAAAGTGGCAACACCCTATAGGCCTTCTCATACTGTTCCTGCTCGCCCACGAAAAGGAACCTGATCTGAGCATCGGCAATCATATACTGAATCTGCTGCTCCGAACTCGTCGCATAGAAAGGAACAGTCACTGCACGGATGCCAAAGGCACCGAAATCGGTGAAGAGATACTGCACCGTGTTCTGCGAACAAACACCGACGTTCTCTTGCACCTTGACGCCCAGGTTGAGCATGGCATTACTGACCTCGCGAACCTGTTTCGAGAACTCATTCCACGAGCATTCCTTCCACTTCAGACTGCCGAAGTCACGATAGATTAGAGCCGTACGGTCACCGTACTTCTCAGCCTGCTTATGAATAAGCACCGAAAAATGACATCTTGTTTGCATACACGCATTTATTACTTAATAAAACGCAAAAGTACAAATAAATTTCAAAAAAAACAAAAAAATTGGCAAAAAAAACCATTTCAGGCCTTTTTATGGCAAAGTTGAGGTGACCAACGGCAGTCATAAAAGTTAAAAAATCATATTAATGGAGCGAAGTTTGGTGGGAGAATGAAATAATTCGGCAGATTCTGATTATTTTTGCAAAACACTTAATCTTCAATTGTATATGAAGTACGAACAACTGACAAACAGCGCCGTGGAATTGCTGAAGCACCTCATTGCCACGCCATCGGTTAGCCGTAATGAGGAACAGGCTGCCAACGTGATGGAACAGGCCATACGCGAACTGGGCTTCCAGCCACAAAGGGAGGCCAACAATGTGTGGACGGTCGATCCCCATTTCGATGAGAACCGCCCCACCCTGCTGCTCAACGCCCATATCGACACGGTAAAGCCCGTGGCCACTTGGACACGGAATCCGTATTACCCCATGCAGGAAGACGACATCATCTACGGATTGGGCAGCAACGACTGTGGTGGCGGACTGGTCTCACTACTGCAGGTATATGCCTGGCTGACAACTCACGAGCAGTCGTTCAACGTTGTATATCTTGCTTCAGCCGAAGAGGAAGTGTCAGGAAAGGACGGTATATCAAGGGCCTTGCCGATGCTGCCACCCATCGACGTGGCAGTGGTTGGAGAACCTACGGGAATGCAGCCGGCCATCGCCGAAAAAGGGTTGATGGTGCTCGATGTGGTGACGCATGGCGTCTCTGGTCATGCTGCCCGCGGCGAGGGTGTCAACGCCATCTACGAAGCCATCGATGACCTTTGCTGGCTACGCAGCCACAAGTTCAAGAAAGACAGTGAGTTCTTAGGTCCGACGGTGATGAACGTGACGGTCATCAAATCCGGCACCCAGCACAATGTCGTGCCCGACAAATGCGAAATGGTGGTAGACGTGCGAACAAACGAATTCTACCAGAACGAATTTGTGTATGAATTCATCAAGAAGCACCTGAAGAGTGAAGTTACGGCACGCTCATTCCGCCTGCATTCGTCGCATATCGACCCTAATCACCCCTTGGTGAAACGATGCAAAGAGATGGGAATGGTGCCCTACGGTTCGCCCACACTTAGCGACCAGGCGCTGATGTCATTCCCCTCGTTTAAGTTAGGCCCTGGCGAATCATCCCGTTCTCACAGTGCCGATGAATTTATCCGCATATCGGAAATCGACCAGGCGATAGACACCTACATCAAACTGTTCGACGGGGCTTCTCTCCGCTAAAAAATTAACGCCCTAACCAGACTTCAGGATTGAGCTTCGACGTTTCCCGGCGAAGCTGGAACTGAAGGATATTTTCGGCTCCTACCGTGCCCAGCACCTGACGGGTACTTACCCGCTGTCCCCGGTGTACCAGCACACTGCTCAGATTACAATAGACCGAAATGTAACTGCCATGGCGTACCAGCACCATGTTGGTGCCTGCCACGTTGGCCACGGCGGTCACTTCACCATCGAAGATAGCACGTGCCTGGGCACCAGGCGAACCAAGAATGTTGATGCCTTTATTGTCGAGACGAACATTCTTCAGTCCTTCCACATTATACTGCCCGTAATGGCTCACAATGCGATACTTGCCTGTTATGGGTATGGGCAGGCGCCCCTTGTTGTTCACGAAATTATTGCTCAGCTTGCGGTCGACACTGCTGTAGAGCGTTGCCTCCGATTCTTCTTTTTTCACCTCGGCAACTTCACGTTCATGGCGACGTTTCTCCACTTCGGCCTTGCGCTCGGCGGCCTCGCGCTCAGCCTGTGCCTGACGAGCCTCACGCTCGGCACGTTCACGTTCAGCAGCATCCCGGCGGGCAGCTTCACGGGCGGCACGCTTGGCACGAGCCTCACGTTCACGAGCCTCTGCAATACGCCGTTGGTTCTCGCGGGCAGCAGCCTCGGCGGCAGCTTTTTTGCGGGCCAGTTCCTCTGCTCTTTTCTTCTTTGCGGCGGCCTCGGCGGCAGCTTTCTTGCGGGCTTCCTCGGCAGCACGGGCACGAGCCTTCTCCACTTCCTCGGCAATCAGCCGGTCGATAGTGGCATTGAGTTCTTGGTCTTTCTTACGCTGGTCGTCGATGATGCCCTGGATGGTCTTCTGTTGCTTCTGCAGCGAAGTGACCACCTCCTGCTGCTCTGCCTGTTTTGTCTGCAGTTTGTCATGCTCCTGCTGGTCTTTCCGCAACAAGGTGTTCTTGTTTCCTCTCTCTTTTTGCAGTTCCTTCTGCTTGGCCGTTATCTGATCCTGCTTGGCCTTCACCAACTCGCCCTGAGCCCGCTGGAAAGCGGCATATTCGCGCACAAAACGCATACGACGGTACATCTGTCCGAGGTTCTTGGCTGAGAACACAAACATCAGCTGGTCCTGCACATTTCTGTGTCGGGCCATATAGCGAAGACTTTTCACGTATTTTTCCTTGCGCTCGTTCAGCTGTTGCTCCAGCGAGGAGAGCTGAGCCTTCAGCAAGTCGATATTGCCTTCGATGTGGGTGATTTCGCGCTGAATGCCCTCAATGCTCTTCTTCCGTTCATCAATTTCACTGTTGATGACCAGCAGGTTGCTGAGCCGCTGTTTCACATCTGCCTTGTTGGCCTTGAGCAGACGCTCCTGTTCCTGGATTTTCTTCTTAATCTGTGCGCGCTGATTCTGCAAGCCGCGGATTTCGGAATTAGTGTATACAGGGGTGTTCTTGGTCTTTGCCGACTGCTTGGAACCCTTCTTGCCCTTGCCTTTCTGGGTACTCTTGGCAGAAGTCGCAGCCGTCTTCTTCTGGGTGGTAGTTGCGGCCTGCTTCTTGCCCTGAGAAGCCGTTTTCGCCGATTTCTGCGTTGTGGGAGCCTTTCGGGTAGTCGTTTTTCTTTGCTGCTGAGCACCAGCAGGCACCATCAGCAGCAGCGCTATTAGTATGGTGAATATTCTGTTCATTTACATGTTCATGATTTTTTCCAACACCTCATCGGCACTCACCTCCTTGTATTTCGACGAAAGTGTCGTACGCGTTTCCCAGTCGCTGCTCATTTTCGCACCGTCCATCTTGATGGTAATCGTGACATTCCGAGGTTGCTTCGAAATCACCGACTGGCCGTTAAGTGTCAGCAGATGAGGGTATTGCTTGGTGCCAAGCGACTTGAAATTATCGTATTTACAGGTCAGCTTGGTCGTGCCGTTGGCCTTGTCGCTATAGGTGACGTCGGTCTGACGGATGAGTCCTGTCTTGGATTCCGTCTGCCATACATAATCCATGTTTCCGTTTTTCAGGCTCAAGGGTACCATTGTCCCCTTTGTAGCCAAGTCTACAGTAAACTTCTCGAGCAGGCGGTCGGTCATATTTGCCTCTCCTGGCACAAAAAGCATGTTCCAGAACAAGGCCTGAAGTGTATAGAAATTCAGCCCGTTGCGCTTCATGAAGTCCACTTTGTTATAGTCGGCCTTGATATACTCCTTGTGAATGCGGTCGACTATCATCACATAGTCCTTGGTGAACTCAAGCCGGCCCACCTCCATCAGTCCGAGGGCCGTGAGCTGAATGCGCATCACGTCGTCTTTCCTCATGTGAATCGAACCGCCCACAGAAATGTTTTTCGAGCCTGTGTTGATGGTAAAGTCGATGCTGCTGACGATATTTTTCGTATATACGGCGTTATCATATACCTTGCGGAGATAATTGATGCGTTGCTGCTCAGTATTGGTTTCCACAGTTTCCGTGACCGGACCTGCAGGCCCCGTGACGGCAGTTTTCTTGGTGCCGCATGATGCCACAACAAGAACAACCACTGCTGCTAACAATATTTTCTTCATTGCTTGATGTATTTTCTTATTTTTATCTTTCGTATCAACACTTTCGAATTGCCACCAGCCTCGCGGGCTTTCTCCCACCAGTCTACAGCTTTCTTCATATCGCCCAGTTTGGCCGAGATATCGCCTGCATGCTCCAGAATCACGTCGCTTGGCGTGGAATCGTTCTCGACGGCCTGCTCGATATAGATGTTGGCCTCCTCGTAGCGGCCCTGCATGAACAGAATCCATGCGTAGGTGTCGAGGAACGTGCTGTTCTTGGGTTCTGCCTTGATGGTGCGATAGCTCATCTTTTCCGCCTTCTGCAAGTCGGTACCCTTCTCACTGAGATAATAGGCGTAATTGTTCAGCGCCCCCAGATTGTCGTCTTTCCATTGCAGACAACTGTCGTAGGCGGCAAAGGCTTCTTGCTCGCGGTTCTTCTCGTGCAGGATGTCGCCCATGATCGCATAGAAATCGCTGACGATGTCTTTGTTGCTCTCGCTATTGATCTGACTCACGCCGAGTTGGAAAGTGTGCAGCGCCTTGTCTTTTTCGTCTTTCTGGAAATAGGCAAGTCCGAGAAAATAGTAGAAGGCCATCTCGTCGGGGTTATACTCGAGGGCGGACTTGCACAGGCCGATTACCTCGTCGTACAGTTTGTCCGTCCACATCGACTGTATCAGCTGCAGGCGCACCCCGGCATTGTCAGGTGACACTTGCAGGGCCCCTCTGAGCGAATTGTTGATGCTGTCCTTGGGCATCTTCTTCAGTGACATATAGGCAGCCTGCAATTCCCACATGTCGGAAGTTTTCTGCGGCTGTGCAAGGATATGGCGGAAAATGTTGAGCACCTCGGTGGAGTCGCCGCCCTGCTGCTCGTTGTTGTTCACCACCGTGCGCATCAGGGTTATCTTGCTGTTTAGTGGCGTAGTCGGACTGACGACGAGTTTTTCCTGAAGTTCGGCGGCCAGTGAATCCTGGCCCATCACGTTGTAATAATCGAGCATCGACATCTGTGCCATCAGGTTGTCGGGTTCCTGGGCCAGCACAAGCTCATATTCCTTCAGTGCGTCGGCAGGAAGTTCATTCTGCAACAGCCAATTGCCCATCATCACGTGATAGTTCATGTCGTTGGGATGCTTCTTCGAGAGATTTTTCAGTTCGGCAAGCTCAGCCTGTTTGTCGCCTTTCATCGAATAGACGCGCATACGGGCCAGCGTGATTTCCTCGCTGCTTCCTTCCAGGTTCTCCAGCCTGTCAATGGTCTGAAGCACATTGTCGTAGTCTTTTTGTTGCCCGTAAAGTCGGATGAGCACGTTGAGCACATCGTCGCGGTCGTGATTGTTGGCATAGATTTTCTCGTAGGCCTCGATGGCCTCGTCGTATCTGCCTGCCCCGATATAGACACCGGCCAAACGTTCCACGAACACGCTGTTCTGCGGATTCAGTTCGGCGGCTTTCTCAATGTTGGCAAGTATCAGCGAATCATTGTTCAACAACGAATAATAGGCCGAACGCATGAAATAGACCTCGGCAGCAGTGGGATTGATTTCCAGACAGTGATTCAGCAAATCGAAGGCAGCGGCATAGTTCCCCTTCGTCTGCTGGTTGATGGCTTCCAGATAAAAATATTTGAAGCGCTGCTCGTCGTTCTGGGAAAGCACCCGACGGGCAACCGGAGCAATTTGTTTCCGGCTATTGGCGTTTGACTTCTTCGTGGAGGCAACGTGTGAACCGCACGAAACCATTGCAGCCATGAGAAGTACAACGAATGTAACGCTCCAAAATCTGAATCCGCCTTTTTTCATTTCGTTCAATTTTTTATCATTTCACGCCCGTATGACCATAGCCACCGGCACCGCGCACTGTCTCGTCAAGTTCCTCAACCACCACAAATTCGCCCTGTTCATGTCGGGCAATGACCATCTGGGCAATACGCTCTCCGTCCTCGATGACAAAATCTTCCTGTGAAAGATTGATCAACAGCACACCCACCTCGCCGCGATAGTCGGCATCGATGGTGCCCGGTGTGTTCAACACCGTGATGCCGTGCTTGAGTGCCAATCCGCTGCGTGGACGAACCTGGGCCTCATACCCTTCAGGAAGAGCGATGAAAAGGCCAGTTTTCACCAGTTTGCGTTCAAACGGATGGAGCGTCAGCGGTTCGTCAAGATTGGCGCGCAGGTCCATACCTGCACTTTGCGGTGTGGCATAAGCCGGAAGTTGCTGATGTCCACGGTTCACAACTTTTATTTTCAGCATATTCGAATAACTTTTTCGTCAATAATTGTGCAAAATTAATCAATTTGCCCCACAAATCCGCTGCATCCCCAATTATTTACGGATAATTAACGCGAGAAGAATGTTTGGTGATTAAAATAAAATGATTATATTTGCAGACAGATATGACAAAAGATGAAATAAGAGCATTGCTCAACGACATTGAAAGCGACAGAGTGGAGCGAACTGTCTCGACCACTAATACAGATAAATTTGGACAGGCCATTTGCGCATTTGCTAATGACCTGCCTGATCATCGAGTGCCTGGATATCTATTTCTGGGAGTAGAGGATGATGGCGAAGTGAAGGGTGCTAACGTTACGGATGAACTACTAAAGAATGTGGCAGCCATCCGAACTGATGGTAATATCCAACCTCAGCCATCCATGACTGTTGAAAAAGTAGCAATGGAAGAAGGCGATATCGTTATGGTAAAAGTTGAGCCATCGATATTTCCGCCTGTCAGGTACAAAGGACGTATCTGGATTAGAGTAGGCCCTCGCAAAGGAGTTGCCAATGAGGAGGATGAACATATCCTGATGGAGAAACGTCGTGCTAATGTTATCTCGTTCGACTCTGCTCCTTGTCTTAATGCTACTATCGATGATTTGGACATGCAGAAGTTCAATCATTATTATCTGCCCAAGGCGATGACTGACGAGGAGATAAAAGAGGATAACAGAGATGTGAAACTTCAGTTGAGTTCGTTTGGATTCTTTGATACTCGCTATGATTGTCCAACTAACGCAGGTATGTTGTTTTTTGCAAAGAATCTCCGAAGGTTTATTCCTGGAGCCTATGTTCAATATGTGCGTTTTGCAGGTAAGGATCGTGCTGGTGATATTATGACAGAGCATGAGTTCAAGGAGAATCTCTGTACAATACTTCCAGAACTTGAAACGTTTATTACGACCACGATAGCTAATCGAAGACCTATCCCAGTCAGCGCATTGCGCGAATACTATACTGTGGACTATCCGGATTGGGCTACTCGTGAGTTGCTAATGAATGCCATCTTATGTAAATGTTTACATAAAATCGATTATGTCAAGTTCCACATTATGTCAAGTTCTGCAACAAATAATAAAAAATGTTATTGTGAATCAAAAAGATGCGCGTAAGACTTTACATAACGACTTTACATAATA
>JAFRPY010000045.1 GCA_017428925.1 Prevotella sp. | reverse complement strand
GGTTGGATACGCGTTACTCACCCGTGCGCCGGTCGCCATCATCGGTTGCAAGCAACCGACATGCTGCCCCTCGACTTGCATGTGTTAAGCCTGTAGCTAGCGTTCATCCTGAGCCAGGACCAAACTCTCCATTGTAAAAATTGTATCTTCAATCCAATTTTCACGATTCCCTCTCGCGACTCGGGATAACAAGCGAGCTTGCTCGCCTCCCGCTGCCCGGGGAATTGTAAAAACGAATCATTAGTCTGTCTGTACCAGGACGCTGTCCAAAACCTAAAGAAGTCAGAATTAAACGGTTCGTTTACCCAAGTCATGGCAAACAATTGCCACGGCTCGCTTCTTGTACTACTTTCTCTGTCTATGTAAGTGCGTTCAAAGAACTAATGCCTCCAGCCACAAAAAACTCAGTTTTAGGGCGAAAGCGGATGCAAAGGTAAAACTAATTTTCTAAACCGCAAAACTTTTCAGGGAAAATTTTAGAAAAAGATGAAAAAAACATGATGACTTTGATTTAAATCAAGTAGGATTAGCATATACACATTATTATATATACATATACGCGAAGATAAATCATGATTTTAAAGACCACGACAAGCACTATAATAATGTGATTCGATTAAAAATCAGAGGGCGTCAATACCTTCAGCCATGCGTCTGAGACCTTCAGCCAATGTGGCACGCGGACAAGCCAAGTTTATGCGCAAGAAAGGACGCTTTGTCTCACCATAAATCTCTCCGTCGTTAAGCCAAACACCATGATGGTGCAAAAGGCGGGCTGCCAATTCTGACGATGAAAGTCCTACTTTGGAGCAGTCCGCCCATGCCAAATAAGTTCCCTCCAGCTTGACAACGCGGAGCTGTGGCATCCTTTCAGCCAAAAACTGGCGAAGGAAAATATAGTTGGCTGCAATATACTCGTTAAGTTGCCGAAGCCATTCAGCCCCCTCGTCAGTATAAGCGGCTTCAGAAGCAATGACACCAAAAGGATTAACGTCGCAAACCTCATGCAGGTTGATGACCCTGTCTATTCGTTCCCGCCTCTGTGGATCTTTAGCGATGATGTTTGCTATCTGTAGCCCGGCGATGTTAAAGGCCTTGGTGGGAGCAACACACGTTGCACTATTGCGCATGAAATCAGGAGACAGGGAAGCAAAAGGCGTGTAGCAATATCCCGGCATCACTATTTCGCAATGTATCTCGTCGGCAATGACGAACACATTGTGCTTCAGACAGATTTCGCCCATACGCTGCAGTTCCTCCTTCGTCCATACCCTACCGGCAGGATTGTGGGGATTACAGAGGAGGAAGACACGCACCCGGTCGTCACTACACTTTTGTTCGAAGTCATTCCAGTCGATGGAATAAGTGTCATCGTTATACAGCAAATGATTCACCTCTACGATGCACCCCTGATTCCGTATGCTTGAGAAGAAACAATTATACACGGGAGTCTGCACAAGAACCTTATCACCAGGAAGCGTAAGACCGCGGATAATGGCCGAGATAGCAGGGACCACACCCGTGGTATAGATAATGTCCTCGGGCTCTACCCCTTTCAATCCATGACGTTCACGAAACCAACGAATGACCGAATCATAATAACTCTTAGGAACATGAGTGTAACCAAAGACACCATGATCTACACGACGGTGCAATGCTTCCGTGATTTGCGGAAGCACACGGAAATCCATGTCGGCAACCCAGAGAGGAATGACATCTTCCTCTGTAGCCTCATCCCATTTCACCGAGTTCGTATGACGCCGGGGAATGATTTCGTCGAAATTGTATTTCATCATCATGACACTATAGATTCATTTTATTCCTTTCAATAATCTGGCAATTGGCAGGCTGGCGTACATTCTCGTCGATAGTAAACGAGCCGACACTGTCGCAGACAATTCGACCAGTGCGCGGATTCTTGATATTAGTCACTGATCCAATGATGTCGGCCTGTACATCTGAGTCCTCAAACATACGGTCGCAATCCTCCCCAAAAGTGCAATCTTCCAGCACAAGGCCTTCCACATAGCAGAAGGGTTGCTCACCCGTGATATGGCACCTGACGAAACGCAGGTTCTTGCTATGCCACCCCACATATTCACCGTCCAGCTCGCTATCGTAAACCGTCACGTTCTCGCACTCCCAAAAAGAATCTTTAGTGGTTATCTTGGCATGATGTATTTCAACATTCTTGCAATATTGGAAAACATATTTGGAATCACTCACCAGTCCATCAACAAAGACATTCTCACAAAACATAAACGGATAAGTACCGTCATGAAGCGTCACATTTCTAACTTTCAGTCCATTAACTCGCCAGAAAGTCTCATCGGCATCATTGAGCTGCACATTCTCAAGCTCCAAACGGTTCATCTCGCGGAAGAATTTCGGTGCATCAATCACCGTATCCTTCATCAGCATATCGTTGCTATACCAAATAGCCGAGCGACTTCCCACCTCAAAGAAACAATTGGTAATCACCGAACCGTCAACGTGCCACCAAGGATATTTCCCGATAAACCGGCAGTTGTCGGCCTCGATATTGCGACAACACTTAATGCCCGATTCACCCTCGGTAATGGTAACGCGTTCCAACCGAGTGTCATGAATAGCGAAAAGTGGACGTTCCCCGCCGAAATTCTTGTCTGAAATCTTTTTCATTATCGTGTATTCTCGAATGCAAAGATACTAAACAAAATCGGGAAATCACACTGATTTGTCATCTTTTTTCGCCTATCTTACCGCTTTAGGCAAAAAAAATCCGAAAAATATTCGCCTCCTCGAAAGTTTTTCGTAATTTTGTGAACTTTCTAATTGAATGAACAAATGAAGGAAACACACATCAAGCCCGCCAGCGGCCGATTGGGCATCATGGTTGTGGGCTGTGGAGCCGTGACCACTACGTTTATGACGGGAGTCCTGATGGCACGCAAGGGATTAGCCAAACCTATTGGGTCAATGACTCAATTAGACAAAATCCGTGTCGGCAAAGGCCCTGAAAAGAAATACCTGAGATACGCCGAGATTGTTCCTCTGGCCCAGCTCAGCGACATTGTGTTTGGCACATGGGATGTCTATCCCCAAAACGCCTATCAGGCAGCCATGTATGCCGAAGTGCTAAAGCCACAAGACATCGAGCCTGTCCGGGACGAACTGGAACAGATTGTCCCAATGAAAGCGGCTTTCGACAAGAACTATGCCAAGCGACTCAGTGGGGAAAACATCAAGCAGGACAGCGTCGGACAGATTCCCACGCGCTGGGAGATGGTAGAGATGCTGCGCGAAGACATCAGGAACTTCAAGACAAAGAACCAGTGCGACCGCATTGTGGTGGCATGGGCCGCCTCTACCGAAATCTATGTGCCCTTTAACGATGGCGTTCACGGCACACTGGCCAGTCTTGAATCGGCAATGAAGACCGACGACCGCGAACACATTGCCCCGTCGATGTGCTATGCCTATGCAGCCCTTTCCGAAGGCGCTCCGTTCATTATGGGTGCTCCTAATACCACGGTCGACATTCCTGCCATGTGGGAACTGTCAGAGAAACTTCAGCTGCCTATCGCCGGCAAGGATTTCAAGACAGGACAAACCCTTGTGAAATCTGGTTTTGCACCCATCATCGGCACTCGCTGCCTGGGACTGAACGGATGGTTCTCCACTAACATCCTCGGCAACCGCGACGGTCTGGTACTTGACGAGCCACAAAACTTCCACACCAAGGAAGTATCGAAACTTTCCACCCTTGAGACTATTTTGAAAGGCGAATGCCAACCCGATCTTTACGGCGACTATTATCACAAGGTACGCATCAACTATTATCCACCTCGTAACGACAACAAGGAGAGTTGGGACAATATCGACATTTTCGGATGGATGGGCTATCCCATGCAGATTAAAATCAACTTCCTCTGCCGTGACTCCATTCTTGCTGCACCTGTGCTGCTCGACCTCTGTCTGCTCAGCGACCTTGCCGCCCGTGCCGGACGCTATGGCATCCAGCGGTTCCTCAGTTTCTTCCTGAAAGCCCCCATGCACGACTACACCCAGGGAGAAGAGGCCGTTAACAATCTCTATCAGCAATACACCATGCTGAAAAATGCCATCCGAGAGATGGGCGGTTATGAACCCGATGAAGAAATCGACTAAACGAAAAAAATTCCTCATGCTATCGCTACCGCTCTTGCTGGTGGCGATAGTTGTTGTATTCTTCCTTCTCCCCCTGATTCCGCCTTCCGACGAAAGAAAGGAGCATTGCGTGGCCGAACTTGAATACGAGCGATGCTACGCCCTGCTCATCGACGGAAAACCGGCACTCTACCTCAACAACCTGAACATGGGCAGTTCGTGGACCACCATCTCTACCCATTCCGATTCCATCAAGTGGAGCCACGCCAAACTGAAAGGCTGCTGGATAAAAAAATACATTGCCCTCCCCTATAGCCTCGGAAGGATGGTCACCGAGAACCCCGACTATGGTTCCGACAGTCTGCTCACAGCGCTGAACAACCGCATCGGCACCGTCATCGACAACAACATCAGCATGCTGGAGGCTGAACACAGACGAATGAGGCGCATCGTCAGACAACTGGACTACTATACCGACGTGCATAACGTGAGCGACGAAGGCTACAACGCCATTGCCTCCTTAGCAGAAAATGCAAGAAAAGAAAGGTATAGCCGCGAACGGGCACTCGAAATCCTAAAAGGCATCAAGCCCACCCAACGGGTTGAACTGAAACAACTGCAACGCTACACCTTATTATATAACGACACCACGGAAACCGTCAGAAGGCATCCGTGCAAGATTCTCGACGACACTTACGGTAACCGGCTGTGCATTCTCCAGACCAAGGGGCATTTCATGCCCAAAGGAGCGCAGGCCATCTATTACCACATTCTGACCTCCGATTTCGTCAACGAAGTCATCAAGACTTTCCCCATCCCCACGCCAGATATCGAATATAAAGGAGAGGAAACCGACGGCAAGCGCAACGGCCACGGCATTCTCATCGACCACATACAAGATGAATACTACGACGGCATGTGGGAAAACGACAAGCGCAACGGCTTCGGCTTCTCCATCGACAGCCTTGGGAAGTTCCGTGTGGGAGAATGGAACGATGATAAATACAAGGGTGAACGGTTGGTCTACACCAACGAGCGCATCTACGGCATCGATATCTCGCGCTACCAGCACGACATCGGCAAGAAGCACTATGCCATCGACTGGGACAAGATTCGCATCACCCATCTGGGCACCATCTCGAAAAAACGCGTCGAAGGCGACATCGACTATCCCGTCTCGTTCGTCTATATCAAGTGCAGCGAAGGCATCACCGTGCTGAACCGCTATTATCGGGCCGACTATGCTGCCGCCCGGAAACGGGGAATGTATGTGGGGTCCTACCACTTTTTCTCCACCAAGACCAATGCCGCCGAACAAGCCAACTATTTCCTCTCCAACGTGCTGATACAGCAAGGCGACTTCCCGCCAGTGCTCGACCTTGAGCCATCCCCCAGCCAAATCAAGGAGATGGGCGGAGCCGAAGTAATGTTCGACCGCGTGCGCACATGGCTGCAAATCGTTGAACAGCGCACAGGCGTGAAACCGATACTCTACATCAACCAGCAATTCGTGAACAACTATCTGCCGCTGGCCCGCGACATCAGGCGCAACTACCGTGTATGGATAGCCCGCTATGGGGAATACAAGCCCGATATCAGGCTGGTGTTCTGGCAACTGTCGCCCGACGGACGTGTAGCTGGCATCCAGGGCGATGTCGATATCAACGTGTTCAATGGCTATCAGGACCAGTGGGAGGAGTTTCTCGAAAGCCTAAGGCCCACCCCATAAGTCCATCCCAAGGAGCTACCCACCCTATGTCCCTCCCAAAGGGAGGGATTTTCATTACCTGTCTGTTCGGTATCCAGTTCCCCATCCCTTCGGGAGGGGGTTAGGGGGTGGGTAGTATAATACTCACGGCAAAACCGCCGCCGGGAGCCTCTTTCAATTTCAACACATCGCCCTTCTTTACCGTTCGCTTGGTGATGACGTAGGCCTGCGGATTTTTCTCATAGTGCGCATCCTTGGCGTCGGCATAAATAGTGCAGTCGTATTTCTTCCCCTTGTCCAGGAAATCCAGTTTCACCACTGCCTGATGGCCGTTCTCATCACACTTACCGCCAATGAACCAGTTGTCGGTGCCCTTCGCCTTGCGCGCCACGGTGATATAGTCCCCAGGCTCAGCCTCCAGGTATTTACTGTCGTCCCAGTCGCAGGCAACATCCCTGATAAACTGGAAGGCATCCATGAATTTCGCATAGTTCTCGGGCAAGTCGGCAGCCATCTGCAACGGACTGTACATGGTCACGTAAAGCGCAAGCGAACCGGCCAGCGTAATGCGTGCCCACGACGTATTGTCGCTCCATTCCGAAAGCTTCGTCACGAAGATACCCGGCGTATAGTCCATCGGGCCGCCCTGCAGACGGGTAAACGGCAGTATGCACGTATGGTCTGGACGTGAGCCTCCAAACGCTTCGTATTCGGTGCCGCGAGCACTCTCGTTACCCACCAGGTTAGGATAGGTGCGACAGATGCCCGTCGGGCGCGTGGCCTCGTGGGCGTTCACCATGATATGATGCTTGGCGGCCTCCTTCACCACATAGAGGTAGTGGTTGTTCATCGACTGCGAATAATGATGGTCGCCTCGCGGAATAATGTCGCCCACATAGCCCGTCTTGACGGCATCGTAACCATATTTGTTCATCAGGCTGAAGGCCTCCTTCAGATGGCGCTCATAGTTCTGTGCCGACGACGATGTCTCGTGGTGCATCAGAATCTTCACCCCCTTCGAATGGGCATAGTCGTTTAGCGCCTTGATGTCGAAGTCGGGATAAGGCGTCTGGAAATCAAACACGTCACGCTTCCACATGTTCGCCCAGTCTTCCCATCCTACGTTCCATCCCTCCACCAGCACCTCGTCGAGCCCGTTGGCGGCGGCAAAGTCGATGTAGCGTTTCACCTTCTCGTTGTTGGCGGCATGGCGGCCGTTGGGCTTCACCTTCGTCCAGTCAATCTGGTCAAGCTTGATGCTGGGGAACTCATCGGTATAGTTCCACGAGCTCTTGCCCACAATCATCTCCCACCACACGCCGCAGTACTTCGTCGGGTGAATCCATGAAGTGTCCTCAATCTTGCACGGCTCGTTCAGGTTCAGAATCAGATTGCTCGATAGCATGTCGCGCGCATCGTCGCTCACCATCACCGTTCGCCAGGGCGTCTCGCAAGGCGTCTGCATGCAGCCCTTCAACCCCGTAGCGTCGGGGGTGAGGTGGCTGACGAAGGTCAATGGTGCAGGCAGCGGATAGGCCGAAGGCTTCGGGTTCGGCGTATAGGCATTGCTGCCGCCACCAAGTTCCTCGGTGAGATGCTTAGTCTGCGCATCCACCAGTTCCAGGTGCATCGTGGCATAGTCCAGACAGGCAGCCTCATGAATGTTGATGTACAGCCCGTCGGCACTTTTCATCTGCAGCGAGGTCTGCACGCCTGTTGGCGAGAACACGGCCACCGACGAGTTGCCCCAATTCACGGCCTCCTTCATTCGCCCCCTGATTTCCGAGAGCTTCGTCTGCTGCGTTTCCTGCTCCTGAGTGTCATAGTCGCCGGGCAACCACAATGCCGTATGATCGCCGGCCATGGCAAACTCCGTCAGTTCCTCCTTAATCAGGAAATAGTTCAGTTCCTTCTGCTGTGGGAACTCATAGCGCAGTCCGATGCCGTCGTCGTACACGCGGAAACGGATGATCATTGTGCGGTGGCGCTCAAAGAACGCCCTGCCCCGCTCACCCGGATCTGCAGTCACCTTGCTGTATTCATGCTTCTGGTCTAATACAACAGCCAGTTCATTGTAGTGGTTGCGGATGGTGGCCGTCTCGCCCCAGACAGGTTTCCAAGTCTCGTCGAAAGCAGAGACCTTGTAGTCCTTAACGGTGAAGCCCTCCACGAGATCCGACTCGTCCATGCCCATCGAGGCATGCTTGTCCTTGGCCAGTTCCAGTCCCAGGTGAGAAGGTTTCACCACAGCCTTCCCCTTGTACGTCATTTCATACGTAGGCCGTCCGTTGCCGGTAATCGAGAACGTCAGCACCACGTTACCGTTTGGCGACTTCACGGTCTGCGCTACTGCCACCATAGGCAGCATCAGCAGCAAAACAAACAGGATTTTCGTTTTCATCTTCTTCAATTTCTCATTATCTAAATTTCTCATTATCTCATTTCCTCCATTTCTCATTTTCTCCTGAGCGCAAAGATAGTCAATTTTTTCCATCCGCGATGCAATCGCCCGGATATTTATTTTCGAGGTACGTGCAAACGATTGCAAAAAGTTGATGAAACTATCAAAATGATTATCTCCTCTATCGAAAAGCCCAGCTGCCCAAATGAATCAGTTGGGCTTTTCTGTATGTTGATACGAAAGATTACTTGATTATTACCCAGAATCCGCCTTTATCAGGACCGACACGACGAAGAAACTTGCCACGTATAGCTTCGATATTGCGCGATACAGCAGATAGATGTAATCCTAATAACTTACTGATCTCAGCCTTAGAGACATATGGATTATCAGACATTAACTGCAATATGGCTTCACGCTTTTCTGTTAACTTAACAGCGTTTCTGTTCGGTTTCTGTTCGGTTTCTATTCGGTTCTGTTCGTTTACATCCCGTTTCTGTTCGGTTTCTGTTCGCTTTTCTGTTACCTTAGATACCGAAATTTTCAGGATAAACTCATCTGTTCTGAAGGATGGGACACTTGCGCCATTAGCCTCCTGTTCACGGCAGATACGATCAAAACCCTCGCCAAACTCTTTGACATAGTGATATGCTTTGAGGAATGCCGCTATCTTCGGATTACGAGAAAAGTGGGTGTGTCGAATATTGTTGGGCTTCACTTGTCCCGGCAACTTGCCTGGCGACTCGAACACCAGCCTGTCATCAAACATCTTAATTTGGATTTCCGTCCCCTTGATGTTATACGCTCTGTGGCAGCAGGCGTATGTAAAGTCTTGCATTATGTAAAGTCTGCTACTATTCATATTTGCTTTTTAATTGTTACTCAGCACGTTATCTTCGTATAAATCCTCACAGACTTTACATAATATCTCAATGTTTCGTCTGTAAGCTCTTC
>JAFRPY010000044.1 GCA_017428925.1 Prevotella sp. | reverse complement strand
TTTTTTCTGATTTGGGGTCACATACAAAGATACGAAAAATAATGCACATCTGCAACTTTATTTTGTTAACTAATATGTTGATTATCAAGTATTTAGTTAAATAATACAACAATAAGTTACCACCCAAATTGACGCAGAACCAAGTTATGAAAGAAAATTCGCAAAAACCTTAAATAGGAAGTGCATCTTCTTGATAATCAATGAATTGAATCTACGGGAAGTTGCCTCAAAAACTTTAAGAAAACCTTAACGTTCTTCTTCAGGCATTCGACAACGATAATATGACAAAGACGGGGATGTAAGATTTTGTTCTTTTTAACAGAAAAAAGCAAACGGGAAAAAATATTCCGCGATATGATTGCTTCGAAGAAAAAAAATTATTATCTTTGTGCCATAATCGGAATTAATAATCAAACTAAATCTATTGATTAAATTATGGAACAAAACTTAGAACTAATTAAACAATGTGAGGCCAAGGCCAAAGAGTGGCTCTCGCCAGCATTCGACGAAGAAACACGTAAGGAAGTACAGGCCATGCTTGACAACGAGGACAAGACGGCCCTCATCGATGCTTTCTACCAGAACCTGGAATTCGGTACCGGCGGTCTGCGCGGTATCATGGGTGCCGGCACCAACCGCATGAACAAGTATATCGTGGGCATGGCCACACAGGGCTTTGCCAACTATATCCTGAAAGCTTTCCCGGGAAAGCAGTGCTCTGTGGTGGTAGGTCACGACTGTCGCAACAATGGACGTATGTTCGCTGAGTCGGTGGCCGACATCTTCTCTGCCAACGGCATCAAGGCCTATCTCTTCGAGAGTCTCCGCCCGACTCCTGAAATCTCGTTCGCCATCCGCCAGTTGGGTGCACAGGCAGGAGTGAATGTGACCGCATCGCACAATCCGCGTGAATACAACGGCTACAAGGCCTACTGGGACGACGGCGCACAGGTGCTGGCTCCCCACGACAAGGGCATCATCGACGAGGTGAACAAGGTGAAGATCGAAGACGTGAAGTTCGAGGGCAACAAGGACCTTATCGAGATTATCGGCGGTGAGATGGACTGGGACTATATCCAGGCCGTGAAGGAGGCTATGGTGGATCAGGATGTCATCCTGCGCCAGAAGGACCTCAACATCGTCTATTCGCCCATGCACGGCACGGGCCGCGTCATCATCCCGATGGCCCTGCGCTCATGGGGATTCCAGAACATCCACGTGGTGCCCGAGCAGATGGTGATTGACGGCAACTTCCCAACCGTCGTCAGCCCGAATCCAGAGAATGCCGAGGCCATGACGCTGGGCATGAAACTCGGAACGAAACTCAATGCTGACCTTGTGATTGCATCCGACCCCGATGCCGACCGTCTAGCCATCGTCTGCCGCAACCCGAAGGGCGAGTGGGAGATTCTGAACGGCAACCAGACCTGCATGATGTTCTCGTGGTATATCATCGCCAACAAGAAGAAACTCGGCCAGTTGAAGGGCAACGAGTTCCTGGTGAAGACCATCGTGACCACCGAGGTGATTGCCGAGATTGCCAAGAAGAACCAGGTGGAGTACAAGGACTGCTACACGGGCTTCAAGTGGATTGCCAACGAGATCCGCATCAACGAGGGCAAGAAGAAGTATATCGGCGGCGGTGAGGAGTCGTTCGGATTCCTGCCGTTCGACAAGGTGCGCGACAAGGATTCACCCGCTTCCATCTGTCTGATCTGCGAGATTGCAGCATGGGCACGCGACAACGGCAAGACACTCTACGACCTGCTCATGGACATCTACACCGAGTACGGCTTCTCGAAGGAAACCACCATCAATGTGGTTCGTCCGGGCAAGACCGGAGCCGACGAGATCAAGGCCATGATGGAGAACTTCCGCGCCAATCCTCCGCAGGAACTCGGCGGTTCGAAGGTGTGCGTATGGAAGGACTACAAGACGCTGGAGCAGACCAATGCCGACGGCACGAAGACCAAGATCGACATGCCCGACACCTCGAACGTGCTGCAGTGGTTCTGCGAGGACGGCACAAAGGTGAGCGTGCGTCCTTCAGGCACGGAGCCCAAGATCAAGTTCTACACCGAGGTGAAGGATCCTTCGATGAAGTGCGCCGGCTGCTACGAGCGTTGCCTGAATGATGCCAACGCCAAGATTGAGGCTATCAAGAAGGGCTTGAACCTCTAAGAATCATCTTTTGGAAAGTTTTGAACGTCGTATGGGAGCGGATGAAATGTCTGCTCCCATATTTAATAATCCTATGGACAAAAATCTTCAAAAATCCTACAAAAATGTTGGACGTAACTGCTCTTTCTTGCCATATTGTGCGCTAAAATTAGGTATAAAGAGAAGATTTGTGTTAGATTTTTGAAGATTTTTGTTTAAGAAAGTGATGGGTGCTGAGTTGTTACCAAGCGTTAGTCTGGGAATTAAAAAAATATTTCAGAAAATATTTGGAGAATTAAAAACTTTCATGTACCTTTGCACTCGCAATTGAGAAATCAGTTGTTTCGGCATGTTTGACGAACCTCCTTGGAAGGATGGGTGAGTGGCTGAAACCAGCAGTTTGCTAAACTGCCGTACGGATTACCGTACCGGGGGTTCGAATCCCCCTCCTTCCGCAGAGGGGATGCCGAAGACTAACAAAGATGGTCGGTTCATCTAACGGTTAGGATACAAGATTCTCAATCTTGGCATAAGGGTTCGATTCCCTTACCGACTACTGAAATCCGCTGACTTCTTGAAAGTTGGCGGTTTTTTCGTTTAAGGCTGATGATGGAAAACAGTATATCAAGCATTCAGAACCCGAAGATTAAGAAGTTGTTGCACCTTCAGCAGAAATCTTCAGAACGGCGCAAAGAGGGACTCTTTGTGGTTGAAGGGCAGCGCGAGATACTGCATTGTATAGAAGCCGGATTCGAGGCTGATACGTTTTTCCTTTGCCGCGAATTGTTTGATTCGGGGGAGTATGCTGATAATCTGAGGCGTCATCTTGAAGGCAAAAGAGTCTTTGAGGTATCAGAAGACGTCTATCAGAAGATTGCCTATCGCGGAACGACAGAGGGACTGGTTGCCGAGATGAAGGTGAGGACGCATGTGCTTAATGACCTGGAGCTGAAAGAAAATCCGCTTATTGTCGTTTTGGAAAGCGTTGAGAAGCCCGGCAACCTGGGGGCGGTGTTGCGTAGTGCCGATGCTTCGGGTGCCGATGCTGTCGTGGTTTGCGACCCATTGACCGACCTTTATAATCCGAACCTTATCAGAAGTTCCATCGGTGCGGTGTTTACCGTTCCTGTTGTGGCCTGCGATTCGGACGAGTGTATCGATTTCTTGAAAAGAAAGGGAATTCGCATTCTGACGGCCCAGTTGCAGGATTCACATCTTTATTATGATACTGATATGACGGGGGGAACGGCCATCGTGATGGGAACTGAGGCAACAGGACTTACCAACAAATGGCGTGAGGCTGCCGATGCCCATATCCGTATTCCGATGCTTGGTCAGCTGGATTCGCTGAACGTATCGGTAAGTGCCGCAATCTTGCTCTTCGAAGCCGTCAGGCAACGGCAAATAAAAAAGGATTGAAGTGCCTTGAGGGGTTGCTTCAATCCTAGATAAATAAGATTTACTTCGTCGTTTTACAGGATTCCCTTCACGGTTTCCAGCATTCCGTTCTTCTGGATGCTGTCGAGGAATTCGGTAATCATATTGGTAAGTCCCGGAATCTGGTTCAGGTCGCCATGCTCGCCCCAGATGAGGTCCTTGGCTGCCAGCACACCCTCGGCCACCTTGCGGGTGTCGCCCGTTGCCCAGAGTTCGGTGAGCAAGTCCATAATCTTCTGGTCGTCGTTGGGCTGGATGGGAGCACCGTCGGCGCGTGTGCCACCCTTATAATAAGTAATGATTGCTGCAAGACCGAGTACGAGACCCTTAGGCAGTTCGCCCTTGCGCTCGAGATAAGTCTTCAGGCCGGGCAGGTCTCGAGTCTGGAACTTGGGGAAGGAGTTCAGCATGATGCTGGTCACCAGATGGTCAACGTACGGGTTGTTAAAGCGCTCCAGAACATCGCCGGCAAACTGCTGGAGTTCGTCCATAGGCAGGTTGAGCGTCTGCATCAGTTCGTCGAACTGAACCTTGTGAATGTATTTGCCGATGACCTCGTGGTTGCAGGCATCGCGGACGATGTCGACACCCGAGAGATAAGCCACGGGCGAGAGAACCGTGTGAGGACCATTGAGCAGGGTAACCTTGCGCTCGTGGTATGGTTTCTCGCTCTCAGCGATGAGCACATGCAGGCCGGCCTTTTCGGCGGGGAACTCGGCACGGAGTTCTTCGATGCTCATGTTGGTGGGCTTCTCGATTACCCAGAGGTGGAAAATCTCGGCCTGAACAACGAGGTTGTCGGCGTAGGATATCTTCTGCTGGATGTCGGCAATCTCCTTGCGGGGGAATCCGGGAACGATGCGGTCGACGAGTGTGGCACAAACGTAGTTGTACTTTTCGAACCACTCTTTGAAGCCTTCATAGTCGGCACCGAAGTCGTCTTTCCAAAGCTCAATGTACTTCTCAATGCACTCCTTCAGATGATGGCCGTTCAGGAAGATCAGCTCGCAAGGCATGATGATAAGTCCCTTCGAAGGACAGCCGTTGAACGTCTGGTAGCGGCGATAAAGCAACTGAACCAGTTTGCCGGGATAACTGCTGGCAGGAGCGTCGGAGAGCTTGCAGGCAGGGTCGAAGGCAATACCGGCCTCGGTAGTGTTGGAGATAACGAAACGAATCTCGGGCTGGTCGGCCAATGCCATATAGGCAGCATTCTGGCTATAAGGATTCAGGGCACGGCTGATGACATCGATGCGGGTGAGAGAGTTTACGGACTCACCGTTCTGGCGGCCCTGCAGGTTGACATGATACAGACAATCTTGGCCGTTGAGCCAGTCGACCATACCGCGTTCGATGGGCTGTACAACGACGACAGAGCCATTGAAATCGGTTTTCTGGTCCATGTTCCATACAATCCAGTCAACGAAAGCACGGAGGAAATTACCCTCACCAAACTGAATGATTTTCTCGGGCATCACGCTCTTTGGAGCCGTGCGCTTGTTCAAAGCTTGCAATTTTTTCATGATTTGTTTATTGTTTTAAATAGATATTTGATTTCTTGTGCAAAGGTATAAAAATCTTTGCATTGTTGGTGCAAATAATCTTGAGATTTTAACGTAAAGGTTTGCGGTGGTTAGCCAAAGAGGCAACGCAGCGCTTCTTCCACCTTGCGCACGGGATGGAGTTCTATCTGGTAACGCTGCTGGACGAGTCCCTGCATGTTGTATTTGGGAACAATCATGTGGCTGAATCCCAATTTCTCGGCTTCGGCAATGCGCTGTTCGATGCGGCTTACGGGACGTACCTCACCCGAGAGTCCCACCTCGCCTGCCATACACCATCCGCTTTCGATGGGAGTATCTACGTTTGATGACAGTACGGCGGCTATCACACTAAGGTCGGTGGCAAGGTCGGTGACGCGCAAACCTCCTGCAATGTTGATGAAGACATCTTTCTGAATGAGCTTGAATCCCACGCGCTTTTCGAGTACGGCTAAAAGCATGTTGAGACGCCGCTGGTCGAAACCTGTAGCTGCGCGCTGGGGAGTACCGTATGCCGCCGTGGAAACCAAGGCCTGAGTCTCGACGAGGAATGGTCTGACGCCTTCGATGGCACTCGATATGGCGATGCCGGAAAGCCCATCATGGTCTTGTGTCAATAATAATTCCGACGGATTGCTCACCTGGCGAAGTCCGTTTTGCTGCATTTCATAGATACCTAATTCGGAAGTGGAGCCGAAGCGGTTTTTCATGGCGCGGAGAATGCGGTACATGTAATGTTGGTCGCCCTCGAACTGGATGACCGTATCCACGATGTGTTCAAGAATCTTCGGCCCGGCCAGCGAACCTTCTTTGTTGATGTGTCCGATGAGTATGACGGGAACGTTGCTTGACTTGGCAAAACGGAGTAGGGCAGAAGCGCATTCGCGAACTTGGGTGATGCTGCCTGGCGAAGAGTCGACGTCTTCTGTTGAAATCGTTTGGATGGAGTCGATGATGACGATTTCGGGTTTTACCTCTTTAATGCAGTTGAAGATGTTCTCAAGCGATGTTTCGGTCAGAATCTGCAAGTTGTCTTGTTGGATGTCCGGGTGCTGGGCTTTCGACAAGAGTCTTTCTGCCCTCATCTTCAATTGATGGCTGCTTTCTTCACCACTAATATACAAAATGCGTTTATCGGGCAGATTAAGAATGGTCTGCAGGGTAAGCGTACTTTTTCCGATTCCTGGTTCACCTCCTAATAACACGATGCTGCCTTGAACAAGTCCGCCACCAAGGACACGATTCAATTCTTCGTCGTGCATATTGATGCGCGGCTCTTCCTGTCCCGAAATCTCGTGCAACTTCATCGGACGGTTCTTGCCTTGGAGTTTTGACGAGCGTACCGAAGAAGCGGCCGCATGGGCAGCCATCTGTCCGCTATCATTAGCTATACGTATTTCCTTATAGGTGTTCCATTGTCCGCAAGCCGGGCATTTACCAATCCATTTGGCTGATTCCTGTCCGCAGTTCTCGCATACATACGCTATTTTGTCTTTTGCCATAAGAGTCGCATCTAATATTTCGGGCAAAGATACTACTTTTCCACGAAAACTCCAAGAATTGAAAGTTACAAATAATTGGATGGAACACAAAAACAACAGGAGCCAGACAATGAATGCCTGACTCCTGGGATAAAGATGTACTGAAGTTATTTCTGTACGGGAATCTTTTCTACGCGACGCTGGTGGCGACCGCCTTC
Source organism: Prevotella sp. (assembly GCA_017428925.1). Taxonomy (GTDB): domain Bacteria; phylum Bacteroidota; class Bacteroidia; order Bacteroidales; family Bacteroidaceae; genus Prevotella. Next base: position 119,044 of record JAFRPY010000044.1, on the reverse strand, counting down.
AAAGGGAACCGTAAAGAACTTGTCCATGATGGCACGGGCAGTGTTGTTGTCGATGAAACGGCCTGGCATCACGAGCACGTTGGCATCGTTGTGCTGACGGATGAGATGGGCTATCTCGGGAATCCAGCACAAGCCGGCACGGATTGACTGGTGCTTGTTCAGCGTCATGTTAATGCCCTCGCCCGAGCCGCAGATGGCAATGCCGGGATAAACCTCCTCTTGCTCGATGCCTCGGGCCAGCGCATGGCCGAAGTCTGAGTAGTCGCATGAGTCCTCGCTGTAGGTGCCATAGTCCTTATACTCGTATCCTTTCTCCTCCAGATACTTTTTCACGAATTGTTTCAATGCAAAGCCGGCGTGGTCGCTGGCAATGCCAACTTTTTTTACTTCCATACTTGTTTATCTTTTAGTTTAGTAAACATGTGCAAAGGTACAGCAATCCTCATGAATAAACAAATTTTTCGGCCACTTTCCTCAATATGTTTCTTTTTTTGATACTTGGTGGCCCGTCCGACTCCGATTACCTCCCGCGCCACTTGATTCCTGCCCATATCAGCCAAAAATACGAAAAAAGGTGAGGCAAATTGTAACGAGTTTCCAAAAAATAGTGTAATTTTGCCTACGTAATTGCTACTTTAAACATGAAACAATCTTTCCGCTCTTTCTCCAACCGCCTGACCAGTCGCATCGTGTGGGCTATGATGGTGACACTGATTGCCGTCAGCGTCTGTATTTTCCTGATCTCGACCAAGGTGATGAACCTCAAGACACAGGATTACTATGAAGCATTGATGGAGACGGTGAACCTGTCGGTGGAGAAGGTGCTGAACGGTGTAGAGGTGGCTACGACTAACAATATTGTCGACGTAGAAGAACGGCTGGCCACGCCACAGGCCGTCTATGGCGCCCTCACAGACTTTCTGCAGCAGAACCCTCAGATTGCAGGGGTATTCGCCGCTTTCGAGGCCGACTACTATCCTGAACAAGGACGGTTGTTTGAGCCATACGCCGTTTGGCGCGATGGACGGATAGACACCGTGCAACTGGGTTCAGCCTCGCACGACTACCTGAGCCAGGGGTGGTATGCCAAGGCCTGTGCTGCCAATGGCGGCTATTGGACACAGCCCTATTACGACCATGAAGGAGCCAAGGCGGTGGTGTGTTCCTACTCGATGCCCATCCGCAACAGTCAGGGCCGCGAGGTGGGCATCTTCGGTGCTGACGTGTCGCTCAACTGGCTGCATACCCAGCTGCAGCAGCTCGACCTAACGTTGAACAGCGAAAGGCTATGGGCAGGCGGACTTGCATATAGCATCATCGTTGACCCCCGACGGCACTTTCATCGTTCATCCTGACGAGAAACGCATCTTGAACGGCAACTTCTACGAGTCGCTGCGCCAGCAGCCAGACTCTGTAGCCCACAACTTGGCCCGCGAAATGGGCAAGGGTAAGCGAGGCGTCATCAAGACCGCCATTGAAGGTGTTACGTCATACGTGTTCTATGCTCCGCTGGAGCATACCGGATGGACGGTAGCTATCATCGTGCCGCAACTGAAGATCGTCATCCCCTCCATTTTTTTTCTTCATACTGATTGCCGTGTTCATCTTCCTTGGCCGTGTGGCCATCTACTTTTTATGCCGCTTCACCATCCGCAAGTCAACACTTCCTCTACAAGATTTGTCCAAGTCGGTCGACGAAGTGGCCAAGGGTAACTTCAACGCACCGCTGCCCGTCATCCCCCACAACGATGAGATACGCCAGCTGCGCGACTCCTTTAGCAATATGCAACAGTCACTCAGGCAATATATCAATGACCTCAAGGCTACTACAGCCGAGAAGGCATCCATTGAGAGCGAGCTTACCATTGCGCGGCAGATCCAGATGGCCATGCTGCCCGCTTTTGCTTCTTGTTCAGCATCGTTTCCCGCATATACACTGTACGCCTCGCTGACACCGGCCAAGGCTGTGGGCGGCGATTTCTACGATTACTTCCAGTATGCCAACAGACTATACTTTTGCGTAGGCGACGTGTCGGGCAAAGGAGTGCCTGCCGCCCTGGTGATGACAATGGCCTGCAGCGCGTTCCGCCTCTTGGCTGAAAACGAGACTGAACCTGAGCGCATCGTAATGCGTATGAACGACAACATGACGGGGCACAGCGACCTGGAGGCGTTCATCACTCTTTTCGTGGGTATTTTTGACCTTGACACGGGAAGGCTTTGCTATTGTAATGCCGGTCATAAAAAGCCTTACATCAACGGCCAGCCTCTGCACGTTGAGCGTAACCTGCCCGTGGGAGCCATGCCCTACTGGGAGTTTAAGGCGCAGGAAACCATACTTGCCTCAGGCAGCATGCTCTTCGTCTATACCGACGGACTGACTGAGGCGGAAGACGTCAACCGGCAGTTGTTCGGCGAGGGGCGTATGAAGCAGCAACTCAAGACTTCCGGCGACGATCCTCAACGACTGGTTGAAAGCATGGAACGGGCCGTCCATGAGTTTGTCGGCAATACCGAGCAGAGCGATGACCTCACCATGTTTGCCCTACGCTATTCTCCTCCCTCTTCCCACCACCATCCGCCTTTCACCCTCACACTCCCATGCGACGTGTCCCAGACGGAGCGCCTGGGCGAGTTGATGGAGCAGATCTGTGAGCAGGCTGGTATTGACAATGCCTCGGCCACCAAACTGAACATTGCCGTAGAGGAGGCTGTTGTCAATGTGATGAACTACGCCTATCCGCCCGATGCTGATGGCGAGGTGCGTATCGATGCCTTCATCGCTGATAACCTTCTAACGATTATCATCAGCGACAGAGGACGCCCCTTCGATCCCACAACAGCCAGCCCTGCCGACACCAGTCTTGATGCCGACGCGCGTCCCATCGGCGGACTGGGCATTCACCTGATGCACCGCTACACCGACGGTGTCAGCTATGAGCGGCGGGACGGCTGCAACATACTAACGCTTGTAAAAAGACAGAATCAATCAAGTAATATATTAAATAAGGTATAAGAAGATTATGAAGACAACATTCAGAGAAGAAGACCAGAACTTCGTGATGACTTTCGAAGGCCGCCTCGACACTGGTGCCACAGCACAGGTAAAGAAGGACATCCAAGTGCTCGACAACTGTGAAGGCCACGACATCATCCTCGACTGCAGCCAGCTGACATACATCTGCAGCAGCGGACTGCGCCTGTTTCTCGCTGTGCTGAAGAATGCCCGCAGCAAAGGTAGCCAGACCATTATTTCAGGAATGAACGACGAGATGTATGACGTGTTTGTAGAGACAGGGTTCGACCAACTTTTTAAGATATGCCGATAATGACGGAGGAAGAGATTAAGCAGCTTCAGGCTGACAACCAGAGACTGCAGGCTGAGGTTGCCGGCCTACGGCGACAGATAGAAGAGCTAAAGGACCAGTTCTTCCGACTGATGAATCGCAACCTTGCCCTCAGTGAACAACTGGAGGAGGATGTGGAGTTGCGCCGACGTGCCGAGGTGGCCCGAGAACTGATGGAGGGCAACGCCAAACGGCAGCGCAATGCCGACCTTCAGGACGACAGTCAGTTGATGGCACTCATCGAACTGAAGCTGGAGGAGAGCCACCGTCATCTCGACCCTGACTTCGGTCCGCCACAGCTGGCCGAACTCTTAGGAATCAGTCAAGTCAGACTGGCGAAACTGTTCCGCAACCGTTCAATGCACCGGACACCAGAGGCATATATAGACCATCTGCGCACGATGGAGGCCATGCGCCTGCTGCGTGAAATGCCGCAGTACAGCATTGCTGCCATCGCCGAAGAGAGCGGACTGGGCAAGGTGCGCACCCTGCAGCGACGCATACAGGACGTCATAGGTATGACCCCTGTGGAGTACCGAATGCTTTTTATGCGCGACGAATAGACCCCCATGCGTCAAATTTGGCAACACCTTCCAACGGATGACGCTTTCTCCGTCGTGAGACGCTACAACCTTCATCAAAAATCGTGAGATTTCTTGTTTCGTGTTGTAAATCAACCTACTTTTGCAATGTCAAAAGGAACAAACAACCTTCCTGGCGATAAAAATAGTAAGTAACAAGAAAATAATAAATCATTTAAAATTTCACGATTATGAAGACAAAGAAGAATTTGGTCAAGACGATGCTTATGAGCATCCTGACCGCAGGTATTTCCGGTTTCGGTTTCACAGCATGTTCAGACGACCTGAACGAATTGGACAACAACCATGGCGATGCCATCGCCGTCGGCAGCAACATGATGAATCTGGAACAGTACAGTTACACCGTTCCCTTGGAGGTTCAGACCGACGGTGCATGGAAGATTGATATCAATTTCCAGAACGACGATCACCACTTCTGCTATGCACTGCCCAGTGAGGGCGTGGGCCGCCAGACGGTGAAGCTCTGCGTGCTCGACAACTGGACTGATGAGCGCAATGCCGCCGAGTTGTGCATCAGCGACTTGCAGCACCCTGAGAACAATAAGACCATCCATCTCGGCCAGAAGTGCAACCTCGATAATCCCAGCCTGACACGCGCCTCGGGAGTGGCTGACGGCGACATCCCAAAGGGCGACATCATCTGGGGTGTAGGCTACGGCTACAACATCTGCCGCCAGCCAGGCAGGGGAGCCGTGATGCATTGTCCCATCATCGCCATTGAAAAGCTGGCTGCCGCAGGTAGCAACTACGGACGCTACACCGCCGGTGTGACTGCTGACTTTAAGATTACCACCCACACGGGCAACACCATCGACGAGATAGCCCGCAAGATGGAGTCATCAAGCACTCTGAAGGGCTCGTTCGGAGGCTTCAAGGCCGAGGTCGGCGCATCGTTCACCCACGAGGATGTGAGCCGCACGGAGAACACGTTCGCATTGGGTACGGTCGATGTGGCCTTGACACAGGCTTACCTGGGAGGTATCCAAAAGAATAATGTGCGCAACTACATGACCGATGATGCCAAGCGCGTCATCGACGGCAACGGCAGCATCGACACCAAGAACTTCCAGGACGTCATCAATTCCTACGGCACCCACTTGCTTGTGAAGGCTCCCCTTGGCGGTCGCTTGCGCTACGCCACTACTATCGACAAGAAGCACGTGCAGTCAGAGAACGACCTGAAGATGTGGGCCAACGCCAACTACAAGAACAAGTTCATTGAGTCTGACACCCAGGTATCAGTTGAACAGAAAAAATCGCACCAGATGACAGACGAGAAGGGCAGTGTACGCGTCAGCGCAGAAGGCGGCTCCTACGATGCAGTGATAGCCATCAGCGGCATAGGCAACGATAGCACCCAGTACATGCAGAATTGGATCAACTCACTGGACAACGAGTCGAACCTGGTAGTGGTAGGCACCAACGGCAAGTACGACATGGAGATGATGCCCATCTTGGAGCTTGTAGATGCTAAGTACCCCGAGCGCCAGCAGAAGTTGCGTGACTACATCGAGAGCGGCATGGCCGAGTACGACCTGAACCCTGAGAGCAACATCGTGAAGACTGGCGAGATGGCCATGTTCACCATCCCCACCTTCAACAACGACGCCCGCACCACGCTGGTCCAAGAAGTGTATAGCAAGAATAAGGTGGTGGCCCAGATCTGCAACGAGTACCTCCCCGACATTAACCCCTCAGGACGTGTCACAGTGGTCTACCCCGTAGTCAGCGGCAAGCCTGTCTATAGCAACGGCCTCTTCATCGGCAATGCCGACTACGCTCCACAGTACATCAACTGGAACAACGACGGCAGCATCACCTACACCCGCATCGAAGGCGCTAAGAAGGGGCAACTCTCCACAGTCTATGTTCGCGACAACAAACTCTTCACAAAGGAGTATCACAGTGGCATGGTGGCCGAGTCTGAAGTTATTAGCACACAGGTGAAAGGCAAGTATATGGAAGGCACGCGGCGCGTCTACGGCTCCGTCATTGATCCGAACAGCAAGAAATCTAAAATGGCCTGGACTGACGCAAAGTACAACTATCCGCTGGTGAAGATTGCCACCAAGCTCTGGATCCGTGAGGACTATGCCGCTGAAATCAAGGGCGACTGCCATAAGAAGTACGACACCAACGAGGACAAGAACAAGCCGCAGATAACGTTCATTACCCTGTGCTCATATTACACCGACTTGCAGGCTAAGAACGGCAACAACATCCCCGCAGGATGGAAGGTGGCCACCAGTCAGGACTATCAGGCAGTGAAGAGCCTGCTCTCGACTAACAGCTACGCTACACCGGCCAAGCGCCTCTTCGACGACAACCTATCAGGCTTTAATGCCATCGTACGCAGCTGGTATAGCTGGGATACCCATAAGGAGGTTGACAATGACTACGGAATATGGCAGACGTACAAGGGCGTAGACGAGTGGACCACCAACCATGAGGACGGTCACATGGAGTACATGACCTCCGACGAACACCACATCTGCGTCAAGACCGACGGTACTTTTGACATCGTCAAGTGGGGCAATACAGTGAAGAAAGTCATGGCCGTCCGCCTCGTGGCAAATTAAGCGCGAACACCCATATAGACTGGACATAAAAGAATCCGTGCTGTTAACAGCACGGATTCTGTGTTAATGTTGTTTGAGTAGGCGTAAACCTTTTGTAATATGTGGAATCAGACTGCCGTTATGCCAGCAGCTTCTTCACTTGGTCGTAGACGTTCTGACCAGTGTAGCCGAGTTTCTCGTCGAGCACCTTGTAGGGAGCAGAGAAACCAAAGCTTTCGAGACCCCATACGCAACCGTCGGCACCTACGAGACCTTCGAGGGTGACAGGCAGACCAGCGGTCATACCGAACTTCTTCTTGCCTACAGGCAGCACGCTCTGCTGGTACTCCTTCGACTGTGAACGGAAGAGACCCTCAGAAGGAACGCTCACCACGCGAACCTTGATGCCGTCGGCCTTCAGCAGTTTTGCACCAGCCTCGAGGGTAGATACCTCAGAACCGGAAGCCAGGAGAATTACGTCGTAGTCCTCATCGCTGCCAGCCACTACATAAGCACCCTTTTCGGCCTGGTTGTAGTCGTTGCCCTCGGGGAGCATATCTATGTTCTGACGAGAGAAGATAAGTGCTGTAGGAGTGGTTGTGTTCTCCATGGCCATGCGCCAGCAGACGGTAGTCTCCTCGGCATCGGCGGGACGAACAACGAGCATTGAGTTCTTGCCGCTGTGGTTCTTCAGTTTTTCCATCAGACGGATCTGTGCCTCCTGCTCAACGGGCTCATGGGTAGGACCATCCTCACCTACGCGGAATGCATCGTGGGTCCAGATGAACTTCACGGGAAGCTCCATCAGGGCAGCCATACGAACGGCGGGCTTCATATAGTCGGAGAATACGAAGAAGGTTCCGCAAGCGGGGATAACACCGCCGTGGAGAGCCATACCGATGCAGCAGCAAGCCATGGTAAGCTCAGCAACACCAGCCTGGAAGAATGCGCCGCTGAAGTCGCCCTTCACGAAAGCGTGGGTCTTCTTCAGGAATCCGTCGGTCTTGTCTGAGTTAGACAGGTCGGCAGAAGCACAGATCATGTTGGGCACCTGCTCGGCAAGTACGCTCAGAACGGTAGCACTTGCACCGCGGGTAGCAGCACCGGCCTTCTGTTCAACCTTGCTCCAGTCAACCTTGGGAGCCTCGCCCTTGAACCACTGCTCCATCTGGGCAGCCTGTACGGGATGTCCCTTTGCCCATTCTGCCTTGGCAGCATAGCGCTCAGCGCAAATCTGCTTCAGTTCGGCAGCACGCTTTGCGTAGAGTTCCTGCACTTCGGGGAAGATCTGGAAAGGATTCTCGGGATCGGCACCGAGGTTCTTCATGGTCTGCACGAAGTTGTCGCCACCGAGGGGAGCACCGTGTGTAGCGCAGTTCGACTCGTAGCTGGAACCGTCGGCCTTGCGGGCACCCTTTCCCATCACGCAGGCACCGATGATGAGCGAAGGACGCTCTGTCTCGGCCTGTGCGTTCTTGATGGCAGCACGGATTTCGTCAACGTCGTTACCATTGATCTTCTGAACGTACCATCCCCAAGCCTCATACTTCTTGGCGGTGTCTTCGTTCATCACGTCTTCTACCTTCGTAGAGAGCTGGATAGCGTTGGCATCGTAGAACATGATGAGGTTGTCGAGACCCAGTGTACCGGCGATACGGCCTGTGCCCTGAGAAATTTCTTCTTCTACGCCACCGTCGGAAATATAGGCATAGATGTTCTGGTTCATCACATTGCCGAGACGGGCCTTGAGGAACTTAGCTGCGATGGCAGCACCAACGGCATAGGCATGTCCCTGTCCGAGAGGACCGCTGGTGTTCTCAATGCCACGGGCAAGATTACGCTCGGGGTGTCCGTGAGTAGGAGATCCCCACTGACGGAGCTGCTGGAGCTCTTCCAGACTGTACTTGCCGATGAGGGCGAGCTGTGCATAGAGCATTGGAGCCATGTGGCCGGGATCGAGGAAGAAACGGTCGCGACCTTCCCAATCGGGATTTTCGGGATCGTAAACGAGGAACTCGCTGTAGAGGGTGTTGATGAAGTCAGCACCACCCATGGCACCACCGGGGTGGCCACTCTTGGCTTTTTCAACCATTGCAGCAGCAAGGATACGGATGTTATCCGCTGCGCGGTTCATAATCTTGTTGTCGTTCATATTCTTATTTGATATTTAAAACAATAATCGATTTTGCGGGAATCTTCACGGTGAGGATACCCTTCTTGGATAATTTTGCGTCCTTGAACTCTGCGGGAGCCACCTTGTCGGAATTCTGGAAGTCATTAAAGTCGGAAGCATTCTTGGAAGTGAGGATGCGACCGCTGACCTTCTTGGCATTGAATCCGTCGATATTGACCTCAACGGTCTGTGCCTTGTCGAGACTGACATTAGTCAGAGCGAAGACAATGCTACCATCCTGCGTCTTGGCGGCAGAGGCTGAGAGCATGGGGCAGGGGCGGTAGCCAGCGTCCTGGGCGCCTTCCTTCTCCTTGAAGTAGGCCTTGCTTACCTGCATGATCTCGGTTTCAAGGTCGATGGGGAGATAGGTGGCCTCCTGGAACGGGGTGTACATTTCGAACACGTGGTAGGTGGGCGTCAGCACCATGTGGCCCGTGCCTTCCTGGTCGGTGAGAATCATCGACTGCAGCACGTTCACCACCTGAGCGATGTTGGCCATCTTCACGCGGTCGGTGTATTTATGGAAAACGTTCAGCGAGAGTGCGGCCACGAAAGCATCGCGAAGGGCGTTCTGCTGATAGAGGTGTCCGGGAATGGTGCCGGGCTCTTCGTCCCACCATGTTCCCCACTCGTCAACGAGCAGTCCAATGCGTCCCTTGGGGTCTTTCTCGTCCATGATGGCCTTGTGCTTCTTGATTACTTCCTCAATCTCCAGACATTTGCCCAGTGCCCAGTAGTACTGGTCGTTGTCGAAGTTGATGGCAGAGCCTTTCGAGCCGTTCCAACCCGTGCAGGTGTAATAATGCAGACTGACACCCTGCATGCGGTTGCCAATCTTTTCCATCAGCACTTTGGTCCAGTTGTAATCATAGTCGCTTGCACCTGATGCAATGCGGTAGAGGCGGTTCTTGCCCTGGTCGCGCAGGTAGGTGTTGAACTTGCGGTATTCGTCGGAATAGTATTCCGGCGTCATGTTACCGCCGCAGCCCCAGGCCTCGTTGCCGATACCGAAGTATTTCACTTTCCATGCCTTCTCGCGACCGTTCTGGCGGCGCAGACGGGCCATGGGTGTGTCACCGTCGCTTGTCATATACTCCACCCACTGGGCCATTTCCTTCACCGTGCCAGAGCCTACGTTTCCGCTGATATAGGGTTCGCAGCCCAGCATCTCGCAGAGATTCAGGAACTCGTGGGTGCCGAAAGAGTTGTCCTCGATGGTTCCGCCCCAGTTGTTGTTGCGCAGGGAGGGGCGCTTGTCTTTCGGGCCGATGCCGTCCATCCAATGATAGTCGTCGGCAAAGCAGCCGCCGGGCCAGCGGAGCACGGGAATCTTCAGCGCCTTCAGGGCCTCGAACACGTCTTTGCGATAGCCGTTGATGTTGGGAATCTGAGAGTTCTCGCCCACCCAAAGTCCGCCGTAGATGCACGAACCGAGATGCTCGGAAAACTGTCCGTAGATTTCCTTGTTAATCTTTGCACCAGCCTGATCAGCATGAATGGTAACTGTAGCGGGCTCGGCAGCATTCGAGGGGAGCAGGAATGCGGCAAGCGCGAATGACATAATGAATAATTGCTTCATCTGATTGTATGTGTTATTAATTATAATACGGACAAACAGGGGGAATCCCCCTGCCTGTCCGGGTTATTTATTTCTTGGCTTCTACGGCAGCCTGCTCGATGGCCAGACCTGCCTTGTAGTTCTCGATGTAGGCATTGAAGCCGGCCACGTCTTCTGCCGTGGGAGCAATCTCCACACCGGCATCACCGGCAAACACCTTCTCTTCGAGCCAGTCGGCCAGGTTCTGCTGCTTGTCGTTGTTCACCACGTAGGATGCAAGCAGGGCGATACCCCAGGCACCGCCTTCTCCGGCAGTCTCCATTACGGAGATAGGAGAGTTGAGTGCAGCGGCAAGCATGCGCTGGCCCACGCCCTTTGTCTTGAAGTAGCCACCGTGGCCCGTGATGCGGTCCACCTTCACGTTCTCTTCCTTCAGCAGGATGTCGTTGCCGAGCTTGAGCACGCCGATGGCACCATAGAGCTGGGTGCGCATGAAGTTGGCCAGAGTGAACTTGTCGTTGGCAGAACGAACAAAGAGAGGACGTCCGTCGGATAGTCCGGCAACGGGTTCGCCTGACACATAGTTGTAGGCCATCAGTCCGCCGCAGTCGGCTTGTCCTTCGAGTGCCTTGTTGAAGAGACGGGTATAAATCTCGTTCATGTCAACGGGGAAGCCCATCAGTTCCTGGTATTCCTTGAAGATGTTCACCCAGGCGTTGATGTCGGAAGTGCAGTTGTTGCAATGCACCATGGCCACGAGTGAACCGTCGGGGGTAGTCACGATGTCGATGGGCTCGTAAGGCTTGGAGAGGTCTTTCTCGAGCACAATCATCGAGAACGAACTGGTTCCGGCAGATACATTACCCGTGCGCTGCTTTACGGCATTGGTGGCGGCCATGCCTGTGCCTGCATCACCCTCAGGAGGACAGAAGGGGATACCAGCCTTCAGATGACCGGAGATGTCGAGTTTCTTCGCTCCTTCCTGAGTGAGGAAACCGGCGTTCTTGCCAGCCACGAGCACCTTGGGGAAGATGTCCATCAGCGTCCAACTGTATCCCTTAGGCTCAATGAGCTTGTTGAACTTCTCCACCATTGTGGCGTTGTAGTTCTTGGTGTCGGGATCGATGGGCATCATACCCGAAGCATCGCCTACGCCAAGAACCTTCTCGCCCGTGAGCTGCCAGTGGATATAACCGGCCAGCGTGGTCTGGAACTTGATGTCGCCTACGTGCTCCTCGTTGTCGAGAATGCACTGGTAGAGATGAGAGATGCTCCAGCGGAGCGGGATGTTGTAGTTGAAGAGCTTGGAGAGTTCAGCGGCAGCCTTTCCGGTATTGGTGTTGCGCCAAGTGCGGAAGGGCACCAGTATTTCGTTCTTCTCGTTGAAGGCCATGTAGCCGTGCATCATGGCCGAGATGCCGATACCGGCGAGAATCTCGAGCTCCGTGTCGTATTGCTTGAGCACATCCTTGCGGAGATCGGCATAGCAGTCCTGCAGACCATACCAGATGGCCTCGGTGCTATAGGTCCAGAGTCCGTCGACCAACTGATTTTCCCAGGTGTGGCTGCCCTGGGCGATGGGCTTGTTCTCCTGGTCGATGAGGACGGCCTTGATACGGGTAGAGCCAAACTCGATACCGAGAATGGCCTTACCCTGTTGGATGGTTTCTTTTGCTGTCATAATTGTATGTTTTCAATTACATCAACGCCTTGTTCAACATGTGATAGATCTCGTTGTTGCGGAGCGTCTGCTTGAAGTCGAAGGTATTGGTGCTCTTGTTAATCTTGACATACTCGATGCCGAGGATTTCGGCGAAGTCTTCCCAATACTCTTCGGTGATATCGTAAGAGAAAGCACTGTGGTGAGTACCACCAGCCAGAATCCATGCACCTGCGCCAATCTCGAATGTGGGCTGCGGCACCCAAAGGGCAGAAGCCACGGGGAGGTTAGGCATGGGCTTCGGCTCGATGCACTCCACTTCCTGTGAAATCAGGCGGAAGCGGTTGCCGAGGTCAACAACAGTAGCCTTGATGCCGTGTCCAACCTTTGAGGTGAATACGAGACGGGCAGTCTGTTGCTTGCGGATACCGATGCCGAGGAAGTGAACTTCCAGCTTAGGCTTGTCGACGGCAATCAGCGGACAAACCTCGAGCATGTGGCTCTGGAGGCAAGAGCTGCGGTTGCCGGCGAAGTTGAGGGTGTAGTCCTCGAGGAACGAGCAGCCTGTGGGCAGACCCTGTGACATTACCCAAAGCGTGCGATAGAGGCAGGCTGTCTTCCAGTCACCTTCGGCACCGAAACCGATACCTTCGGCCATCAGACGCTGAGAGGCAAGACCTGGAATCTGGTCGAAGCCAACGAAGTTCGGATCGTCGATGTCGGCATCACCAAGGTCGTCGAAGTTGGTGGTGAATGCGGTGGCACCTTCGTCCTTCAATACGCGGCGGAGTGCAATTTCAGCCTTGGCGGCATTCTTCACCTTCTCCCAATATACTTCTTCACCGCTCTCGTCAATCTTGATGGTGTATTCCTTCTTGTACTCCTCCACGAGGGCATCAGCCTCTGCGTCGGTTACCTTCTTGAAGTAGTCCATCAGCGAGCTTACGGGATAGTAGTCAACATGGTAGCCCAAACGCTGTTCGAACTCTACGCGGTCACCGTCGGTCACGGCCACGTTGTTCATGTTCATGCCGAACATCAGGCAGCGTACGTTACGGCTGTCGGCAACACCAACGGCCACGCGAGCCCAAACGGCAATCTTCTTCTGGGCCTCTTCGTTCTTCCAGTAGCCGCAAACCACCTTGCGTGGAACGCGCATACGGGTGCAGATATGGCCGAACTCGATGTCGCCGTGAGCACTCTGGTTCAGGTTCATGAAGTCCATGTCCATGGTCTCCCAGGGAATTTCAGCATTATACTGAGTGTGGAAGTGGAGCAGCGGCTTCTGTAAGTCCTGTAGACCCTTAATCCACATTTTTGCGGGAGAGAAAGTGTGCATCCAGGTGATGATACCCACGCACTTCTCATCGTTGTTGGCAGCCTTCATCACGGCTTCCACTTCGTTAGAGCTGTTGGCTGTACCTTTATAAACTACCTTTACGGGAATGTTTCCACTATTGTTCAGGCCATCCACCATTTCCTTGGAGTGAGCGTCTACCTGTACGACTGCGTCACCTCCATAGAGCAACTGTGCACCAGTCACCCACCAAATTTCATAGTTATCAAATGCTTTCATAATTGTTTGTTTTATATTAAATAGTTATATTGTTTGTTTCCATACTTTAGACGCTTTCTTTCTGAAGTCTGGAAAGGTTGCTTCCAGGCTTTGGAAGCATTCCTTTTAGGCTTTGGAAGCATTCCTTTTAGACTTTGGAAGCATTCCTTCCAGACTTTAGAAGCATCGCATTTAAAGCCTAATTGAATTTCGTCAGTTTATTTCTTCTTTTGTCCGTAATAGGCATTGGGGCCGTGCTTGCGGCTGAAATGCTTCTCAACGAGCAGCGGATTCATGGTTGTTCCGGGATTCACGCAGAACGAAACGAAGGCCATCTTGGCCACCTGCTCAGTCACTACGGCATGATAGACGGCCTGGTCGGCATCCTTGCCCCAAGAGAAAGGACCGTGGTTCTTCACCAGAACGGCTGGGGTGTGTACGGGATTGATGTTGTCGCGACGAAAACGGTCAACGATGACCACGCCCGTATTTTTCTCGTATTCGGGCATCTGCTCGGCCGTCATATCGTCGGTGCAGGGGATGCAGTCGTGGAAATAGTCGGCATGCGTGGTTCCGATGTTGGGAATGTCCTTGCCGGCCTGAGCCCAAGCGGTGGCATAGGTGGAGTGGGTGTGAACCACGCCTCCGATTTCTGGGAACTCCCTATATAATATAAGGTGTGTGGGTGTGTCGCTGGAAGGATTCAGGTCGCCATCCACCACTTTACCCGTCTCGAGGTCAACAACCACCATATCGGAGGCTTTCATCTTATCGTATTCCACACCGGAAGGCTTAATCACGACCAGTCCCTTTTCGCGGTCGATGGCCGAAACGTTACCCCACGTGAAGATTACGAGGTTGTGCTTCACCAAATCCAAGTTGGCACGAAACACTTTTTCTTTCAGTTCTTCAAGCATATTGTTTTTAATCTTTTTACTTTTTTGTGTTTATAATTTGAAACTGGGGTCTTCTTCATACATCCGCTTGTTGAAACGGTAGAGAGCAGCCCCTCGCTTGCTGGTGAGTTTGTCTATGAGCTCGGTCTTCTCAATGAAGTCGATGCTCTTGATACGCTTGCGGAAGTTGCGCTTGTCGATTTCTCCGCCGAGTACAGCCTCATAGACATGCTGCAGCTGGGTGAGCGTGAACAAATCGGGCAGCAGGTTGAAACTGAGCGGCTCGGTGCTGATGCGCCGGCGAAGCATGGAGATGGCGCGGTTCACCATCTCGTTGTGGTCGGAATAGAGTTGGGGAATCTTGTTCAGTTCCACCCATTGCACGCCATGCTCCTGCAGCAGCGATTCGTCGTAGTCCTTCACATTGATGAGGGCACAGTAGGCTACCGAGATGACGCGCTCTCCGGGGTCACGGTCGATGGCACCGAAGGTGTGCACCTGTTTCATGTAAAGGTTCTTTAATCCGGTCAGTTCGCAAAGCACCCTGTGGGCAGCCTCGTCGACACTTTCGTCAGTGCCGACAAAGCCGCCGTAGAGAGCCCACTCACCACGCCCTGGATCCATTTGGCGCTTGCCTAACAGTAACTTGAGCTTGTTGTCTTCGAAACCGAATATGATGCAGTCTACCGAGACAAACGCTTTGTGTACTCCAGAATAGAATTCAGTCATTTTCTTTTATCGGGGTTTTTTATTTTACCAGAAATAGATGTAGAATGCAACGGTGAAACCAAGGATGATGATGGTGTGGATTACATCCCAGTAATTCCAGCTGTTACGGGTGGCCTCAATCTGCTCAGGAGTAGAAGTACCGAACACAAGTCCCTGGATTTTCTCCTTCGAGGGAGCTTCCGTGCAGAGTGACACAACGATGACCACCAGGCAGCAAACCACCAGCATCACACCGCAGAAGAACAGCCAGTTGAAGTCGTAGAACACGGCCTTGAACCAACTGTCGGCGGCATCGGGGGTATTGCTGTAGTAAACCTTTGCCCCCAGGCGGGTCAGACCAATGATGATACCTGAGAGCAAACCCCACATACCACCCTTAGCCGAGGCGCGTTTCCAGGTGATACCCAGCAGGAAGGCTGCGGCGATACCAGGAGCCAGTACCGACTGAACATCCTGTAGGTAGTTATAGAGTACGTTACCTACCGAACGCATGATGGGAATCCATAGGATACCAAGAATCACGATGACCACGGTAGCCGTCTGACCGATGCGCACGAGGCTCTTCTCGGAGGTTTCGGGTTTCAGGCGCTTCCAGAAGTCGATGGTGAACAGCATGGCTGAAGAGTTAAACAAAGAAGCCAGTGATGACATCAGGGCTGCAAGGATACCGCAGACAACGAGACCTTTCACACCGGCAGGCAGAATCTTGGCCACAAGGGTGGGGAAGGCTGCGTCGGCATTAGGAGTGCCGTCGGCAAGCAGGGGCAGGAATCCACCGTCGCCGGCATACTTCTGATGCAGGGCAAAGGCAATCATGCCAGGGATGAGGAACAGGAACACGGGCAACAACTTCAGGTAAGCACCGAAGATAGTACCGCGGCGGCTCTCTTTCTCGTTCTTACCCGACAGCACACGCTGAACGATGTACTGGTCGGTACACCAATACCAGAAACCGATAACGGCAGAGCCAATCAGAGCACCCAGCCAGGGATACTGCGGGTCGCTGTTGGAACGCATCAGGTGAATCATCGTACCTGTGGCTCCTTCGTAGTTAGGCTTCACATTGCAGAGTTCCAGCATCTGATCCCAACTGCCCAGGGCCTTCATTCCCAAAACGAGGATAATCAGTGAACCCAGAAGCAGGATAGGCGTCTGGAGCACGGAGGTGTAGAGCACACTCTTCATACCGCCGAAGATAGTGTAGATAGCGGTGATGACAACCAGGCCGATGGCGGCAATCCAGAAGAAGTCGATTCCCCAGAGTTCCTTGATGCCGAACACCTGCTGGAACACCAGACCGCCGGCATACACGGTAACGGCCACCTTGGTGAGTACATAACTGATGAGCGAGATGACACTCAGAATGGTACGGCTCTGCGTGTTGTAGCGGCGCTCCAGGAACTCAGGCATGGTATAGACCATGCTTCGCGTGTAGAACGGAACGAATACCCAACCGAGAATCAGGATCATCCATCCCTGAATCTCCCAGTGGGCCATAGCCATACCCGAAGATGCACCTGCACCAGCAAGACCGATCAGGTGTTCAGAACCGATGTTTGAGGCAAAGATTGATGCACCGATGGCAATCCATGTTGCATCCTTACCACCCAAGAAATAGTCTGCCGAGTTGTCGTTTTTCTGGCTTACGACCCATAATACGATGCCAACCAGCGCGCAGCAGAAGGCGCCGATGACAATCCAATCTAATAATTGCATGTTGTTAGATAGTTTAAAATGTATGATTTATAATTTATTCTTTTTGTTATTTCACGACACCGAACTTGAAGATACAATGTGAGAAGTATTTCTGTCCCGGCTCAAGATAAGGTGACGGCCAGTTCTTCTTGTTGGGAGAATCGGGATATTTCTGGGTTTCCAGACAGATACCAGCGTGCTTCTGATAGACGATGCCTTTCTTGCCGGTGAGTGTTCCGTCGAGGAAGTTTCCTGAATAAACCTGAATACCGGGCTCGTTGGTATAAACTTCGAGGCGGATTCCTGTAGAAGGACAATAAAGGCTTGCTGCCAGTTGCTTGTCGTTACCCTTGCCGTCTTTGTATGAGGCCAGGCACCAGTTGTGGTCGAAACCATTGGCGTTCTTGATGGGCTTGTAGTCGAAATTGTTCACTTCCTTTCCTACCGGTACGGGCTCCATAAAGTCCATCGGAGTACCCTTCACCCATGCGGTGTCGCCAGTGGTCATATAAGTGTCGTCTGTTGGAGTGTAGATGTAGGAGTTTACGTAAAGCACGTGGTCCTCGATGTTCTTGTTGGCATCGCCACTCAGGTTGAAGTAACTGTGGTTGGTCATGTTAATGACGGTCTTGGCGTCGGTAGTGGCGCTGTAGCCGATGTCGATGCTGTTGTCATCCTTCAGCTGATAAGTAACCACTGCAGTAACATTTCCGGGGAAGTTGTTGTCGCCATCCGGGCTCTTCATGGTCAGTTGAAGTGTATGGTCGTCAAGCTGCTGAGCCTCATAAACCTGATACTGCCAACCTGTAGGACCTCCGTGGAGACAGTGGCCGAAGTTGTTCTGAGGAAGTTGGATTTCCTTACCGTCAATGGTAATCTTGCCGTTCTTGATGCGGTTTGCATAGCGTCCGATGGCGGCACCGAAGTCAGAGGGAGAGTTCTCGATGTCGGCATACTGCTTGATGTTGTCGAAACCAAGTACGACGTCTTGCAGATTGTTGTCCTTGTCAGGCACCATAATGGAAACGATGCGTCCGCCAAAGTTGGTGATGCACACCTCCATACCGTTGGCATTCTTCAGCGTGTAGAGTGCTACCGGCTTGTCGTTGATTACTGTGTCAAAAGCAGTAGGATTAAGACCTGAACCTGTTAACTGAGGCTCGTTTGAGCATGCGGAGAATAGAATGGCTGCCATTCCGATTGCTCCAAAAATTTTAGTAAAGCGCTTCATGTGATTGTATTTAGGAATTATAGTTTTTGATTTGGGTGTAAAATTACTACTTTTTTCACTACGTTGTACTTTTTATTAATATGTTTTACAACATAAAACGAGCCTCTCGGTGTTTATTTTACACTTTTTAAATAAAAAGAAAAGGAACGGAGTGTTTTCCCGTTCCTTTTCATGTCTTTTTTGCGTCTTAGAAGACGACACTGATTTTAGTCAGAAAGCTTCCTTGAACCGTCACCAATGACAACATCGTAAACCTTCGGCATCTTTCCATACTTGGCAGCATATTTCTCTTTTGCCGTCTTGATGAAATTGTCGTAAAGTTCATCCTTCACGAGGTTGATGGTGCATCCTCCGAAACCGCCGCCCATGATACGGCTGCCGGTAACGCCACATTCCTTGGCGATATCGTTCAGGAAGTCGAGTTCCTCGCAAGAAACCTCATAGTCTTTCGACAGTCCCTCGTGGGTTTCATACATCTTCTTTCCAACGGTCTCGTAGTCGCCTGCCACTAAGGCATCGCAAACAGCCAGCACGCGGTCTTTCTCGCCAAGAACGAACTTAGCGCGGATGTAGTCTTCCTGTCCTACCTCGTCCTTCACTTCCTCAAGTTGTTCCCATGTGCAGTCGCGCAATGTTTCAAACTTTCCTTCCGGATGCTTGGCGGCAATGTGCTTTACAACGTTCTCGCAAGAGTTGCGACGGTCGTTGTAGGGAGATCCTGCCAGTTCATGCTTTACGCAAGAGTTCAGCAGCACAAGTTTGTATCCCTGGGGATTGAACGGATAGTACTCAAACTCACGGCTGCGGCAATCCAGGCGCATCAGCTTTCCTGCTTGTCCGAAGACGCTTGCAAACTGGTCCATGATACCGCAGTTCACGCCACAGTAGTTGTGCTCCGTAGCCTGTCCTGCCAATACGATGTCCCATTTGCTTACCTTGTTCTCTCCGAAGAGGTCGTTCAGTCCGCAGGCGAAGCAGCTCTCCATAGCAGCCGACGAAGACATACCGGCTCCGAGGGGAACATCACCTGCAAAGGCAATGTTGTATCCTTTTACGGGAACACCCAGTTTCTGCATCTCCTTCGAGATACCGTAGATATATCGTGCCCAGCTTGTACGTGGCCCGTTGGGATCGCTAAGCTTGAAGTCCACGCGGTCCTTCAGGTCGATGGCGTAAGCCATGATGGTATCTTCCGTTCCGTTGGGACGCATTTCTGCCATAATGCCACAGTCAACGGCGCCTGGGAAAACGAAGCCACCATTATAGTCCGTATGCTCGCCAATCAGGTTGATACGTCCTGGAGAATGATAGATTTTTCCAGTCTTCCCGTCAAAATGCTTGATGAATCTGCTTCTTACGAATTCAATTTCCATAATTCAAAGATTTATTTAATTAAACGTAGTCTTATTTCTGAACGCCAAATTTGTAGACCGTCTTCTGCTTATACTGCTCGCCTGGACGCAGGATGACAGAGGGGAAATAGTGACGGTTCGGAGAATCGGGGAAGTGTTGGCATTCGAAGCAGATGGCACTTCTGCGTGGGAATGTGGCACCGTGCTGTCCTGGATAGCCTGTAGCCCAGTTGTCTGAGTACACCTGCATGCCTGGCTCAGTGGTATATACATCGAGCGTGCGTCCGCTCTTCGGGTCCCTGAGTCTTGCAGCAAACGACAGCTCGCCCTCTTCCTGCTTGTTGAGCACGAAGCAGTGGTCGTAGCCAGCGCCATTCTTAATCTGCTCATGGTCGGCGTCGATGTCCTTTCCGATGGCCTTCTCAGAACGGAAGTCGAACGGAGTATCGGCCACTTTCAGGATTTCACCCGTGGGGATGCAAGTCTCGTCGATGGGGATATAGAAGTCGGCATTGATGAGCAACTCCTGATCGTCGATAGTCGGCGTAGGATTGGCAATACCTTGCAGCGAGAAGAAAGCATGGTGAGTGAGGTTGATAATGGTCTTCTTGTTGGCCGTTGCCATGTAACCGATGACCAGTTCGTTGTCATCGGTAAAGGTGTAAGCCACCGTGACCTTCATCTCTCCCGTGAAGTTCTCATGCAGATAAGGAGATACGTGGTTCAGTATCAGCGTGTTCTCGTGCATCTGGAAAGCGTCCCACACCTGAGCGTGGAATCCCGTGGGGCCTCCGTGCAGGGCGTTGGGCCCGTTGTTGATGGCCAGCTGGTATTCCTTGCCGTTGAGTTTGAACTTTCCTTCCTTAATGCGGTTGCCGTAGCGTCCAATCAGCGTCGAGAGGTAAGGCTCCGGCGAGTTGATGACATCCTGGATGTTGTCGTGACCCTGAATGACGTTGGCCACGTTGCCGTCCTTGTCGGGAACCATGATGGCCACGATGGCTCCACCGTAGTTCGTTACGGCTACCTCGTATCCTGCATTGTTCCTCAGGATGTATAAATCTGTATTTTTCCCGTTAATTGTGGTCTGAAAATCTTTTCTTTCCAGACCACAGAGGCTTGGTGTTTCTGTTGTGCTCATAATATCTCAGTTTTTAGTTGTTAAATATGATAGGTGCAAAGTAAGCTAAAAAAATTGAGAAAGCCAAAGGAAACATGCTGAAATAATGAAAACGAAAAGTTAAAAATTAAAAATTCAGGTATTCGAACAAATCTGAAACGATATAGCTGCTTCCCCCCACGAAGATGAAATCCTCCTTGCCGGATTCTTCGATGGCGGCCTTGTAGGCGTCTTCCACCTTATCATATATAGTGCCATTCAGATGGTGTGCCTCTCCCTTTTCCTTCACTTTCTGGGCGGGTATGGCGCGCTTCGTTGATGCCTGCGTCCAATAGTAGATGGCATTATGGGGCAGCATGCCCATCACCGTGTCGATGTCCTTGTCGTCTACCATGCCGAAGACTATTCTCAGTTGCTTGCAGGGCTGTTCGGCAATCTGCTTGCTGACGTATTGCCATCCTCCAACGTTGTGCCCGGCGTCACAAATGACGAGCGGACTCTTTTGCAGCGTTTGCCAGCGTCCCTGCAGTCCCGTCATCTCGCTGACGTGCTGTAGTCCTTCCATAATAGCCTTCTCGGGGATGCTGAGCACTTTTGTGGCGGTGAGGATGGTATGGAGGTTCTTTTCCTGATAGCTTCCTTTCAGTTCGAAGTAGGGGAGCTGTTCCCTTACTTTTTCCGAAATATCGGTCGTACAAAGTCCCTCCTCAGCGAAGTAGATGGGAGCATGCTTCTCGGCTGCCTTCCGCTCGAATACGGGTTTTGTCTCTGGCGTTGTCTCACCGATAACCACCGGAACGCAAGGCTTAATAATACCTGCCTTCTCGCCGGCTATTTCCTCCAGCGTGTTTCCTAAGAACTGGGTGTGGTCGAAGCTGATATTAGTTATGACGCAGAGTTCAGGTGTAATGATGTTGGTACAGTCCAGGCGTCCGCCAAGTCCCACTTCCACGACGGCGATATCCACCTTCTTCTCGGCAAAATACTTGAAGGCGAGCGCCGTTGTCAGTTCGAAGAAAGAAGGGTGGAGGGGCTCAAAGAATTCATGTTCATCCTTTACAAAGTCAACCACCCGTTTCTTACTGACACACTTGCCGTTAACCCTAATTCGTTCACGAAAGTCTACAAGGTGTGGCGACGTATACAAACCAACCTTCAATCCCATTGCCTGCAGCATTGCCGCCAGTGTGTGCGAGCAAGAACCCTTGCCGTTAGTTCCGGCCACGTGGATGGTCTTGAATTTCCTGTGGGGATGCCCGAAATGCTCATCGAGTGCCAGCGTGTTGCTGAGTCCCTCTTTGTAGCCTGCAGTGCCCACTTTCTGGAAACTTGGCACCACGTTGTAAAGGTATTCTACGGTTTGCTTGTAGTTCATGGGATTTGGTTTTTGTATGATGCAAGAAAGCGCAACCTCAGTGGTATTGCGCTTTCCTGTATTGGTTGTTAATTATGAAAAATAGTTCCGGAACTTGTCGAAGATGCTCTTCTTCGTCAGTGAGTCGCCTTTGAAGTTGTCGCTGTCCTTCATGCTTTCCAGCATTTCCTTCTCCTGGCGCGAGAGTGTCTTCGGCACATAGACGCTGACGTTCACAATCAAATCGCCCATACCTCTTCCGTAGCCTTGTACGGCGGGCAGTCCCTTGCTTCTCAGTCGCAGCGTCTTTCCCGGCTGTGTTCCGGGCTCAATCTTTATACGAACCTTCTGCCCGTCGATGGTCGGGATGTCAACTTGTCCACCCAGTGCAGCCGTTGGGAAGTCGAGCAGCAGGTTGTAGATAATGTCCTGTCCGTCGCGCACGAAGGTGTCATTGGGTTCTTCCTCAATCAGCACCTGAATGTTGCCGTTCAGTCCGTTGTGCTTTCCGGCATTTCCCTTTCCGGGAACGTTCACCACCATGCCTTCGGCTACACCTGCGGGGATATTGATTTCCACCACTTCCTCACCTTTCACTACGCCGTCGCCGTGGCAATGCGTACATTTGTTCTTGATTACCTTTCCCTCGCCGTGGCAGGTGGGGCAGGTGGTCTGACTCTGCATCATGCCAAACAGGCTCTGGCTTGTACGGATTACATAACCCTGGCCGTGACACGTTGGACAAGTTTCGCTTCCGCTGTTACCCTCGGCACCCGATCCGTGACAGTGGGGGCATGCAATGTCCTTGCGCACCTTGAATTTCTTCGTGGTGCCCGTGGCAATATCCTGCAGCGTCAGTTTCACCTTCAGTCTCAGGTCGTTGCCTCGGTGCTGGCGTGTGGATTGCCGCTGCGAGCCTCCGAATCCGCTGAATCCGCCGAATCCGCCTCGTCCTCCGAAGACGTCGCCGAACATCGAGAAGATGTCTTCCATCGAGAAGTCGGAGCTGAATCCGCCGCCGAATCCGCCCATCTTTCCGGCATCGAATCCGAACTGGTCGTATTGCTGGCGCTTCTGCGGGTCGTGCAGCACGTCGTATGCCTCTGCCGCCTCCTTGAATTTCTCCTCGGCCTCCTTGCTGCCAGGGTTTCTGTCAGGGTGGTATTTGATGGCAATCTTCCGATATGCCTTCTTGATTTCGTCCTCAGAAGCTTTCTTGTCAACGCCAAGTACTTCGTAATAGTCTCTCTTTGCCATGTGTCTTACTTCCTAAAAATGAATGTCCGACAGATTGTCAACCTCGCCATGCGGAGCCGTTATTGTCCGACTGCCACTTTGGCGTGCCTGATTACCTTGTCGTTCAGCGTATATCCGGTCAGCACACAGTCGATGACCTTGCCCTTGTTCTCGTCGCCCATGCCCGGAACCATTGCAATGGCCTCGTGCACATCGACGTTGAAGTCCTGTTTTTCCGTCTCAATCTTCTTCACACCGAGTCCTTCGAGCACCTTCTGGAACTTCTGGAAGATGAGTTCCATGCCCTCGCGAATCACCACGGGGTCCTCCGTCTTCTTGCCTTCGGCTATGGCACGCTCCATGTCGTCGATGACGGGAAGTATGGCCACCACGGTCTTTTCAGCACCGTTCAGCAGCAGTTCGGCCTTCTCCTTGATGGTGCGCTTGCGGTAGTTGTCAAACTCGGCAGCCTTGTAGAGCATCTGCTCTTTCAGCTGGGCGATTTCTTCTTGGGCGGCTTCCAGCGGGGTTTTCTCTGCCGGTGCCTCCTCGGTTTCCTCGGTGTCGGTTTCCTCCTGTGCGGGTTCTTGTTCCTCCACCTCGGTATTCTCGGTGTTCAGTTCGGTGTCTTCCTGGTTTTCCTGGAATTCTTTTTCAATCTTTTCTTCCTTCATGTCTTTATGTTTTTTGTTTCTGAAGAACCTCATTGCAAAATCCATGCCACGGGCTTTAGTCGTTATACATTCTTTGCTTCTGCTCCTTGATGGCCTCGTCGTAGATGTAGTCGTCGTAGGTCATCAGCTTGTCGATAGTGCCGCTGGGCGTCAGTTCGATGATGCGGTCGGCCACGGTGTTGATGAACTCATGGTCGTGAGATGCGAAAAGGATGTTGCCCTTGAACTGCACCAGGTTGTTGTTGAATGCCTGGATGGATTCCAAGTCCAGGTGGTTGGTGGGTGTGTCGAGAATCAGACAGTTGGCGTTCTTCAGCTGCATGCGTGCAATCATACAGCGCATCTTCTCGCCTCCCGAGAGCACGTTCACCTTCTTCTCCACCTCTTCCTGCTTGAAGAGCATGCGTCCCAGATAGCCCTTCATGGCCACCTCGTTGCCGGGACCGTATTGTGAGAGCCAGTCCACAAGGTTCAGGTCACTCTTGAAGAACTCCGTGTTGTCCAGTGGCAGATAGGCCGTTGTGATGGTCACGCCCCACTTGAAGGTGCCGGCGTCGGCCTCGCGGTTGCCGTTGATTATCTCGAAGAGGGCCGTCATTGCCTTCGGGTTATGCGAGAGGAATACGGTCTTCTGACCTTTTTCGATGTTAAACGATACGTTGTCGAACAATACCGTTCCGTCGGTGTCGACGGCTTTCAGTCCTTCCACCTCCAGTATCTGGTTGCCCGGCTCGCGCTCCATCTGGAAGATGATGCCGGGATATTTGCGGCTCGATGGGCGGATTTCCTCCACGGTCAGCTTGTCGAGCATCTTCTTTCTCGATGTGGTCTGCTTCGACTTTGCCACGTTTGCCGAGAACCTGCGTATGAATTCCTCCAGCTGCTTGCGTTTCTCCTCAGCCTTCATCCGTTGGTTTTGTGCCTGTCTCAGGGCCAGCTGCGACGACTCGTACCAGAACGAGTAGTTGCCTGCAAATACCGTCACCTTTCCGAAGTCGATGTCCACCGTCTGGGTGCTCACCGCGTCGAGGAAGTGTCGGTCGTGACTCACCACGAGCACCGTCTGTTCCAGGTTCGACAAATATTCCTCTAACCATTGAACGGTGTCGAGGTCCAAGTCGTTGGTAGGCTCGTCGAGCAGCAAGTTGTCGGGGTGTCCGAACAGTGCCTGTGCCAGCATCACGCGCACCTTCTCGTTGTTCGAGAGCTCGCTCATCATCTTATAGTGCTGTGGCTCTTTCACGCCGAGGTTCTGCAGCAGCTGAGCGGCCTCGCTTTCTGCCTCCCATCCGTTCATTTCGGCGAAGGCCATCTCCAGTTCGGCAGCCTTCACGCCGTCCTCTTCCGTCATTTCCGCCTTGGCATACAGGGCTTCGCGGTCCTTCATGTTCTTCCATAGCGGCTGGTGTCCCTGCATAACGGTGTCCATCACGGTGAACTCGTCGAACTTGAAGTGGTCCTGACTCAGCACCGAGAGTCTTTCCCCCGGTCCCAGCTCTATGCTTCCCTTGTTAGGTTCCAGTTCACCGCTGATGGCTTTCAGCAGTGTGGATTTACCAGCACCGTTGGCTCCAATGATGCCATAGATGTTGCCGTTGGTGAACTTGATGTTGACGTCTTTGTAGAGCACGCGCTTGCCAAATTGGATGGCGAGATTTGTAAGTGTTATCATCTTTCTTTTATACCTTATACAATAATCAGGGTGCAAAATTAGTGCAAAATTTCGATTAAGCGAAGAGAATGATAATGTTTTTTCATAATTGAGCGTTAGAAATTTATCAAAACGAATGGAAAACCAAATATATTTGGATTTTTATCATTCCCACTTTGTGGCCGATATACCAAATATGTGGCGTTCAGACTTTAGAAGCCTATTGTTCAGACTTTAGAAGCCTATTGTTTAGACTTTGGAAGCCAGTCATCCAGACTTTAGAAACCAGTCGTGCAGGCTTTAGAAGCCAGTCGTGCAGAATCTTCAATCTTAGTTTCTTATATTCTTAATTTCTTATCTTTTAGCTTTTTGGGGGGGAGGAAGAATAAATATATAAATTATTCTCTCTTCAAAATCGCAAAAGATAAGAAATTAAGAATATAAGAAACTAAGAAACCGTTTATCCCCCCCCATAAAAGAAGTGCACCGAAGAGGGACTTCTGTGCACTTCCTGGATAGTTGCTCCCACGAAGGGGACTTTCTTATTCCTCCAACAGCAGCTTCATCATCTCGCATGCAGCCTTGGCAACGCTGGTGCCGGGACCGAAGATGGCGGCTACGCCTGCCTTGTAGAGGAAGTCGTAGTCCTGGGCGGGAATGACACCACCGGCAATGACCATGATGTCGTCGCGTCCCAGTTTGTGGAGTTCCTCAATGAGTTGCGGGATGAGCGTCTTATGACCGGCAGCCAGTGAAGAGGCCCCCACGATGTGGACGTCGTTCTCCACAGCCTCGCGGGCTGCTTCCTCGGGAGTCTGGAACAGCGGTCCCATATCCACGTCGAAGCCGCAGTCGGCATAACCCGTTGCCACTACCTTTGCGCCACGGTCGTGACCGTCCTGTCCCATCTTGGCAACAAAGATACGCGGACGGCGACCTTCCTTCTTGGCGAACTCTTCTGTCAACGCACAGGCTTTCTCAAAGTCTGAATCGTTCTTGCTTTCTGAACTGTACACGCCTGAAATGGTTCTGATTACTGCTTTATAACGGCCTACGATTTCCTCGCAGGCATCGCTGATTTCACCGAGGGTGCAACGCAGTTGGGCTGCCTTGACGGCAAGGTCGAGAAGGTTGTTCTCCGACTTGCGGCCTTCCTTGAAGTCGCGCACGCACTCGGTAATCTTCTTCAAAGCCTCCTGACAAGCGGCCTCGTCGCGACTGCCACGAACCTGTGCCAGACTCTCTTCCTGCTGTTTGCGCACGGCCGTGTTATCAACCTCAAGAATATCGATGGGATCTTCATGGTCGAGACGGTACTTGTTGGTACCCACGATGGTCTGCACGCCGGAGTCGATACGAGCCTGTGTGCGGGCTGCTGCCTCCTCGATGCGCATCTTGGGAATACCAGTCTCGATGGCCTTGGCCATACCGCCGAGTTTTTCGATTTCCTGAATGTGCTCCCATGCCTTGTGAACGAGTTCGTTGGTGAGCGTCTCTACATAGTAGGAACCGGCCCATGGGTCGATGTGCTTGCACACTTTGGTCTCATTCTGGATGTAAATCTGGGTGTTGCGGGCGATACGTGCCGAGAAGTCGGTAGGCAGGGCGATGGCCTCGTCGAGGGCGTTGGTGTGGAGCGACTGGGTGTGTCCCAATACGGCTGCCATAGCCTCGATACATGTACGTCCTACGTTGTTGAAAGGATCTTGCTCGGTGAGCGACCATCCGGAGGTCTGCGAGTGGGTACGGAGTGCCATCGACTTGGGGTTCTTGGCACCGAACGACTTCGTAATCTTTGCCCAGAGCAGACGTCCTGCACGCATCTTGGCGATTTCCATGAAATGGTTCATACCGATGGCCCAGAAGAACGACAGACGGGGAGCGAAGGCATCGATGTCGATGCCGGCGTTGATACCCGTGCGCAGATAGTCCATTCCGTCGGCGAGGGTGTAGGCGAGTTCGATGTCGGCCGTAGCACCTGCCTCCTGCATGTGATAGCCGGAGATGGAGATGGAGTTGAACTTCGGCATGTTCTGCGAGGTATATTCGAAGATGTCGGCAATGATCTTCATCGAGAATGCGGGCGGATAGATGTAGGTGTTGCGCACCATGAACTCTTTCAGAATGTCGTTCTGAATGGTTCCGGCCATCTCTTCGAGTTTTGCGCCCTGTTCCAGTCCGGCCACGATATAGAAGGCAAGGATGGGAAGCACGGCTCCGTTCATGGTCATAGAGACGGACATCTTGTTCAAGGGAATGCCTCCGAAGAGCACCTTCATGTTCTCCTCGTTACAGATAGACACACCAGCCTTACCTACGTCGCCTACTACACGGGCGTTGTCGGGGTCGTAGCCGCGGTGTGTGGGAAGGTCGAAGGCCACGGAAAGACCTTTCTGACCGGAAGCCAGGTTGCGGCGATAGAAAGCATTTGATTCCTCTGCCGTTGAGAATCCGGCATACTGGCGGATGGTCCACGGGCGGAAGGGGTACATCATGGAATAAGGACCGCGGAGGAATGGCGGAATACCTGCCGTGAAGTCGAGGTGTTCCATGCCTTCGAGGTCTTCTTTCGTATAGACGGGACGCACCTCGATATGCTCCGGAGTCTTCCAGTTGTAATCGATGTTGTTGTCGGCAATCCACTTGGCACCGTCCTGGGCCTTGATGCCAGCGTATATATCTACGTTGTTAAATTGTTTACGCATAATTCAAGTCCTCCTGTTTTAAATGCCAAGTTTCTGATTATATTCTTTCATAGTCTCAAGCACATTGCAGCGCACGTGGATGAAGTTCTCAATGCCTGCGGCCTTGAGGTCGTCCATACATGCAGGAGCACCTGCCACAACGAACATAGCGCGGCCATCCAGATACTTGAAGGCAGGAATGGCATACTCCGCATACTCGTCGTCGCTGGAGCAGATGACAATCACGTCGGCACCTGCCTCCAAAGCGGCGTCAACGCCTTCCTCAACGGTCTTGAAGCCGAGGTTGTCCTTCACGGTCCAGCCTGCGGTGGCGAGGAAGTTGCAAGAGAACTGGGCACGGGCCTGGCGCATGGCGAGGTTTCCGATGGTCAGCATGAAGGCTGTAGGAACGCGCGTCTCCTCGGTGTGGATGCGGAGGTTCTCGTAGTCGGCAGCCAGGCGGGTGCTCTCGATAGCCTTGAAGGGAGCCTCGCAGTCGTGGTGTGTTGCTGTGGCACAGCAACAGGCTTTACCTACGGGACGCTTTCCTTCGCTCTTCTCGGTGAAGTTGGGGAACTGATTGGTACCCAGCAGGAACTCCTTGCGCTTGGCGGCATCGCCGTGGCGCTTCACGTTGGTAGCGTTGATATCGTCCTGAACGGTGCCTTTCTTGACAGCCTCGAGGAAACCGCCTTCCTCTTCCACCTTGAGGAATATCTTCCAGCCTTCAACGGCGAGAGAGTTGGTGAGTGTCTCGATGAAATAGGAACCTGCACCGGGATCGACCACTTTGTCGAAATGACTCTCTTCCTTGCAGAGCAACTGCTGGTTGCGGGCAATGCGCTCGGAGAAGTCGTTGGGCTCCTCGTAAGTGACATTGAACGGCGTAACCACGATGGAATGAACACCGCCAAGGGCAGCACTCATCGTCTCGGTTTGCGAACGAAGCAGATTCACGTAGGAGTCGAACAAAGTCTGGTTATACTTTGATGTAATGGCATTTACAACCATCTTGCAAGCGCAGTCGCACTTCGGCTCATACTGCTTTACAATTTGTGCCCAAAGCAGACGGGCAGCACGGAACTTAGCCAGTTCCATAAAGTAGTTTTCCGAGATGCCCATGTTGAACTTGATGCTCTTCGCGGCGAGGTCAACGTCGATTCCAGCATCCACCAACTGCTGGAGGTACTCGTTACCCCAAGCGAGGGCATAGCCGAGTTCCTGAACGATGTAGGCACCGGCATTGTTGAGCGCGATGGTATTCACGCCGATGCAGCGGAAATTGGGGTACTCCTTCATCGTCTCCACCAGTTGTGGAGCCAATGAAA
The DNA here is from genome assembly GCA_017428925.1 of Prevotella sp. Lineage (GTDB taxonomy): Bacteria > Bacteroidota > Bacteroidia > Bacteroidales > Bacteroidaceae > Prevotella. The sequence continues at coordinate 89,641 of JAFRPY010000044.1, read as the reverse complement.
GAATAGGCTGAACGTCTTTTCCCTTCATCACCATTTTCTTCATGGGGTCCCAGTTGATGGAGCCAACGACCTTTTCCTTGTCGTAGCCTTGCTTCTGGAAATAGTCCCTAAGGATTTCGGCGAGCTCTACTGCGCTCTTGGGACAGGTCTTGAAGTTTACTTCAACGATGTCGCAACGAATGTCTTTCAGCAACGTCTCGATGAACTCAGCACTGACGAGCTTGTGTGGAATCTTGAATCCCAGGGAATCGATACCCTTGTTGAGGATGTCGAGGGCCTTTGCGTTGGCGGCAGCGGCATCGTCAGCTTTGATGTCTTGACGGACATACCAGGCGTTGTCTTCTTTTTTGTTACCTCTAACGAACGGGAACTCGCCTGGCAGTGCGTCGGGAGTCTTGAGTTCCTGCAAGTCTTCACGGCGATAGAAAGGCTGAAGGTTGAAACCTTCGTTGGTTCTCCATACCAAACGTTTCTGGAAATCCGCGCCCTTCAGGTCGACTTGAATCTTGTCGAGCCACTCCTGACGGGTGGGAGCCTGAAACTCGGTAAAGAGTTTCTCTTTGTTGTTTGCCATAATGATTTTAATATATAAGTTGTTTAAATAGATATAGGCAATCCCATAAAATCCGTTGCAAATATAACATATTTTTTGAATATACTAAAAGAAAATGGGGAAAATAAATTTTTAACCGTGAAAAATTCAAAAAGTTATTGGTTTAGAACAAAATAATTGCACAAAAATTATTTATTGCGCAATAAATTAAGTACCTTTGCGCCAAATTTTCACGTTAGTTTCATTAAGGTTATGGATTGGCTAATAGATTTGTTCCTGACAACTGATTCTGTGGCACACATTGTGTTGCTGTATTCTATTGTCATTGCCATAGGCGTCCTTCTGGGCAAAATCAAGTTCGGAGGCATTTCGCTGGGCGTTACATTCGTGCTTTTTGCCGGAATTCTTGCCGGTCATATCGGTTTTACGGCTCCTTTGAACATTCTTACATTTATTCAGGATTTCGGACTCGTGCTGTTCGTCTTTATGATTGGTTTGCAGGTGGGTCCTGGTTTCTTTGAAAGTTTCGGAGCCACTGGCGTGAAACTGAACGCACTCTCGGCATCGGCTATCTTGCTGAATATTCTCGTGATGTTCGGATGCTATTACCTGTTCTTCGACACGAGCAATCCCCATAACCTGCCCATGATGGTGGGTACGCTCTATGGTGCTGTTACTAACACACCTGGTCTTGGTGCTGCCAACGAGGCGCTGAACACCGTATTCTCCGACAACCTTCCGCAGATAGCATCGGGCTACGCCTGTGCATATCCGCTTGGTGTGCTGGGCATCATCGGTGCCACCATTGCCGTGCGCTATATTTGCAGCATACGTCTGGACAAGGAGGAAGAAGACCTGCTTAGGCAGGAAGGCGACAACGCCAACGTGAAGCCCCACAAGATGCACGTTCAGGTATCGAATGCCTATCTGGAGGGCAAGACGCTGATGCAGGTGCACAACTTCCTGAACCGCGACTTCGTCTGCTCGCGCTATCTTCATGACGGTCATGTGAGCATCCCTAATCGCGACACACTCTTTCATGTCGGCGACCAGCTCTATATTGTATGTGCCGAAGCCGATGCTGAAGCCATCATCGCATTCATTGGTCCTCAGATTCAAGTGGACTGGGAACAACAAGACCAGCCGATGGTGAGCAGGCGCGTGCTGGTGACACGTTCTTCGATGAACGGCAAGACGCTGGGACAGCTTCACCTCTCGAGAGTGCATGGCGTTAATGTGACTCGTGTAACCCGTCAGGGCATGGACATCTTTGCCTCGGCAACACTTCCGCTGCAGGTGGGCGACCGCATCATGGTAGTAGGTCCTGAGGATGCCGTCAACCGCGTCTCTAATATGATGGGTAACTCCATTCGCCGACTTGATGCCCCGAACATTGCCACCATCTTCATCGGTATTGTTATCGGTATCCTGTTTGGCTCGCTTCCCATTGCCATCCCCGGAATGCCCGTTCCCATGAAACTTGGTATCGCCGGTGGTCCGCTTATCATCGCTATTCTTATCGGACGCTATGGTTACAAGGTGCATCTTGTCACCTATACGACGACATCTGCCAACATGATGCTGCGCGAGATAGGTCTTGTGCTCTTCCTTGCCTCGGTGGGCATAAAGGCTGGAGCAGGGTTCTGGGAAACCGTTGTACAGGGCGACGGTCTGCTTTATGTGGCCACGGGTTTCCTGATTACCATCATTCCTATTCTGATTATTGGAACCATAGCCCGCATGCGTTATAAATTCAACTATTTCACGATAATGGGAATGCTTGCTGGCACATATACCGATCCTCCTGCATTGGCCTACGCCAATTCCGTGTGCTCGAAGGAAGCCCCTGCCGTAGGCTATTCGACGGTTTACCCGCTATCCATGTTCCTGCGCATCCTGACGGCGCAGATCATCGTACTATTTTTCTGTGGAGCTTAACATATTTATATAATACTTACTCAATGAAAAAAATACTAATTGCAGCGGTCTTGCTCTCATCCTCTGTGATGATGTTTGGACAAGGAGCCAAGAACATCAAAATCAATGAGGTACTGATTGACAACAAGACCAGCGTGCAGGACGAGTTTGGGCAGCACTTGCCTTGGGTGGAGCTGGTGAATACTTCCTTCAGCACGTACAATGTGAGGGGAATGTTCATCACTACAAACAGGAAAGCGCTCGACAAGAACCTTACTGCACCTCAGCGTATTGCGCTCATGAGTCCCATCCCCAACGGCGACAGTCGTTCCTCGATGTCGGCTCGTCAGCATCTTCTAATCTTCCTTAATTCCAATCCTACTAAGGGATTCCTGCATTTCAACGTGAAGGTGAATCCTGAGGAACCCACGTGGATTGCTCTCTATGATGGCAACGGCATCGACCTTATCGACTCCGTCAGCGTTCCCGTACTTGCTGCCGACAAATCGTTTGCCCGCATTAAGGACGGTTTCCAGCAATGGGACGTGAAGCCCGCTGAAGCCGTAACACCTGGTATCGGCAACTATATTGAAATCAACGAGAGCAAGATAGCCAAACTAAAGCGTGATGACCCTCATGGCTTCGGTATCACGGTGCTTTCCATGGGTATTGTGTTCTTCTGTCTTGCGTTGCTCTATGTATTCTTCCGCGTGTTCGGTATGTTTATCATGCACCAGCGAGGCATTAAGAAAGCCGGTCAGAAGGCGGCCAGCGTACAGCCTGTAAGGGTAGCCGTGAAGACCACAGAGAAAGCCGTTGAGGTTGCCCACAAGACCAATGTCGTGCTGAAGGACGGACTCCACACGAAGGGCATCGACCGCGAGATTTACATGGCCGTCATCGCTATGGCCCTGAAACAGTATCAGGAGGACGTGCACGACGTGGAGAGCGGCATCATTACCATCAAGCCCCATCACACCATGTGGAATCATGACATCTAATCAATTTATAAACTTAAGGAAAAATGAACAAATACGAATATAAAGTACAGGGTGTCGACTACACCGTAGAGATTGAAGATGTTGAAGGTAACATCGCAAAGGTCAATGTGAATGGCATTCCATTCGAAGTGGAAATGAAGCAACCCATCAAGGCTGCTCCGAAGGTGAAGAAGGTGGAGCCTGCAAAGGTGGAAGCTTCGAAGGTTGCTACTCCTGCCGCCGCTCCAGTGGCAGCTCCCGCAGCTGCTGCAACTCCCGGCGCCGGTGCCAAGGTGACGGCTCCGCTGCCAGGCACCATCACCGATGTCAAGGTGGCCGTAGGCCAGTCGGTCAATGCTGGCGACGTAGTGGTTATTCTTGAGGCTATGAAGATGCAGAACAACATCGAGGCCGAGAATTCCGGCACCGTGACTTCTGTAATGGTCAACAAGGGTGACACTGTGATGGAAGGCACCGTTCTCGTTACTATTGGATAAAAGAAAAAACGAAGAAAAATGTCGTTTACTGAATTCATCATAAACAACTTCAATGAGTTCCTGACGTATACTGGCTTCTCGAATGCCACTATACCCAACCTCATTATGATTGCTGTGGGAGCCTTCTTCATCTGGCTTGCCATCAGGAAAGACTTCGAACCACTGTTGCTTGTTCCCATTGGTCTTGGCATCATCCTCGGCAATATACCCTTCAGGGCCGACGCTGGACTTGAGATTGGTCTCTACGAGGACAACTCCGTCTTGAACATCTTCTATCAGGGTGTTCGCCAGGGATGGTATCCTCCGTTGGTGTTCCTGGGTATCGGAGCCATGACCGACTTCTCGGCGCTCATTTCCAACCCCAAGCTTATCCTTATCGGTGCTGCCGCACAGTTCGGTATCTTCGGGGCCTATATGACTGCCCTTGCCTTGGGCTTCGAGCCTAATCAGGCTGCTGGTATCGCCATCATCGGTGGTGCCGACGGTCCTACGGCCATCTTCCTTTCGTCGAAGACCGCACCAAACCTGATGGGTGCCATTGCCGTCTGCGCTTATTCCTACATGGCCTTGGTTCCCGTGATTCAGCCCGTACTGATGCGTTTGCTCACCACCAAGAAGGAGCGCGTCATCAAGATGAAGGCTCCGCGTCACGTCAGCCAGACGGAGCGCATTCTGTTCCCGATTATCGGCTTGCTGCTGACGGCGTTCATCGTGCCTTCAGGCCTTCCGCTTCTCGGTATGCTTTTCTTCGGTAACCTGCTGAAGGAGTCGGGAAAAACTACCCGTCTTGCAAAGACTGCAGGCAGCGCACTTAACGACATCGTCGTGATGTTGCTCGGTCTTACTGTGGGCTGTTCCACTCAGGCCAGTGAGTTCCTGACGATGAACACCATCTTCATCTTCTTCATCGGCGCCTGTGCGTTCATTGTTGCCACGATGAGCGGCGTGCTGTTCGTGAAGTTCATGAACCTCTTCCTCTCGAAAGACAAGAAAATCAACCCGCTCATTGGTAATGCGGGCGTGAGTGCTGTGCCAATGGCCGCACGTATATCCAACAACCTCGGCCTTGAATACGACCGCCACAACTTCCTGCTTATGCACGCCATGGGCCCGAATGTTGCCGGCGTTATCGGTTCAGCCGTTGCAGCAGGTGCCTTGCTCGGCTTCCTCTCGTAATCTGAAATACGACTGGAATCGTCTATGCAGAAGGCACCTAAAATCGCGATTGTCGATCCCAATACCCTGGCCGTCATCGGGCTGAAGGACATTCTCCAGAATGTCATGCCCATTATGACCGTTGATTCCTATGGCTCGTTGGCTGAGCTCCAGATGAATCATCCCGAAGAATACGTACATTACTTCGTTGCCATGAGTATTGTGCTCGACAATCGCGATTTCTTTATGGACTGTCGCCGCCGTACAATTGTGCTCACCGTCTCGCCAGAGTCGTGGATTGACGGCTTTCATTGCATCTGCACCAATGTCCCCGAAAAACAACTTATCCACTCGCTGCTTTCCTTGCAGCAGGGTGCTCATGCAAACGGCCGGAACTTACCCGAACTGCCTAAGGTATTCCAGCAGAAGGTACTTTCCGACCGTGAGATTGAGGTGATGAACCTGATTGTACAGGGGTTCATCAACAAAGAAATTGCCGAGCAACTGAACATTGCCTTGTCAACGGTGGTAACGCATCGCCGGAACATCATGGAGAAACTCGGCGTGAAGTCGGTTTCAGCGCTTACCATCTATGCCGTTACGCACGGCTACGTTGACATCAGCAAGATCTGACGCCCGCTTAGTAGGCTTTCAGCTTTAGCTTTATCTTAATGGCCTCGTTGGCCTTTTCCCAGTCAGTATCGAGCGAGAACTGGGTGATGTAGCCTTCTGTCTTCATGTAGGCGTTCACCAGGTCTTCGTCGGTATCGAAGAACTTGCAGTTCTCCAGGCTGGTGCGCTTGAAGAGGTCTACCACAGCCTTCTTATCCTTTTTCTTCTCGGCCTTTGCAATTTGGTCGATGAACTGGTTGACGTAGTCATAGAGTGCGTAAGCCTGGTGGTCGAGCTTGTTGTAGAACACCGAGACGCTGCTGTCTTGCATCTGCTCGTAGTAGCGCTGCTTCATGTAGTCGAGCGCGTCAATCTTGAAGGTGGCAATCTTGCGCGTCTGAATGTCCTTGTCGGTGTTGTCGGCCACCTGCTTCGACAGTCTTCTGACTTCCTTCCACACTTCTTGTGCCTGAGTGCTCAGGGCAAATGTGCAGCTGAGCAAAATCATTAAAGCAAATTTTTTCATACGTGTCTTTTTAATTTTATTTGATGAGTTATACAATCGGGTAATTCTTCTTGATAGTGGGTGACCATGATCATGGTCTTGTTGCGGCGTCGGCAGAAGGCTTCGATGACGTCCTTCACAAGCCTTCGGTTGCTGTTGTCGAGTCCGTGAAGCGGTTCGTCGAGTATCAGCAGCTCGGGGTCTTTCACGAATGCCCTTGCCAGCAATACCAGCCGCTGCTCGCCGCTCGATAGTTTCATGAACGTGCGTTCCTCCATTCCCTTCAGCCCGAAGATGTCCATCCAGAACCGGCAAATACCATATTCGCTCTCGTCGGGTTTTACGTAGAGTCCGATGGAGTCTTTCAGGCCGCTTGCAACAATGCGGATGACGGGCAGGTCGCGCATGTAGGCGCGGTGCATCTCGGGCGACACATAGCCGATGTGCTTCTTGATGTCCCAGATGGTTTCGCCAGAGCCCCGTGGAACGCCGAATAGTGCGATGTCGCACGCATAGCTTTGGGGATTGTCGGCGCATATCAGCGAGAGCAGCGTTGACTTTCCGGCACCGTTTGGTCCACTCAGTGCCCACCGCTCGCCGTTGTTCACCGTCCAGTCGAGTTCGCTCAGTATGGTACGCTCACCATAGCGGATGCTCACTTTGTTCATCTTCACCACCTCACGCGACTTGTATTCGCTCTCGCTATAGGGGAGGCTCAGAATCCGCTCTTCCTTCTCGCGGCTCAACACCCGGGCAGGGTAGGGAACCCTTGTAGCGAGATAGTCGGCGATGGTCTTCTTCCGGCTGGTCTTCATGTCGCTCACTTCCACCACATGGGTGATGAAGGGCGGAATGTCGTCGGTCTTCGAGAGCACCAGTATGATTTGCAGGGCGCGTTCCTCAGAGAGTGCGGTGAGCAGGTCACGTAGCTGGTCGCGCGTCTCGGCGTCGAGGCCGATGAACGGATTGTCCATGATGAGCACCCTGGGGTTTCTCAGCAAAGTCTCCACCAGCTGGAATTTCCTTGTCTCACCGCTCGACATCAGGATGACGTACTTGTCCATCAAGTGCTCCAGGTGGAACAGTTGGTACAGGTGCTGCTGCATCGTGCGGCGCTCTGGTGTGTCGTCGCCCGTTTGCAGGAAAGCCTCTTCCAGCACGCTGCCCACCGTCGGCGTCTCGTTGTCTATCTCCGTCTGGTTCCATCGCTGCTGCAGGTAGTAGGCGCTTTTCGTACCATACGAGTCGCGGAAGGTGATGTACTGGATGTTGTCGCTCACCAGCGGCTTTTCCGAAGGCCTGAAGTCGTATTCAGGGTCGTTCATCACCAGCGGGTGTGCGCAGGTAATCATGTCGACGAGCATCGTCTTTCCGCCGCCGTTGGGCCCCACAATGGCAATGTGCTCGCCGTCGCAAAGCTCAAACTGTGCAGGCTCTTTCAGTCGCCAGCCGGGCATACGCGTCACTCCGTCTTTTATCTTGATAATCACCTGCATCACAGCTATCTCTTCACTCTATTTTCGTTCTTCTGTGCAAAATCCTTCCACGACGAGTAGTGGCGTGCGCCGCTCTCTGGCCTTGAAGCCTGCATGAAGTGGCAGTAGGCGGCTCCCAGCGCATCGGTGGCATCCATGAACTGGGGCATGTCGTCGGCCTTCAGGTTGAGCAGCCTTTGCAGCATACCGGCCACCTGTTCCTTCGATGCCGAGCCGTTGCCCGTGATGGCCATCTTTATTTTCAGCGGCGCATATTCGTGGATGGGAATGTCGCGGTGGATGGCGGCAGCAATGGCCACTCCCTGTGCCCGTCCGAGTTTCAGCATCGACTGCACGTTCTTGCCGAAGAATGGGGCCTCGATGGCCATTTCGTCGGGCAGGAACTCGTTGATGATTCCCGTGACGCGCTCGAAGATGTAGCCCAGCCGCAGATAGGGGTCGCTTTGCTTCCTCATGTCGATGACGCCCATAGCCATCATCTCGGCGCGGTTGCCGCTGACCTTCAGCAGTCCGTACCCCATCATGTTGGTTCCGGGGTCGATGCCCAATATGATTTTCTCGCTGCCCACTGTCGCCTCAGTTAACTGTTAAGCCTTCATGTAAAGGTTCCATTGCAGCTCGTAGTCCATAGTCGTCTGGTTGCCGTGGCCGCTGAGGAGCGTAGTCTCGGGTGGCAGTTCACGTGCCAGCCGCTTCAGGCTGTCCATCAGCTGCTCCCATGAGCCTCCGGGGAAGTCGGTTCTTCCCACCGACATGTTGAAGAGCGTGTCGCCCGTGAAGGCGATTTTCTCCTCCTTGCACCAGATGACGATGCCTCCGGGTGTGTGTCCCGGTGTGTGTATCAGCTCCAGCGTGTGGTTGCCAAAGCTTATCTTGTCCGTCGAGTGCAGGTATTTGCCCACTCGCGGCACGTATTCCGTGTAGTCCATTCCCACCATCGAGCGCGCCTGCCCGGCAATGTCCCTCATCAGGTACTCGTCGTTGGCATGCACCTCGGGATTCAGTCCGTAGGTCTTGCTGATGAAGCCGTTGCCCATCACGTGGTCGATGTGTCCGTGGGTGCAAAGCAGGTGTACGGGTTTCAGTTCCTCGCGGCGGATGAAGTTCTCGATGGCCGTGCGCTCTTCGGGATAGAAGGCGCCGCAGTCGATGATGACGCACTCGCGGGTGTCGTCCCACACCAGGTAGGTGTTCTCGGCGAACATATTGCAGACGAATCTCTGTACTTTCAGCATGGCACGTATATTAAGTGTTTCTCCTTAAACCATTCTTCCTGGAACCACTGGCTGATTCCGTAGGTCTCGGCAATTTTCCTGAAGGGATGTGTCTCGCCCTGTACATCACCGCCTTTCAGCACGATGATGCCGTTGCCCATCGCATTCTTCTGCTTGCCCGAGATGTTCTTGCGGACAATCTTCATCAAATCGGGCAGGGGCATCACGGCACGCGACACCACGAAGTCGAACCGCTCCTTCTCTTCCTCGCCCCTGAGGTGAACCGCCTGGCAGTTCTTCAGTCCGATGGCCGCAGCCACCTCGTTGGCCACACGGATTTTCTTTCCCGTGCCGTCGATAAGCTTGAACTGGCATTCGGGGAACATGATGGCCAGGGGGATTCCGGGGAAACCGCCGCCTGTGCCGAAGTCGAGTATGCGGGTGCCTGGCACGAATCGCAGCGCCTTGGCAATGGCCAGCGAGTGGAGCACGTGGTGCTCGTAGAGGTTCTCGATGTCCTTGCGCGAAATGACGTTGATTTTCGCGTTCCAGTCGGCGTAGAGGTCGTAGAGAGCCTCGTATTGCCTTTGCTGCTCGTCGGTAAGTGTTGGGAAGTATTTCAGCAGGATGTCGATGCTCATTTCATCAGTTGTTTAATTTTACTGTCGTCCAGCACCACCGTGATTTCACCCGTCTCGTGGGGCGCAATCTCAGAGTCGACGTAGACGAACCTGATTTCGCCGTCGCCCAGTACAAAGTTGTCGGTGGCATAGGGCTCGATGCCCGAGAAGAAGCCTTTCTCCTGCAAATCCGTGAGCGAGCTGGCGTCTTGCCGGTGGCACAGTTCCTCGACGATGAGGTCCTTCAGCGGCTGCTCGTAGCCGGGCACGAAGATGTCCTCCAAGGTCAGAATCTTTCCCGTCTTCAGCTCGATGTTCTTCACGATGGTCGAACTCACGCTGTGCTCGCCGCCGCCGTAGGTGTTGCTGTGGGCGATATAGCTGACGATGCCGTCGCGGTTGTTCTCCACCGTGCAATGGCACGTGAATTCCGACTCATACGACTGGCGGTGCTCGCGGTCGCCGCGGTAGAGTGGGGCATAGTCCCTCAGGTAGTCGCTGATATAGTTGATAACAAACGAGTCTACGGCCTGTCTTACGGTCACGTCGTCGCTCAGCATTCCCATGTAGTCGGGAGCAATCAGGGCGGCGTGCACGATGGTCTTGTTCAGCGCCTTGCTCTCATCGCCCTTGCCGTAGACCATGCTCAGGTGGATGTGGGCCTTGGGTGCGTCGGCATCGTCGGTGAGTGCCACCGTAGTGTCCACCGTGATGCTGTCCAGATCGATGCTGCCGGCCTTGGTCACCGTGCGTTGTCCTTCGTTGCCGCAGGCTGCAATAGCCAGGGCGGCAATCCAAACCATGATATTTCTTTTCATATATGCGCGCGTATTGCGGTGCAAAGTTAAGTAATTAATCTGGAAAACCGCTAAATCAGAGGTTAAAAAGAAATAAATGGCTTTTGGCGCTGCTCGTGGCCTGCCCGTCCGAACCCTGTGGCCATAATCGGGAAATGCTGGCAAGCAGGGGGATAAAGCCAGCATCATGCGGATTTTCGTCAGGTCATTCTACCTCAAAAATATTCAGTATCGGGGGGGGTAACTGATTACTTTGCAAAGATACAACTTTTCTTGGAAATGTGCAAATATTTCGGCCGATTTTTTCACCTGGAAAGTGCGCTTTTTGCCGTTGTTTATCAGGCTAAGATAACGGGTAAAACTTTTCGGTTTTCGACGCGCCGCGCCGGCATATTAGGCAAATGGCGTGCAGACTTTAGAACGCGCGCATCCAGATAGCGCACCGACGTTGTGCAGACTATGCGCCGACAATATGCAGACTATGCACCGACAATATGCAGACTATGTACCGATATTATGCATACTATGAAAAGCCTTATGCAGGGCTTCAGCCCGCTGGTACAGGGCAAAACCTTAGTTTCTTAGTTTCTTATATTCTTATATTCTTATCTTTTGCGATTTTGAAGAGAGAAAAATTTATATATTTATATATTTTTTTTCTTTTTTTAAAAGCTAAAAGATAAGAAATTAAGAAGATAAGAAACTAAAATCCCTGTGCAGAACGAAAAAATCCGATGTTTGGCCGTGCTTTTGCGCATGTTCAACAGCCATTTTGTGCACTTCAGAATTGGAGGATTCAATTTTTATATGTATCTTTGCAGTACAGAAAAACAAAAAAAATCAGATGCATCTCAGCACGAGAAAGCGTTCTCTTGCAATTCGTTCTTTGACAAATGAAATTATCGGTTTTCTCGTGAGGGAAAGATAGAATCCGCCGATAAGAAAGCCTCTCCCTTCGGGGGAGGTTTGGAGGGGGCCCGAGGAGTTTTGGCATGGGGGTTATACCATCACTCCTTATATATCCAGGTGAGCAGACGGTTGATTGGGGGGAACGTGAAAAAGAACCACCGGTAACTGCTTACTTCCTTGCCGCCGAAGCTGAGGATGAAGTCGCGGAACCGGCTCTTCTTGAACGGCAGGCCGACGTCCATGAAGAAGATATGGCGGAAATGTTTTTGGTAGGCGTGGTCGATGGCACCCCATACGGTGGCAGTCTCGGGCTGGAGGATAGGGTGGCTCTTCCGCTTCGAGGCGAGATACCAGAGGTAGATGCTCGTTCCGGAGCAGATACAGGCGCAGCCGCCGATGGTCTTCTGGTGCCAGCGGGTGACGAACAGCCGGCAGTTCTCACTCTGGCCCATCTCCCAGAACATGCGCTCGGGCGGCAGGTAGCGTCTCACCTTAAGCGTCATGTAGCGGTTAAGCATGCGGTAGAACGAGCGGAACTCGTCGTAGTCGGCCACACGGCGGAATTCCACACCCTGTTCGCGCGCATGGGCAATGCGGGCCTTCATCTTCTCGTCGAGCCGTTCCTCGGGGGGCATGGAATGGAGCGAGTTGTGCACTTCCATCCAGTGCACGGGAAAGAAGCCTCGCTGGCGAAGGTTTTTGTAGCCGAACATCTTCTGCGACAGGTCGCTCAGCTCGATATACAGGCAGCGCTTGCGCCTCATGCTGTGGGTGATGCGGTTGAACATCATGGTGAACACCTCTTCGCGGTTGACGCCCTTTTCGTACTCTCCCTCGCCATAGATGCGCCCCTGGGTAAACAGATAGGGGGGCACGAGCGAACCGCGGCGCCTCAGCGTGCCCAGCATGTGGGCCACCACACGGCCCTCCTCCTCGGCAACGGCCATAAAAGGAGAGAGCCCCGATGTCATCTCGCAAATGCGGAACAACTCGGCACTGTGGAAGAAATTGACGCACGACATCTGCGGCAACTCTTCGCTCTGGGTGATGATGTGCACCTTAATCACCCTGCGAAAATAATAAATCTTTTTAAAATGTGCAATTTCTTTGCACTTTTTAAGTGAAATTTGTTACCTTTGCTCGATAAATGGATTGATAAAACAAGTGAATAGTATGAAAGACTTCAAGGATTTGGTGCAGATGCGCCGCTCGCACCGGAAATTTACCGACGAGGAAATTGATGCCGACGATGTGAAACTGATACTCAGGGCTGGGCTGATGTCGCCCACCTCGAAAGGGCAGCGCGCATGGCAGTTCGTGGTCAGCGACGATGCTGCCGACATAGAGAAACTGGCCGATGCCAAAGACCTGGGCAGCCAGTTCCTGAAAGGGGCCAAGATGGTGGTCGTCGTGCTTGGCGAACCGATGCAGAACGACTGCTGGGTGGAAGACGGCTCGATAGCAGCCATCTCGATGCAGTACCAGGCTGAAGACCTCGGCATCGGCTCGTGCTGGGCGCAGATGCGCGGAAGGGGACTGACCGACGGGACGAGTGCCGACACCGTGATTCGCGGCATACTGGACATTCCCGAGAACCTGTCGTGCCTCTGTATCATCGGATTCGGGCACAAGGCCGACGAGCGGAAACCCCAGAACGAAGACCGCCTGAAATGGGAGAATGTGCATGTTGGAAAGTTCTGAAAACATTGGACAGCGCATGATGAAAGTCGCACTCGTCGGAGCAGGAAATTTGATGACAAATCTCGGTAAGGCATTGGCTGGCCGAAACGATATTTGCATCACCCAGGTATGGAGCCGAACGGAGGCTTCGGCCACCACATTGGCAGAGCGTCTGGGCGTTGGTTCGACGACCGACCTTGACAACCTTGCCGAAGCCGATGCCTACATTGTTGCCGTGAAAGACAGCGCCCTGGAATCGGTCATCCCCGTGATTGCCCGTCAGCATCCCGAAGCGGTGTTTATCCACACGGCAGGCTCGATGCCTATGGAGGTGTTCGGCGGTCATGCCAGGCACTACGGAGTGCTTTATCCGATGCAAACCTTCTCGAAGGACAAGGAGGTGGACTTCAGCGAAATACCCGTCTTTGTTGAAGCAAACGATGAACACGCTTCCGACGTCATCAACCAGCTGGCAAATACCGTCAGCGACAACGTCTACCCGCTGTCCACCGACAAGCGCCGCTACCTTCATCTGGCGGCTGTCTTTGCCTGCAACTTCGCCAACCATTGCTACCACTTGGCGGCCTGTCTGCTGGAGCCTCAGGGCATTCCGTTCAGCGTGATGCTGCCCCTCATCGACGAGACCGCGCGAAAGGTTCACCAGCTGTCGCCGCACGATGCTCAGACGGGCCCTGCGGTGCGCTACGACAAGAATGTGATGGAGCGGCAGATGGCATTGATTGAAGATGAAAAAATCAGACAAATATACAAAATACTAAGCAAGAGCATACATGATAAACTATGATTTGAAAAAGATAAGGGCCATCGTCTTTGATGTTGACGGTGTGCTCTCGGCCGAGACCATTCCGCTGCCAGCAGTCAACCCCCTTGACAGCGACGACGGCCAGCCTATGCGGACGGTGAACATCAAGGACGGCTATGCCATTCAGCTGGCCATGAAGGTGGGCATCCGCATCGCCCTCATCACTGGAGGGACCACCAAGAGCGTCCGTCTGCGCTATGAGCGGCTGGGCATGGAAGACATCTACATGGGTGCTGCCGTGAAGCTGAACGCCTACGAGGATTTCAAGGCCAAGTATTCGCTCGGCGACGAGGAGATAATCTACATGGGCGACGACATCCCCGACCTGCCCGTGATGCAGCGTTCGGGCTGTCCCTGCTGTCCTGCCGATGCCTGTGCTGAAATCAAGGACATCAGCGTCTACATCAGCCAGAAGAACGGCGGCCATGGCTGCGCCCGCGACGTGATTGAGCAGGTGCTGAAGGCGCAGGGCAAATGGATGGCCGACGCAAAGGCCTTCGGGTGGTAAATTTTATTTCCATGAGCGTATGAAGGCAAAGAAGATTATACTGGCATCGAACAGTCCCAGGCGGCGCGAACTGCTTGCAGGACTCGATATCGACTTCGAGGTGAAGGTGCTGCCCGACATCGACGAGAGTTTCCCCGATGGCCTGAGTGTGGACGAAGTGCCGCAATTCATCGCCAAGGCTAAGGCCGATGCCTATCTCGACATGATTGACGCTGATACGCTGGTGATAACGGCCGATACGGTGGTGGTGCTCGACGATGAGATTCTGGGCAAGCCTGCCGACGATGATGACGCCCGACGGATGCTTCACAAGCTGAGCGGCAGGACGCACCAGGTGATTACGGGCGTTTGTCTGACGGCACACGACAAGCAGAGTGTTTTCGCGGTGAATACCGACGTTACTTTCAAGGCGTTTACTGAGGAAGAAATCGAGTACTACGTAGACCGCTACCATCCGCTCGACAAGGCTGGTGCCTATGGTATTCAGGAATGGATAGGGCATATCGGGGTGACGGCGCTCAACGGCAGCTATTTCAACGTGATGGGGCTTCCCGTCCAGCGAATTTACACGGAAATGCAGAAATTCTGACTATAAATCGCAAGAAAAGTGCTATTTTCAGGCAAATATGTTATAGAACATCATTTCTTTTTTGCTGAAGCACTAAAAAGTCAGTATCTTTGCACCCGTTATCCTGAATACAATCTTTTTACCTTAAAAAAGGCTAATACCTATTGAGGTTAAATGTCTCGCGCTGTGAAGTGCCAGGCATTTTTTTTATTCCCTTATGCCAAGCGTTTCCATCCTCTTTTTCGGACATAAAAAATCCCCGGTGATCAGAGTGACTCATCATCGGGGCGCTGTACGTTTCTATGTATGTCTTTGCGTTTCTTCTTCAGCCACACCTGCTTGCGTTTCTCGTATTCTTGCTGGCGAGATTCCAGATAACCGTCGGCCATGGTATTCTAATGGTCGGAGAATTTACTGTAGATGACGCTAAGCGTGATATCGTTGTGGGGATTCTCGCTTCCGCCCACAAGCCTGGTGCTTGTCAGCGACATGTCGTAGTCCACCTTGACGATTGTCGTGGTGTTGTTGAGCGTTTGAGTGGTCGTGGTCACAGGAATGATGAGCACCTTGTCCCAGTCTTCTGAAGCCTTTCCTTCCTGCTTGTGCCTGTACATGAGGCGGATGAGGTTGGAAATGTTGTTGAAGGTGTAAGTGTTTCCGCTGGTCAGCGCAAGGAAGGAATCCCTGTTGTTGGGCACCTTGTTCTTGTCGAAAAAGACATCGACGCTGTCCTTCAGTATCATCATCACCGTCGAAGGGGTCTTCATCTGGTTGTTGTCCTTGATGATGTTGTTGATGCGGGTAAGGGCGACTTTCGCCGTGTTCAGGGTGTCATTGGCGTGGCCATTCATGATTTTCTCAACGGGAATGGTCATCTCGGTGAAGATTCCTGCCGGAGTCTTCAGGTAGGTGCAGGTGTTGTCGCTGACCAGTTGCTTGATGGCCTCGTTGTCGTTACTGACTTTCGTCAGCTGGAGCACTTCCTCGGTGCCCGAGATGGGTATGGTGTTGACGATGGTGCTGTCGTTACGATAGGTGTGAAAGTAGATGTCAATCTCGGTGAAAACGATGTTGGCCATGCTGCCGATGCCCGCGTCTGTCTTGAGGAAGAATCCCGGGCATACGTTGTAGATGAACTTCTGCGAGTTCTTGTAATATTCGGGATGCTCGTAGTAGGACCGCATCAGGTAGGTTCCGTAGTTGTTGTAGGTTTTGCCGTTGCGGTCGGTGTAGGGATCGTTGAGACTGATCTTGATGCTGCCGGATTTCCCGATGGTATAGTCGTGAAGTGTGTACGACTTCTGCTTTTTGATGGCACCTTCGGCGGTTCTGATGTAGCCTTTCTCAATCGGGTCGAAGTCAGAGTAGTAGCGCTGGCCTTCTTCCACGGGTTTCTCCAGCTCGTAGAGCGTGGCCTTCATGGTGGCCAGTGAGTCGCCAAGGAAGGAGTTGTAGTAGTACCTGATGCTGCAAGAGTCGGCATATATCTGTCCGTCGGGTGATACGTTGATAAGTGAGTCTTTCGAGATCATGTAGAATCCTTCAGGTATGTGCAACTGAGTCATCATGTCGCCCGTGATATAGGCTCCCGTCTCGGGGTCTTTGATTCTTCCTATGAGGCCTGTCTGTGTTCTTGAAACGACGGCCCCTGCCTCGATGGACCTTGTGGTGACGGTGAATGTGTCGGTATAAATCTGCACATGGTCCATGTTATCCGTGAGTGATTGTCCAATGGTATCGGTGTTGTCGCTGCATGCGGCAAACGTCATCGAGAAGAGCAGCGATAGTGCTGCTAAGTGTTTCAGTTTCATTTCAATTATAATGGAAATTTATCATTGTATGTGCTATTCGGCATCGGCGAAGAACTGCTCGTAGAACTCCTTGTAGGCATCGCCGAAGTTCTCGGCACCGGGATATTTCAGCAACGGCTTCTGTTTGTCGGCGGCATACTTCAGCAGCTCGGGATTGACTTCAGTGCCGGCTTCAACAATTCCGTCGCTATAGTCGATGGCCAGCTTGCCAAGTTCGGTGAAGTTGAATTTCTTGTTGTAGTCGTCGAAGATTTTCATCTTGGTGTCTTTAAACTCTATGCTCTTCTTGAAACTTTCGCCCAGTTCGCTCTTGAGTTCCTTGCTGAACAGTGAGGTGATAACCTTAGTGTTGCTGAACGACGGCTCCTCGTGATAGGCCGTCTTCACGTAGAGCGGAATGATGGAGCTCATCCATCCTTGGCAGTGGATGATGTCGGGAGTCCAACGAAGCTTCTTCACGGTTTCCAGCACACCACGGGCGAAGAACACCGCGCGCTCGCCGTTGTCGGCATATTCATTGCCGTTCTCGTCGAATTCCATCTGGCGCTTGGTGAAGTAGTCATCGTTGTCGATAAAGTATACCTGGATGCGCGTCTGTGGAATAGAGGCCACCTTGATGATGAGCGGATGGTCGGTCTCATCGATGATAAGCATCATTCGCGACAGGCGGATAACTTCATGGAGCTGTCCGCGGCGCTCGTTGATGATTCCCCACTTGGGCATGAACGTGCGGATTTCGTATCCTTTTTCCTGAATTGCCTGCGGCAACATCCTTCCGAGAGTAGACAGTTCACTATCGGGTACGTACGGAGTTATTTCCTGATTGATGAATAATACTTTCTTTGCGGCCATATATATAACATTTGATGTGCAAAGGTATAAAAAAAATCCGAAAAATGGTTGTCTTTTTGTTTTATTAAGATGATTATTGGCATATTTTAAAAATATTCTTTGCATATTTCACAAATTCTTTGTTACTTTGCACCCGATTTACAGAATCATTTAACTATAGAATGAAAGTTTATCAGACAATTGTTGAACTTCAGAACGAACTTTTCAAGGTTCGCAAGGAGGGTAAAGAGATTGGATTGGTCCCTACGATGGGGGCTTTGCACGAAGGACATGCTTCGCTCGTGGAACGAAGCGTAAAGGAAAATGGGGTCACTGTGGTGAGCGTTTTCCTTAATCCCACTCAATTCAACGACAAGGGCGACTTGGAGCGCTATCCCCGCACGCTGGATGCCGACTGCAAGCTGCTGGAGAAGGTGGGAGCCGACTATGTGTTCGCACCGTCGGTCGAGGAAATGTATCCCATTCCCGACACCCGCCATTTCGAGTATTCCCCGGTGACAACGGTAATGGAAGGAGCCAAGCGTCCGGGCCATTTCAACGGCGTATGCCAGGTGGTGAGCCGTCTGTTCTACATCACTCGTCCAGACCGTGCCTATTTCGGAGAGAAAGACTGGCAGCAGATAGCCGTCATCAAGGCGATGGTGAAGAGTCTGGGACTCAAGGTGAAAATCGTGGAGTGCCCCATCATCCGCGAGAAGGACGGACTTGCAAAGTCGTCGCGCAACACACTTCTGGCAGCCGACGAGCGCGCCATTGCTCCTAAGATATATGAAGTGCTGAAGGAAAGCGTTGACTATGCAAAGAGCCATACGCTGAAGGAAACTCACGAGAAGGTGGTGAGTGATATCAATGCCGTTGAAGGGCTGGAAGTGGAATATTTCGCCATCGTCGACGGCAATACGCTACTCGATGTTGAGAATTGGGAAGACTCTCCCTATGTGGTGGGTTGCATTACGGTGTATTGCGGCAAGACTCCCATTCGTCTGATTGATCACATTAAGTATAAATCGTAATTACAAATCACCAAATCCGAAAAGCAAAATGATGATAGAAGTACTGAAGTCGAAACTTCATTGCGCAACGATTACCGAGGCTAATCTCAGGTATATGGGCAGCATTACCATCGACGAAGACCTGATGGACGCTGCCGGACTGATTGCCGGAGAGAAGGTGCAGGTAGTCAACAACAACAACGGGGAACGGCTGGAAACCTATATTATAAAAGGTGAGCGCGGTTCGGGGTGCATCTGTCTCAATGGTGCCGCCGCACGTAAGTGTGTGGTTGGCGACACCGTCATTATCATCTCATACGCCTTGATGGATTTCGAGGAAGCCAAGACCTTCAAGCCGAAGGTAGTATTCCCAAAGCCAGGCAACAAGCTTTAGAACTAAATTCCGACATTCATAAAAAAGGCCCGCTTCAGAAGAGCGGGCCTTAATGTTTATTCTATCACGACAAGCGGGGTGTCTTCCATCACGCTGTCGCCTTCTTTCACCAGCACAGCCGTTACCTTTCCGTCGTTCTCGGCTTCCAGGTTGTTGGCCATCTTCATGGCTTCAAGC
The DNA here is from genome assembly GCA_017428925.1 of Prevotella sp. Taxonomy (GTDB): domain Bacteria; phylum Bacteroidota; class Bacteroidia; order Bacteroidales; family Bacteroidaceae; genus Prevotella. Next base: position 70,581 of record JAFRPY010000044.1, on the reverse strand, counting down.
ACGACTACGGTGTCGCCGGCCTTCACTTCATCGCCAACGGCAACCTTCACTTCGGTCACCACGCCAGGAAGCGGAGCCTTGATGGCGTTGTTGACATTCACTTTTGCAGCAGAGTCGGCTGACGGGGCAGCAGCGGGAGCAGCAGCGGCGGGTTTCACCACCACCTTCTTCTTTTCAGGCTCAGCCTCTTTCTCCATCTCTACTTTGAATTCTTCACCGTTTACCGTAACAGTAACGATATTCTCCTCAACGTCTCCAATGGCCACTTCATACTTATTGCCATTGATGGTATATTTGTATTCTTTCATATACTTTCAGGTTTACTTTTATCAGTTGCTCAGCAGATTTTAAGGGTGCGGAGTCATCGTCAGAATATGTGAGTCCCACTGGGTGGGGTGCTTCTTGATGGTGATGATGCCCGTCTCCTTGTCGTGCACATTGTTGCCCTGGAACTCGTGGAGCGCCATAGCAATGGCAGCATAAACTTCGTTGTTCATAATTATAGTTATTAAGTTATTCAAGTTTCTTGAGTTTTCAAGCTAACGGTGTTACCCGATAACTCAAAAACCCAAGTGACTTAGAAACTTCGCTTACATGGGGATGTTGCCATGCTTCTTAGCGGGCAGCGCATCACGCTTGGTCTGAAGCTGAGCCAGTGCGCGGCAAATGCGGAAACGTGTATTGCGCGGCTCAATGACGTCATCAATATAGCCATACTTGGCTGCCTGGTAAGGATTGGCGAACAGGTCGCTGTACTCGTCTTCCTTCTCGGCAAGGAATGCCTTCACGTCTTCGCCTGCTTCCTTCTTGGCCTTTGCCTCCTTGGCACAGAGCACTGCAACGGCACCCGATGCACCCATCACGGCAATCTCAGCATTTGGCCAAGCATAGTTGATGTCGGTGTGGAGCTGCTTACAGCCCATCACGATATGGCTTCCACCATACGACTTGCGCAGGGTGACCGTAATCTTGGGAACGGTAGCTTCACCGTAGGCATAGAGCAGCTGGGCTCCGTGGAGAATGACGGCATTGTATTCCTGGCCAGTGCCTGGCAAGAATCCGGGAACGTCGACAAGGCTGACAATGGGGATGTTGAACGCATCGCAGAAACGCACGAAGCGGGCTCCCTTACGAGAAGCATTCACATCGAGCACACCAGCATAGCAAGAAGGCTGGTTGGCCACAATACCCACGCTCTGGCCGTTGAAACGTGCAAAGCCGACGATGATGTTCTTGGCGAACTTTGGCTGTACTTCGAAGAACTCGCCGTCGTCGGTAATGGCCGAAATCACCTTGTACATATCGTATGCCTTGTTGGGATCGTCGGGAAGAATCTCGTTCAGCGAATCCTCCATGCGGTTGATGGGGTCGGTGCACTCGCGGCGCGGTGCTTCCTCCATGTTGTTCTGGGGAATATAGCTGAGCAGCGTCTTGATCATCTCGATGGCCTCTTCCTCGGTCTTTGCCGTGAAGTGGGTGACACCACTCTTCGTAGAGTGAACGCTGGCTCCGCCAAGGCTCTCCTGGTCTACATCTTCACCCGTGACGCTCTTCACCACCTTTGGACCTGTGAGGAACATGTATGATGTGTTCTCCATCATCAGCGTGAAGTCGGTGAGGGCAGGGGAGTAGACGGCACCGCCGGCACAAGGGCCGAAGATACCTGAAATCTGTGGAATCACACCGCTGGCGAGGATGTTACGCTCGAAAATCTCAGCGTAGCCTGCCAATGCGTTGATGCCTTCCTGAATGCGAGCACCACCAGAGTCGTTGATACCGATGACGGGAGCACCCATCTTCATGCCGAGGTCCATCACCTTGCAAATCTTCTCGGCCATCGTCTCTGAGAGCGAACCGCCGTTTACGGTGAAGTCTTGTGCGAAGACATATACCAGGCGGCCCTCGATGGTACCACTACCGGCCACGACACCGTCGCCCAGGTATTGTTTTTTCTCCATGCCGAAATTGGTGCAGCGGTGGAGCTTGAACATGTCTACTTCCTCAAAACTACCCTCGTCGAGCAGCATGTCGATACGCTCGCGTGCAGTATATTTACCGCGTGCGTGCTGTTTCTCGATGGCTTTCTCACCACCACCCAGACGAGCCTTCTCGCGCTTTGCAATCAGCTCCTTAATCTTCTCAAATTGTTTTGACATCGTTTGTTATGATACTTGATTAAAACTTCTGAAATATTATATTGATTTCCACATTTCAATTTATTCGGGATGCTCGCAGAGCTCGGTCAGAATGCCGCAAGTCGACTTCGGGTGAAGGAAGGCAATGTTCAGCTGCTCAGCTCCCTTTCTTGGTGCCTTGTCAATCAGACGAACACCCTTTCCGTCGCATTCGGCAAGCGCGTTGGCCACTCCGTCCTCGATGCAGAAAGCCACGTGATGAACACCGTGGTTACCTTTGTCGAGCCATTTCTGGATGGTGCTTTCGGGAGAAGTCGGTTCAAGCAGTTCCAGCTTCACCTCGCCACACTTCAGGAAGGCCGTCTTCACTTTCTGGTCTTCCACCACTTCAATGTTGTAACACTTCAAGCCCAGCACGTTTTCGAAATACGGCAGGCTCTCCTCGATGCTCTGGACAGCAATGCCCAAATGTTCAATGTGTGAAATTTTCATATTCGTTGAATATTAGATGAATAATGCTGCAAAGGTAATAATAATTTGTCGCTTTGCCAAATGTTTAACTCTTTTTAGTTCGCTATATTTTGCCCCGTTAGTAGACCGTTCTTTCCGCAACTGACGATTATCTTAAATCAAAGTCTGAATGGTGTCCAATTAAAGTCTATTTTGAGTCCAATTAAAGTCTATTTTGAGTCCAATTAAAGTCTATTTTGAGTCCAATTAAAGTCTGATTGCACACCAAATAAAGTCTGATTGGAAACCATTTAACCAGCGGAAGCAATCCATCCGCTGAGCGGAAACAATCCATCCGCTGAGCGGAAGCATTTCAATTAAAGGTTGATTGAAACGGTTCTGAATCGAGGGCATTTTTCGCTTAGAACTCGAAGGTGACCTTCGCGTTAATCTGACGGCCCGTGAGATAGTTGGGAACGGCATACTGCTGGTTGGTGACGTCGGAAATCCAATAGTACGAGTTCACGTTGTTGATACCGAACAAGTTGAGTCCGTCCACGCCAAGCCAGATGTTGCGGAAGATGCTTTTCTTCTTTTCTTGTTTTTCGTTGTTGAGCAGCCGATAGCTCATTCCGATGTCCACACGCTTATAGGCGGGCATTCGGTAAGGTGTCTGGTCGAGGCTGCGATGGGGAGCGCCGAAGGGAAGGCCGTCGGCAAAGGCCAGTTTCAAGGCCATCTTCCAGCGGTCTGTTCCCGGGAAGAAATCGGTGAAGAAGAGGTTAACGGAGTAACGCTGGTCTGTAGGAAGCGGAATGCTGTTGCCGTTAATCTTCATGCGCGTATTCATCAGCGAGAAGGTGAGCCACGAATCGCTGCCGGGCACAAATTCGCCATAGAGCTTCAGGTCTAATCCCATAGCGTGGCCAGACACTTGCTGCGAGGCATCGTAGACCACTTTCACATTGCTGACGGTATAGGGAACCAGGTTTCCGAGCATCTTGTAGTAGGCTTCGGCCGTGAATTTGAACGGTCGCTGCATCATCTTGAAACGATGGTCGTAGGCAACGATGAAGTGAATGCTTCGCTGGCTCTTCACTTTGTTGTTGAGCGTGGCGTATGTTACGCCGTTCGTTGTGGTGGTGTCGCGCAGCTCCTTGAAGAAAGGTGCCTGATAGTAGAGTCCGGTGGCAAAGCGCCATGTGACGTCGTTGTTGTATGCGGGCACGATGGCCAGCGAGAGGCGAGGGCTGCAGATGCTTTCGCGATTAAAGCTCCAGTGGCTGAACCTGACGCCATAGTTTAAGGTGAAGAAGGCGGTTTGTTCCGCGTTGGTCCATTTATAAGTGTCTTGAATGTAGGCTTCCGTTCTGTGGGCGTCAAGCTTGTTGCTGGCGCTCAGGGTGTAAATCATGTTCAAGTCTTGGCCGGTGTGGGGAATGGAGTAGCCGCTCGAATCGCGCATTTCGTATTCCTTGAGCATTTCTTTCACGTGCTCCATCTTGTAGGTGAAGCCCGCTTCCAGACGGTGTTTCTTGCCTTTGTGCTCAATCATCAGCTTGATGCTTTCCACATGGCCTTTCAGATAGTTGCGGGCATGTTCCATGTACGAACCAACTCCGAGATTCTCTGAGGTCTCCGTCTGGTTGAGCCAGTATTGGCCCTGAATGTCGTAGCGCTCCTGTTCGTTCGTCGAGAAGGCTGAAGCAATCACGGAAACATCGGTCTTTTCGCCGAAGTGTCGGGTGAGCGATGCTGTTCCGAAGTATGTGCGGAAGATGTCTTTCTCCCAGCCGTCGAAGTAGACCTTGAAGGATTTCACGTCGGTCAGCGTTCCGAAGGTGGTCTCGCGGTCTGAGGGGGTGAAGTTGTAGTGGTTTTCCGAGATGTCTCCCATGAGTTTCAGCGTCCAACGCTTGCTGGGCTCGTAGGTGAGATACGTCTGATAGTCGAGGAAATTCGGGGTGTATTCTCCCTTGGTCTCCAGTGAATTCAAGAGATACTTGTTGGTCTTATAGCGTATGCCGTTGCTCCACGAGAACTTTTTGGTGGAGAACCCTACATAGGCTGAAGCTCCCAGGAGTGAGGCCGAAAGGGTGGCTTCGAATTTCCGGGGCTTCTTGTATTGAATATCGAGTGCCGACGACATCTTGTCGCCGTATTTGGCTTCGAATCCGCCGGTGGAGAATCCCACGCGCTCCACCATGTCGGGGTTGATGATGGACAGTCCTTCCTGCTGGCCGCTACGCACCAGGAACGGGCGATAGACTTCCACATTATTTATATATACAGAGTTCTCGTCGAACGATCCGCCACGTACATTATATTGAGAAGAAAGCTCGGAATGGGTGCTTACGCCAGCCTGCGACTGAATCATCTCCTCGACAACGTTGCCCGTTATCGAAGGCGACTGTTTCATGTCTTCTATGGAAAGCTGCTCGGTTCCCGTTGTCTGGCGTTGTTTTTCCGTTACGGTCACTTCAGCAAGCTGGTTATCGTCGAAGAGCTGAATAAGCAGGGTTTGCTTTCCTTTTGGCCGGCGCAGGACGCGCGTCTTTGTTTTGTAGCCAACCATTGAGAATTTCACGACCACCGAGTCCTCTGAATGGAGCGTCATCTCGAATTCTCCCTTCAGGTTTGTCATGGTAATCTTGCCCTGTGAAAGAACGCTCACAGTGGCAAGTTCCACGGGGTTCATCTGTTCGTCGGTTACTTTGCCTTGAAGCGTAAAGCTCTGTGCACTCATGTGCAGAGTGCATGAAAGTAGTATCGCGAGAAACAGCAGTTTAATTCTCATACGTTTTTAATAACGCTGTTTTTCCCGATAAATTGCATTAGTATTTCCGGATTATTTGTAGAGGAAGCGCTTGATACTCTTTTTGGGTGTCTTTTCAAATTCTTCTTCATGCAGCTCGATGGCCGTAATCTTGCAATAGGCAGGCAGGGCCTGGTTGATGCTCTGGCGGTTTTGCTCCATTACGTTTATGATGTCTGAGTTGCTGAAAGCCATCGACTTGGCCTCGTCGTAGTCAGGATGGATGAGTGCCACCAGCTTTTCGTTGCGCTGGACGACGACGCTCTCCATTACAAGTGCCATCGAATTGAGTTTGTCTTCGATTTCCTCTGGGTAGATGTTCTGGCCGTTGGCTCCGAGGAGCATGTTCTTTGAGCGTCCCTTGATGAAGACGTTGCCGTAGCGGTCCATAGTGCCCAGGTCACCCGTATGATACCAGCCTTCTGAGTCGATGGTCTCTGCTGTGGCTTCGGGGTTCTTATAGTAGCCGAGCATGACGTTTAGGCCGCGTGCAAGAATCTCTCCGGGGATGTTCTCTGGGTCAGGACTCTTAATCTTCACTTCCATGTGAAGAGCGGCTTTACCGCAACTGCCGGGAGCAAACGATTTCCAGTCCTGATAGCAGATGATGGGAGCCGTCTCGGTGGCACCATAGCCTACCGTGTATGGGAAATCGATGCTGTGCAAGAATTGTTCAACTTCTTGGCTGAATGCAGCACCGCCAACGATGACTTCATAGAAATTGCCGCCGAAGGCTGCCACGACTTGCTCGCAAATTTTCTCTTTCACCTTTTTCGAGATGACGGGCATGTTGAGCAGCAGGCGCATGCGGTTGTTCTGTATCTTTGGGAAGACCTTCTTCCTGATGATTTTCTCGATGACCAGCGGAACGGCAATAATGATTGCCGGCTTCACATCCTGGAAAGCCTGTGCGATGATGGCAGGCGATGGAACGCGGGTAAGATAGAAGATATGGCAACCGTGGAGGAATTCGAAAATAAACTCGAATGCCATTCCATACATGTGGGCCATGGGAAGTATGCTGAGCGTGTTCTCTCCCTCCTTGATAATCTTGTTGCCGAGAACATTCATGGCAAAGTCATAGTTGCTCCAAAGTGCCCGGTAAGGAATCATTACGCCTTTTGAGAAACCTGTAGTTCCCGAGGTGTAATTGATAAGCGCCAACTCATCGGGACTCTTCTCGATGTAGTAGCTGACGTGCTCTTTCCTGAAATACTTCGGGAATTTGCGTCCGTAGAGTTCGTTGAGATGCTCACGGGCATAGGTGAGTTTGTCTGTGCGTGACACCACAAGGGAGTAGTCGGGAATGTAGATGATTCCCTCAAGTCCCATCATCTTTGTGGGGTCAATGGTTGTGGCCACTATGTCGCCTACAAAGAGAAGCTTAGCCTCTGAATGGTTTACGATGTTGTGCACCTGGTCGGGCGTAAATTCATGAAGTATGGGCACAGCCACGGCCCCATACGTGAGAACGGCAAGGAAGGCTGTTGCCCAGTTGGCGCTGTTGCGACCACAGAGTGCAATCTTGTCACCCTGCACAACTCCTGAGTTCTCGAACATGATGTGGAGTTTTTCAATCTTGCGTGCCACGTCATGATACTGCAGTGTACTGCCTTTATAGTCAGTAAGTGCATCACGGTTCCAGTTCTTGATGATGCTCTCCTGTATGAGTTCATTAAAACTTGGTACTTCCATGTGTCCTTTATTTTATTTATTTGTTTTCTGAATATATGATGCGAACTACTTGTATAAGTAGCGTTTGATGCTCTTTTTGGGAGTCTTCGCAAACTCTTCTTCGACAATCTCGAACGAGTTGATTTTGCAATAGGCTGGTAGTTGAAGGTTGACTTGCTTCAAGTTTTCCTTCATAATCGTGTTCAGGTCTTCTGTGGTAAACCCTAAGTTGCCCGACTCTTCTTTGTCAGGATGAACAAGTGCAACAAGTTTCTGGTCGCGCTGAACAACGATGCACTCGCTAACCAAGGTCATGGAGTTTAGCTTATCCTCAATCTCTTCCGGATAAATGTTCTGGCCATTGGCACCGAGAAGCATGTTCTTGATTCGTCCTTTGATGAAGATGTGGCCCGTAGGACCTTGCAGCCCTAAGTCGCCCGTATGATACCATCCTTCAGCATCGATGGCATTCTTTGTGGCTTCTGGATTTTTGTAGTAGCCGAGCATGAGATTCGTTCCGCGTGTTACAATCTCGCCCAGCTTGTGTTGTGGATCGCTGCTAAGTATCTTTACCTCCATTCGGGCAACGGGAACACCTACGGCCGTTGGTATGAAGTCCCTATAGTCGGAATAGGAGATAAGCGGTGCACATTCTGTTGTGCCGTAACCGCATGTAATGGGAAATCCTATGCTTACAAGGAATTGTTCAATTTCCTGATTGAGTGCAGCTCCACCTACTATCACAGTCTGTAGTTTGCCGCCAAAGGCGTCGATGACTTGTCTCAGTATTGTTTGTTTTACTTTTTTAGATACTACAGGCATATTTAGCAACAGGCGAACGGCATTGCTCTGAATTTTTGGGAAAACCCGTTTGCGGATTATCTTTTCAATAACCAATGGCACAGAAATGATGAGCCGCGGTTTTATGTCTTGGAAAGCTTGTGCAATGATGGCAGGAGAGGGCAGTCGGGTAAGGAAGAACAGATGGCATCCGTTGCAGAATGCAAAGATAAACTCCATTGACATTCCATACATGTGGGCCATAGGCAGAATGCTCAGCAGGTTTTCCCCGCGCTTAGCATATTCATCCAACTTATTGAAACAAATGTCCAAGTTGCCCCACAAGGCACGATAGGGAAGCATTACACCTTTCGAGAAACCCGTGGTACCTGAAGTGTAATTAATGAGTGCCATCTCTTCAGCCTCGTCTTTATAATAATGTACGTGCTCGGGGCGGAAGTACTTCGGATATTTATGCCCATAGAGTTCGTTCAGGTGTTCCCTTGAATAATCCAGTTTCTGGGAACGCGAAACAACGAGCGAAAAGTCGGGAATATAAACGATGCCTTCTAATTCGGGCATTTCGTCGGGTTTTATCATAGTAGCAACCACATCGCCAACAAATAGAAGTTTTGCTTCGGAGTGGTTCACGATATTATGAATCTGTTCAGCGTTGAATTCGTGGAGGATGGGAACGGCAACGGCTCCGTATGTGAGGGTGGCCAGGAATGTCACAGCCCAATGGGCGGAGTTGCGGCCGCAAATGGCAATTTTGTCTCCCTTAACGACCCCCGAATGCTCGAAGATGATGTGGAGCTTTTCTATTTTGCGTGCAACATCCTTATATTGCAATGTGACTCCTTTGTAGTCCGTCAGGGCGTCAAGATCCCAATTTTTTATGATTGATTGCTCAATATAAGAATTGAACGATGGTATTTCTTGCATACAAATTTGCACAAATTCTCAATTTTTGTGCAAAGGTAAACTATTTTCTGCACAATTGCAAAAAAAATGTGCAATTTTTTAAGTTGCACATTCATTTTATTCGTATCGCATTGATTTTGCCGGATGAATCCTTGATATCAGATAGCTTGGCGCGATTAGCACAAACACGCTAATTATCAATGTACATACGTTAATCAATATGATTAATGGAATGTTCAGTTCAACGGGAGCTGTGGCTACATAATAGGTGGCGGGATCGAGTTTTACAATACCCGTGAACTTCTGTAACAGCACGATTCCAATTCCGAGAATGTTACCCCATAACATACCCTGTCCGATGATGAAAACCGCAAACCACAGGAAGGTATGGCGTATGGTTTTGTTACGTGCGCCCAATGCCTTGAGTACTCCAATCATGTTGGCGCGTTCAAGAATGATGATCAATAATCCGCTTATCATTGTAAATCCAGCAACACTAATCATCAACACCATAATAATCCAGACATTGAGGTCAAGAAGATCGAGCCATGAGAAAATTTGAGAATAGTTTTCTTTGATGGTAAGCGATGTGTAGGTATTACCCTGTCGGTCTTGTTTTCGGTTGACTTTATCGATAAACTCGTTGTCAACCAATTCGAGTTCTGAGAAATCTTTTACCATGATTTCTGCTCCCGTAGCCATATCACTCTCATAGCCATTCAACTTTTGTGCGGTATGGAAATCGGTAAAGCAGAGTGTCTCATCGAATTTCTTCAAGTTGGACTGGTAGATACCTGTTATGGTAAAACGTCTTGTACGAATGTCCTTGTCACCAAGAAAATAGGCAAAAATGCGGTCGCCAGCATGCAGGTTTAGCTTATCAGCCATAGTCTTGGAGACTAGTATCTGCTGTTTACTTTCATTGCTTCTGAACTGTGGAAGGACTCCTTCCAATAGGCATTTGTGGAGGAAAGTGGTATCGTAGTCTTCGCCAATACCCTTGAACATCACGCCCATAAAGTCTGAATCAGTTTTCAGTATGCCTTGTGCCATTGTGAAGCGCTGAACATGTTCAACTCCTTTTATTCCTCGGAACACATTGAGCAAAGAATCGTTGATGACGATGGGATGCTGGTCACCACCAAAAACCGTGGAATATTCACCAACGGTAATATGGCTACCAAAGCCTATAACCTTATCCCGAATGGTATGCTTAAATCCAAGTATCACGCACACGCTCACAATCATCACAGCCAGTCCAATAGCTACACCGAGTATGGCTATAAGAATAGCAGGACGACTCACTTTATGTTTAGCGTCCTGGTTATTGTAAATACGACGGGCTATGAACAGGGGGAAATTCATTCTGTGTGTCCCGGATAGGCTTCAAGGGCTTTCTTTAAGATGAAAAGTGCACGTGTGAGGTCTTCTTTTTTAAGCACGTAGGCAATACGCACCTCGTTAATGCCTGCTCCTGGAGTGGTGTAGAAACCACTTGCCGGGGCCATCATAATCGTTTCGCCTTCATAGTTGAACTTCTCCAGACACCAGCGGCAGAAATTTTCCGAGCTGTCAACGGGTAGTTTGGCAACGGTATAGAAAGCTCCCATCGGGATGGGCGAATAAACACCGGGAATACGGTTCAGTCCATCAATCAGGCATTTACGACGTTCCACGTACTCATCATATACTTCGCGCAAATATTCCTCAGGGGTGTCGAGCGATGCTTCGGCAACAATTTGTCCGATGAGGGGAGGTGAAAGACGTGCCTGGCAGAATTTCATCACGGCCTGTCGGATGTCTTTGTTCTTAGTGATGAGCGCACCGATTCGGATTCCACATTCGGAGTAACGTTTTGACACCGAGTCAATCAACACCACGTTTTGCTCGATTCCCTCCAGATGGCAAGCGGAGATATAAGGTGAGCCAGTGTAAATATATTCGCGGTAAACTTCGTCAGAGAAGAGATAAAGGTCGTATTTCTTTACAAGGTCACGAATCTGGTTCATTTCGCGACGCGTGTAAAGATAACCGGTAGGATTGTTCGGGTTGCAGATAAGGATGGCCCTTGTACGGTCATTAATCAGTTCCTCGAATTTCTCAACCTTTGGCAGAGAGAATCCTTCTTCGATGGTTGTGGCTATCGTCCTGATTTTCGCACCAGCTGAAATGGCAAATGCCATATAGTTGGCATAGGCGGGTTCTGGGACGATGATTTCGTCACCAGGATTAAGACACGACATGAATGCAAATAACACGGCTTCGGAACCACCACAAGTGATAATGATGTCGTCGGCACTCACATTGATGTCGAACTTTGCATAGTAATCTACCAGCTTCTCGCGATAACTCAGATAGCCTTGCGATGGAGAGTACTCCAATATTGTTCTGTCAACGTTCTTGATTGCGTCGAGTGCCACTTGAGGTGTTGGAAGGTCAGGCTGACCAATGTTAAGATGATACACCTTGACACCTCGTTTCTTGGCATCTGCTGCCAAAGGAGCAAGTTTTCGGATGGGGCTTTCGGGCATTTCAAGTCCGCGTACTGATATTTGAGGCATTTTATTATAATTAGGGATTTGCGATTTGTGGTTGTCACATTTCCTCGTTATTCACAATTTGGCTGCAAAAGTAATTATTTTTTTTGAAATTACGTACATTAATTAAAGAAATTCCACGATACACCTAAACGTAATATCATCTGATTGGTAGGATAATGGGGGACCAAAAAACATTCGGCGCCCTTTGTGTAATTCACATGGCTCATCATCACATAGAAGCGTGCTTGCTTCAGTTTCAGGTTCGCATACACGTTTATCCACGGATAATTTCCCAGCTCGATATTGTTCTCTCCATTATTCTGAATGGTAAACTGTCCGAGCAGTGGATTATAGTCAGGAACGTAGTATTTGGTGAAATATCTTATGTCGGCACCAATGTTCGTGTCAAGCACCTTGGCAATTCTGAATTTCAGGTAGAGATTGCTATAAAAATTAAAGTCAGGAAGGGGCAAAACTGTCTTATTGCTGCACTTCTGATAAGTTATCACATTTTCCCAGTTGATGGGACCAAGCACAAAATTCTGCTGAAGTTGAAGGGTCAGCAAGGCAATGTTTTCAGTTTCTTGCCTAAGGGTGACCTCATGGTCTGTTTGTATAAGGTTTACTGAACCATCGGAATTATCCGTCAGATAAGAATGAGCAAAGTAAATATAGTTCTTCAAATCGTCGGCAACAACGCGGAATTTTGTTCGCGTCTTGGGATAAGATAGTACGCCTTCGATTCTTGAACGGGTTTCTTTTTCAAGATTTGAATTGTCCCACCAGATGTGTTTTGAATGGAAATGGCGCTGATAGAATGTGGGGCTCAGCCGATGGTAGAAACCTTTTCCCTCGATTTTTATCGTATCACCCCAAAATGGAATGTTGACGTCAACATTTGCATCGACTTTTATTTGACCGGCATCTTCACCAACCAGGAAGGTCTCTGCGGTCACGTTATAGTGAAGCATGTTTCCCTGGGCTTTTACCAACTGTCCACCTATGCTAATGTTGTGCTCATTGTATGAAACACCGTGTTGCAAGGAATCGGGAAGCGTAAAATGCCTCAGTTCGTGAGTCGCAAATGCCTTTAAGCCAGCTTTTGCCCATTTGTTGAAACCTTCCAGCAGACTAAGCGCTACGGTGTTCTTCAGGCTGTAATGGCGGGTAGGATCATAGATGGAGTCACCATGTAGCACAGAACTGTCATAATAGTTTTGGTGCAAATAATAATCATCTGGTGTGAGATATGACTGATAGATGCGATGTGCATAATCCCAGTTAAGCGTGTGGATGAAGCTCGTCACGGGAACATACTCGTTTTTATACCACGCGGTATCTTCTGCTTCCTTTTTGCTCGCAGCAAGCAAACTGTCGGCAGCTTGAGCACCATCTACCTTAATGCGTTCTCCAGCTTCTATCTTAATGTCTGCAGGCTCCTCTCCGGCAATTTTCGCATCATCAGGGCGCCCACTCAGTTTCTTTTGCTCCTCGCGCTCTTGTAAGAAAGCTTCTTCGTCAAAATCTTCTCCTTTCTTCAGCGCTTTCCTGCGGGCCTTTTCAATAGCATCCCTTTCTTCCTTTTCCTTTGCACTCTCCATAGCGAATTTCTTCGCCTTTATTTCTTCGGGAGTCATGGGTATCTTGCGGTTGAAACCTACATTATAGCGATGAGTGAAGAATATATGATGATGGTCCAAACGGTTCCAGTTGCTAGAAAGGAAAGTGGGAATTTCGTACGTTTCAAAATTATCGGTAAATTGTTCCGGGTGGGTAATGTATTCATCATTTCTGATACCACCATTCTCAGCTGTCTTCTGATGATTAGTTGACATAATCATCTGAGCTTCGTAACGGTCACCTAAATAAGCTCCGTACATGGAATAATTGAAATGAGCGGTGCTTTGGTTTTGATAGTAACCACGGCCATAGATATAATTGAAATTGAAGCCAACGCTAATTCGCTTGCCGGCATTCACGGCAAACTTTGCTTTGAAATGATCTTCACCATTGTTCTTGTCACCGCATTCTTGAAAGGTGATGTTTGTGATAGGGGAGAGGGTGTTGATGAAATGGAATTGATCTACTTCGGTGATGAAGAAATCGTAAGGTTGTGTGAAATAAAACTGCTGTGGTTCCTGCCGATCGGCAAAAATGCGGTTCAGGCGTGGAGAGCCCAGATTGCCCAACGTGTTGTATTCGCCATATTTTCCTTCAGTAAAGATAGAGTTCATGTACATGTACTGAAGGGTATCGGGTTCCGTTCGGGTGCGGTCACCAAAACGTTTGTCCACCGTCCAGGCGAAAAATCCCCTTGGTGCTTCTTTGTTTGATCCGAGCGTGTCTTTTTTTGCCGTATTGGTAATGTTACCGTCAGGAGTAATCTCGTTGAAGTCCTGAGCGTAGAGTGATTCGTAACATCCGACGAAAAAAAGTATGAACAACAGCTTTCTCATTTCAACAGTCGTAATACGCACTCCACAATTTTCAGAACCATCGAGAACAATATGATGAAGGTTCCGATTTGTGTGCTACTCAGAAAATATACAGCTAATCCTGCTGCTGCACCCACCATGAAAAGGAGGTTAAGTATTTGGCGTAGCATCAGGAACCTGTCTTCCTCTTGTTCACTTCCGCGTTGGCGGCGAATAAAATTGTTATTTTCCAAAACAAAAACTATGAATGACTATTGTTTTAAAACATTTCTAATGGTTTCGAAGAGCATGTCCTTGCGGTCAATGGTCTTGCGGCGGAACTTTGACGAGCCTGGATAAAGCTTGGTGTTCTTCTTGTTAACCGCATAGTCGTCAGTTATCATCTCTTCAGCCGAATAAATCGAAGGCTTGTTTTTGGCTTCATTGTAGCGATACGAGATTCTTTCCATTGACAGATTCATGTGTCCGTCAGTACAAGCTGCAATGAGCGTATAGTAGAACTTAGCGCGATCGAGCGACATGAAGTTGCTGGTAAAAGTAAGCCATTCCCTGACGCTGGCCACAATGGTGTTTTCTTGCTTGTTGACCAAGGTAATGCAACTGCCTTCCAACTGGCCTTCGCTTTTTGTGAGGTCATCCAGGCATTTGAACATGATGTCATAAATTTCCTGTGCAGACTTTCCCGGAACATCCACGTCAAGTTCCCATTTCACTTTTCCATCTATCTCAGGAACGGCACCACGCAGGTATTTGGGATCGGTTTTGGACTTTTCCTTTTTCTTTACCGTTTCGGTGGCCGTGTCTTGAGGCTTTTCCCAAACATTCTGAGCCATCACCGAAAGTGGCAGCATGAACATTAACGATATTGCTATTTTTTTCATATAGATTCTATTTTTATGGTGCAAAGGTAGTTAATTTCCACGAACTACGGGAAAGACGTGTCTAAAATTATTGCTAATTAACGTTATTTTTCCCTTTCGAGCAATTCAGTAAGCCGGAATACTTCATCGCGATACTGTGCTGCCTGAATGAAATCCAACCGCTTGGCGGCAGCTTTCATCAGGGCCGTTGTGTTCTCTATGCTTTTACGCAACTGTTCCTTGGTCATGCGCATGACGATGGGATCTGCTGCCACGTGCAAGGCGTCTGGCTCGATGTAAGGTTTGTATTGATGGTCAGCAACTTCCTTTTGCCTTTCCTTCTCATAATTGCCCCTTGCCAATGATTGTTGATTAATGGCTTTGACGATTTGCGTAGGCGTGATGTTATGCTCCTCGTTGTAACGCAATTGCTTGGCCCTTCGGCGGTTAGTCTCATCGATGGTGAGCTGCATGCTTTGAGTGATAGTGTCGGCATACATCAGTACTTTTCCGTTGACGTTTCGGGCTGCTCGTCCAGCTGTCTGGGTAAGTGAACGGTGAGAGCGCAGGAAACCTTCTTTGTCTGCATCCAAGATGGCCACAAGTGACACTTCAGGCAAGTCAAGTCCCTCACGCAAAAGGTTCACTCCGACAAGCACATCGAAAGCACCGGAACGTAAGTCTGCCATGATTTTAATTCGGTCAAGCGTAGCCACATCGCTATGGATATAATTAGCCTTAACGTTATTGTTTAACAAATACTCCGTAAGTTCTTCAGCCATACGCTTGGTAAGCGTCGTCACGAGAACACGCTCTCGTCTGTGGCAACGGGTCAGAATTTCGTCGATTAAGTCATCGATTTGGTTCTCAGTTGGACGCACTTCGATAACGGGGTCAAGCAATCCCGTTGGTCGTATCACCTGCTCAACGATAACGCCACCAGCCTCAGCCAATTCGTAATCTGCAGGCGTGGCACTTACATAGATGGTTTGCGGAACCAATTGCTCAAATTCTTCAAACTTTAACGGACGGTTATCGAAGGCAGCTGGTAGCCTGAAGCCATATTCCACAAGGTTTGTTTTACGTGCCCGGTCACCTCCGTACATGGCTGAAATCTGCGGAACGCTGACATGACTTTCATCAACGACAAGCAGGAAATCTTCAGGAAAAAAGTCCAAAAGACAGTAGGGACGTTGGCCTGCTTCACGGCCGTCAAAGTATCTTGAATAGTTCTCGATTCCGCTACAATGTCCAAGTTCCTTTATCATCTCAATGTCATATTCAACACGTTCCTTAATTCGTTGTGCCTTATACGTTTCACCAATCTCATTAAAGTGTTCAATTTGCAACGTCAAATCGTCTTGGATATTGTGGATGGCAATCTCAGTCTGCTCTTTAGAAGTGACGAAAAGATTGGCCGGATAAATTTGATATTCTTCGAATTGACCAAGCCGTTGAAAGCTTACGGAATCCACCTCTTCAATGCTGTCTATTTCATCATCCCACCAATTCAGCCTAAGCACATTTTCGCTATAGGCGATAAAAACGTCAACCGTCTCACCTCTCACTCGGAAATTGCCGCGTTTCATATCAATGTCGTTCCTTACATAAAGTGCATCCACAAGCTGGCGCAGGAACTGATTTCGCTCTAGTTTCATGCCGCGCTTGATGTTAATCACACTCGAAGCCATTGCCGTAGGTCCGCCCATACCGTAAATGCACGAAACGGAACTGACCACAACAACGTCTTTTCTGCCTGACAGCAAGGACGAAACGGCACTCAGCCTTAAGCGGTCAATCTCGTCGTTAATAGCCAAATCCTTTTCAATATAAGTGTCTGAAATGGGCATGTAAGCCTCTGGCTGATAATAGTCATAATAGCTCACATAGTATTCAACAGCATTTTCTGGAAAGAATCCCTTCATCTCCTCATAAAGCTGGGCTGCTAGGGTCTTGTTATGGCTTAATATCAGTGTCGGCTTATTGACATTGGCTATCACGTTAGCCACCGTGAATGTTTTTCCTGAACCTGTGACACCAAGCAGAACCTGCGCCCTGTCGCCTCTTCTGACGCCATCGGTTAGTTCCTTTATAGCCTCAGGCTGGTCGCCCGTGGGTTGGTATTTTGATGTAAGCTTGAAATTCATCTTGATTGCAAAATTACAATAAAACGCCGAGATGACAAACGATTCCTTTACAAAAAATAGAAATTTTTCTTAAATATCCCCACATTCATTTTGCTATTCATGGAATTATGTGTACTTTTGCAAAGTTTTTTAGAATGGAAAAATGAAGAAAACGCTTTGTATGCTCCTCACAGCCCTACTTCTTAGTAGTTGTGCCCATGAATTCAACCGCGTGTTGAAGTCTACAGATATGCCCATGAAGTATGAGTATGCCAAAGAATATTTTGCAACCGGTAAATACCAACGTTCCATTACTCTTCTTAATGATTTGATTTCTTTCCAGAAAGGAACCGACAATGCTCAAGAAAGCCTGTATATGCTAGCAATGGCACAATATTGCAATCTTGACTTCGAGTCAGCTTCAGCTGCTTTCAAGAAGTATGCAACAACCTATCCTAAAGGTCACTATGCCGAGACGGCCAACTTTCATGTGGGTCAGAGCCTGTACATGAGTACGCCAGAGCCCCGTCTTGACCAGAGTCTGACGATTAAGGCGATTGCTGCTTTTCAGGATTATCTTGACCTTTACCCTGATGCTAAGATGAAGTCTCAGGCCCAGGATCGTCTTTTTGAACTTCAGGACAAGCTTGTGAAGAAGGAACTCTACAACGCCCAGCTATATTACGATCTTGGTGGATATTTCGGAAACGTCAACTCAAATTCCGAATCCAACTATGAGTCGTGCATCATCACGGCACAAAATGCACTAAAGGACTATCCCTATACTTCCATGCGCGAAGATTTTGCCCTTCTAATCATGAAGAGTAAGTACGAACTGGCCCGAAACTCGGCTGCCACCCGCCAGCTTGAGCGCTATCAGGATGCCGAAGACGAATGCTATGGTTTCGTCAACGAGTACCCTGATTCCAAGAACGTTAAGCTTGCTGAGAAGTATATCGCTGTATGCAAGAAGTTCACCGCAACGAATAAAGATAACGAATAAAAGAAAAAGAATCATTTAACAGTATAATTTATGGATTACAAGAAATCAAAAGCACCCAACAACACCGTAACACGAAACATCATGGATCTCTGTAAGGATACAGGAAACATTTACGAAAGTGTTGCTATTATCGGCAAGCGTGCCAACCAAATTTCCATCGAGATCAAGCAGGACCTCAGCAAGAAACTTGCCGAGTTTGCTTCCTATAACGATTCCCTTGAAGAGGTGTTTGAAAACCGCGAACAGATCGAGATCTCTCGCTATTATGAGAAATTGCCCAAGGCAACGCTTCTTGCAACCGAAGAGTTCATCGACAACCAGGTTTATTTCAGAGACCCTTCAAAGGATAAAGACGAAGAGGCATGATTCAGCGCAAGCAAACCATCTACCTTATTTTAGCCGTCATTGCAAGCGTCTGCTGTCTTTGTCTGCCGCTGGCAACGCTTGAGCCAGCGGGCATGGGCGTTTCTTCGCAGGTGTTCAACCTTTGGGTTGTTGACGGCAACGGCAACCACGTTCTCCAGACGTGGCCGCTTTTCGTTGTCTTGCTGCTCTCGGCCTCGTTGGCCTTTGTCAGCATCTTCATGTATAAAAAGCGCCGCCAGCAGGCAGCTGTCTGCACGTTCAATATTTTCTTGTTGGTTCTGTGGTATCTGCTTTTTGGATATTTCACCTACATCAAACAAGACCCGACGGCTTCAACCTTTTCCCTGGATTTTCCTGCTGGACTACCGGCTGTGAACATTATCCTCAACTTCATGGCACGTATGGGAATCATTGCCGACGAAAAACTTGTGCGTTCCATGGACCGCATACGTTGATTTTGAACTTCCATTTAAAAATAATATTGTACTATAAAGAATTGTACGCTTAGAAATGAACAAAGAGAATTATCCTACCGGTGCTGAGCATGGCGAGTACTGGCAACCAGAACTGGAGACCATGCCTCGTGCTGAGCTTGAGCAGCTACAAGTAGCCAAACTGAAGAAAACCATAGAAATTGCCCTCAAGAGCGATCTTTATGGCAAGCGTTTAGGCGAACTCGGTCTCACACCCGATGATTTCAATAGTGTAAGTGACATCCGTAAAATACCGTTCACCACAAAGGCTGACCTTCGCGACAATTATCCGTTTGGACTCGTTGGAGGCAACATGGACGATGCCGTACGCATCCATTCGTCAAGCGGTACCACAGGCCATCCCACGGTTGTTGCTTACTCAAAGCATGACATCGATTCGTGGGCAAATATGTTGGCACGTAGCATGTATATGGTAGGATGCCGTAATTCTGATTTCTTCCAGAATTCCAGCGGCTATGGAATGTTCACCGGCGGCCTTGGGTTCCAGTATGGAGCCGAGCGTCTGGGAGCCACCACCATTCCAGCAGCTGCCGGCAACTCAAAGCGCCAGATTATGTTCATCAAAGATTTCGGCACCACTTGCCTTCACGCCATTCCTTCCTATGCTATTCGTCTGGCTGAGGTGTTCCAAGAAGAAGGTGTTGACCCGCGTAGCACCAATCTCCGCACGCTTTTCATTGGAGCCGAGCCTCATACCGATGAGCAGCGCCGCCGCATTGAACGGCTTCTTGGCGTAAAGGCATATAACTCATTCGGAATGACCGAAATGAATGGTCCCGGTGTTGCTTTCGAGTGCAAATACCAGGACGGCATGCACCTCTGGGAAGACAACTATATCATCGAAATCGTTGACCCCGATACGCTTGAGCCCGTTCCCGAAGGTCAGATTGGTGAAATGGTGCTGACCACGCTCGACCGCGACATGATGCCTATCCTGCGCTATCGCACCCGTGACCTGACACGAATCATTCCGGGCGAATGCAAGTGCGGACGTACCCACAAGCGCATCGACCGCATCAAGGGTCGCACCGACGACATGTTCATCATCAAGGGCGTCAACGTGTTCCCCATGCAGATTGAGAAGATTCTCGTTCAGTATCCTGGATTGGGCAGCAACTATCTTATCACCCTCTCCACGGAGAACGATAACGATATCCTTACCGTTGAAGTTGAACTCGATGATATGTGCACCGACTACATTCCCGAACTGGAGAAGATGAACAAGGATATTCAGCGCGCTCTTAAGGATGAGATTCTGCTCACTCCGCGCGTAAGACTTGTCAAGAAGGGTTCTCTGCCCGTCAGCGAAGGTAAGGCCGTACGTGTTAAGGATTTGCGCGAGGGTAGGGGATAACTTGTTCCTACCCTGCTGCTAAAACAATATTATTTGTTTTGAAGACGATTATCAACATCATCCTCTTTCTCTGCGTTTCGGCATCTGCCGGGGCGCAGAAAACTATGCGTGAAGCGTGGCTTTCCATGCCCGACTCTCTCTGCCTTTATCTTAATCAAAGCTTGCGCACCGAGCTTGTGGATTTTGTGGATATGGGCGTGAAAGCCGAGGTGAAGAACCTGATGAACTCTGTAAGCGTAATGGATACGCTGACGGCCAACTACACCCGAGTCAGCCTTTCTGAGGCACTGACCATCGATATGAAGTTGCTGCCCAAGGCCGATGCCGACACCATTATCTGCATGGTGAAAACCTACAGCGCACCTGCCAAAGAGAGTATTGTGAGTTTTTATGATACCGCATGGAATCCCTTGGCTGGTGATTTCGGACTTGCCGAGATGAAACCCGTTAACCAAACCGATTCATCTGCCTCTGCGTTGATTGACAACTTTGTTGTGTCTCCTGATACGCTAAGCAGAAGTGAGTTCGAAAAACGCAAAAAGCTGATTGATCCTTTGATGATATGTGCCGAACTTTCGCCAAACGACGATACAATTAGTTTTTCGCTATCCTTACCTCTGACTATACGCGAAGAACAAGAGCTGTTGAAACAAATAATTGTGCAAAGAAAGTTTAAATGGCAACAAGGAATATTTAATAAATATTAAATCCTGCGTTCCTAATGTCATTATCTATTGCAATTTAGGAATAAAATATCTAAATTTGCACCGTGTTTTTCATGGTATTAGATTATTAAGGTTAATAAAAGATTGATTGTCGTGAGACAATCAATTTTTTTATGCTCATTTTTCACGATTGTTTCACCGTTTTCCGCCCATCGGAAACCTTCTTTCCGCTGAATAGAAGCCATGCTTCTGCCCATTAGAAACACTCCTTCCGCTGATTGGAAATCATGTGCGAATATTGTTACACAATATTTCACAAGAAGATTCGTTATAGTAATAATGGACAGAATGAGATTTTTGCTCCTGTTATGCGTTATGGCGCTGCTGGCCGTCACCGGATGTGAAGATGACGAATCGTTCAGCGTATCTCAGTCGGACAGACTTTGGTTTACGTCCGACACGGTGAAAATGGATACGCTGTTCTCGGCCGTGCCTTCTACCACTAAAAGCTTCTGGGTGCACAATCCTAACAAAAAAGGACTGCGTTGCACAAGTGTCAGGCTGGAACGAGGCAACCAAAGCGGTTTCAGAGTGAATGTGGACGGCGTCTATCTGAGCAAGGATGCGGGCTACAAGATTGGTGACGTGGAAATCAGGAAAGGCGACAGTCTGCGCGTCTTTGTTGAGCTTACTTCATCAACGAACGGAATGGATGTGCCTAAGTTGGTGGAAGATAACCTGACATTCATCTTGGAGAGTGGAATCCAACAGAAGGTGAACTTGAATGCATGGTCGTGGGATGCCCTGAAATATACCGACGTGCATATCAGCAAAGACACAACGCTTACAGGAGAAAAGCCAATCATCGTATACGGTAAACTGACCGTTGAGCCAACGGCAACGCTGACGCTTGCTGCTGGCACCACGCTCTATTTCCACCATGAAGGTGGGATTGATGTCTATGGCAGACTTTTGTGTAAAGGCGAGCAAGGCAACGAGGTCATTCTGCGAGGTGACCGGCTGGACTGGATGTTCGACTATCTGCCTTACGACTTGATGAGCGGGTTGTGGTCAGGCATTCGGTTCCATGAGTCGTCTTACGACAATGTGATGGAGTTCACAGACCTCCATAGTCCGTTTGACGGAATCGTATGCGACTCTGCCAATCTTAACAAACAGAAGCTGACGCTGAATAACATGACGGTACACAACTGCCAGGGAACGGGCCTAAGGGTAGTCAACAGCAAGCTGACGGCTGTTAACTGCCAGTTCACCAACACATTGAAAGGGTGTGTTGATATCGAGGGCGGTAGCGTAGACATGAACCATTGTACTTTGGCTCAGTTCTATCCGTTTGACTCAAATCGCGGGCCTGCGCTAAAATTCTGCTCTACGGAAACAATGCCTTTACGGTTGAGTTGTGTGAACTCTATTGTCACGGGATTTGCCGAAGATTTGGTGATGGGTTCAACCGAAGGCAAGGAAGAGGATTTCGATTATCATTTTGAGTCGTGTATCCTGCGTACTCCAAAAGTAGAAGACCCCGAGAGGATGATCGACGTGGCCTTCGAGGATGTTGAAGACACCGCATCTGTTCAGGGCGATAAGCATTTCATGCTAGTCAGTCATGACACCCAGCACTACGATTTCAGGCTGAGCGAAAAGTCTACGGCAATAGATAAAGGAAACAAGTCGTATCCTGTTAGCAACGATCGCGAGGGTAACTTGCGTGATGAATTGCCAGATATAGGATGTTTCGAAAGAGTGAAACAATAATGTGGGAACAAATAAACCAAGAAGACTATGAAAGATATTGAGTTCGTTTCAAAAATCCAATTGTGCCAGATGGATGAATTGTCGGAAACCGATAGGAGGTTGGTTGACAGGGCGATAGAGGCAACGAAGAATTCGTATGCTCCCTATTCGAATTTTCATGTTGGAGCTTGCCTGAGACTGGCAGATGGGCGCGAGGTGATTGGCGCTAATCAGGAAAATGCCGCTTTCCCCTCAGGACTCTGTGCCGAGCGTTCAGCCATATTTGCTGCTCAGTCGGTCTATCCTGAGTCGTCAATAGTCGCTTTGTCCATAGCTGCCCGAAACGAGAATGGTCTGACCAGTCAGCCCGTTTCACCTTGTGGTGCCTGCCGGCAGGTGATTCTTGAGATGGAAGACCGGTACAAGCAGGATGTACGCATCTTGCTCTATGGCACCGATGGCGTCTATGTAATTCCTTCGGTAAAGAGCATCATGCCGCTTCATTTTGTTGACAGCAGCATGAAGTAGTTATAGTCCACACAGCTGGCGATAGGGGCAGTTGGTGCAATGTCTGCGGTCGGCTGTGGGTGACAATGGGTTCTGAGGTTCGAAGATTTCGGCAGCGAGTCTCGTCAGCCTTTCGTGTAGTTCAGTGGCATATTCCTTGATGTCGCTGACTTTATTTTTGTTGATTTTAATGATGGGATCGTACTCCTCCTGCTTTGTCTTTTGAATGAAGAGCAGGCCAGGCTTTACGGGCAGATGCTGAGGGTTTAACTCCGTGTCGTTACTGACGATGTAGGAATAAATCAGCGTCTGAAGATAGTAATCTGTATGTTTGTCGTAAATGTTTTCGGGATTAAAGATTTCAGAAATTTCTCCCACTTCTCGCTTTGGCAACTTACTCCCTGTCTTGTAATCTATGACACGTATTGACTGTTGTCCTGTCTGCGTGTCAGTTACCTTGTCCATACGATCAATGCTTCCGCCAATTCTAATGGTGCGGCTTCCTTGCGATGTCGTGAAAGAAAGGTTTGTATATACCCCCTTCTCATTTCCCATAATAGCAAACGGAGCGAGTTGCTCGTCGATTTGCACCAGGCGTTCCAGATAGCAGATGATGACTTGGCGCTTGATAATCTGCAAGCCGTTCAGGCTGTCGAGTGACAGACCGGGCATTTCTTCAATGAGCGCCTGGTCAACGAAACGTTCTATTTTGCTCGGATGGTCAAGGAGGTCTTTGAGCATTTCTTTCTGGATATTCTTGCCCAGGTTATCGTATAGGAGTTGTGCTGCCCGATGGAAGATGTTTCCGAACAGCCGGTCGTCAATTTCGCCTTCTTCGGTATCGTTGGATTCACGCAGTCCGAGGATGTAGCAATAATAGAACTGCAATGGGCAGCGCAGATAGCGGTTGATGGCCGATGGCGAAAGTGAATTGAAGTTGTTGAGCACCTCCATCGTTTCCTTGTCCTTTGTGCGTTCCTTGGGCTGAATGAGCATCTGTTTTTGTCCGGACTGTAGCGAGACGCGGTTCACCTTGTGCGGATATTCTATGAGCAGCTGGAGCATGAAGCGAGACATCTCGCCTGTATGTCCGTCTTCTGTTGAGTTGTTGTAGCAGATGGTAATGTCTGTGGCACGCTGGAGCAACGAATGGAAGTAATATGAGAAAATGGCCACCTTATTGTCAACTGTTGTCAACCCGTAGGCCTTGCGAATGGCATAAGGAATAAACGATGCATCGTTGACGCCTTTGGGAAGCTTGCCTTCGTTGCATGAAAGCAGCAATACATGACTGAAATCGAGGTTTCTCGATTCAAGTACGCCCATTATCTGTAAACCGGCTGCCGGCTCGCCATGGAAGGGAATCGACGTAGATTGAATGAGTTGTTGGATGAGTTGCAGGATAATCATCCGGTTGGCATCAAGCTCACCTGTTCCCGTAATTGTCTTGAGGCGGTTGAGCAAGGTGTACATCCGGAAAAGTGACTCGTTCTGCATCTGGTCATCAGCATTGGTTTCACTTAGTTTGACGGCAATTTGTTTCACCTGGCGTAGCAGCCACTCCAGGAATTCCAGGTTGGTTTCGGTGATTTCGCTGAAGATGCCGTCATCAAGGAAAGTGGAGTAAGGATGCCGCTTGATACGCCTTAGCATATAGGGAGTGGGATGTGCGGCTGACTTGTATTTTGAGAGATGCATGACGAACGAAGCGATAAGCGTGTCAGACAAGGGATAACCTGTAGTGACGTTCACATTGCTGACTTCATCGGGAAGGCAATGGATGACGTTAGGAAGTAAATGCTCGTCGCATAGGATAACGGCTGTTTTTTTGCCGTCTTTAATGCGGTCATCTTGTTTTAGCCAGTCATTTACGAAACGTGCCTGAATGTTCTCGGTAGGAGCGCTGACTATTGATATCTGCTTGTTCTCGTCGGCAAGGTGGTCATAGATGTCTCTGTCGGCGTTGTCCAGTTCGTTGGGGAACAGCTGGAGCAGTTCGCGCAAATAGTGGCCGGCTTCGTTTCCGGGATGCATGTAGTAGGTGTCGAAATCCCAGTAGAACTTTGCCTTGCCCTGTTGCTGTAGGCGTTTGCAAATGGTCTTCTCAACTTTTTGCATCATGTTGAATCCCACAAACAGATAGCAGTCGTAGCTGAAGTCCATGTCCGCTTGCTCAGCTACGTCACGATAGAGCATGCCCTCGTAGGCCAACCCCTTTGAACGCAGGCTCTGGCGGAATGTGTCATAGATGTTGTTGAAGTTGTTCCATAGTTTCAGGAAACGTTCCTTGAGCCGTGAGTCTTGGTCGTCTGAAAAGTTGTCAAAGAACCGCTTGAGTAATTCTTTTTGTTCTTCGCTTAGGTATGTGAGTTCGTCATACTCATGGTAGTCTCGCAAGTTGCGGAACACGTCATGAGCCTGAGCCATGTTCTTGTCGATGTCATCGAAGTCGCTGATGAGGAGTTGTCCCCAGCCAGAGAAATGGTCAAGTGTTTCTTCGCTCTTGTTTTCGGGGTCGGTGATTTCCTTGAAACACTTGTAAAGAAGGCAGATAAGCCTGATGGGATCGCCCACCGAAAGACTCGAATTCTGTCGGAAAAGGTCGCTTATGGTGATATAGGCGGGGCTCCATATCGGTTTTTGGGCAATGCGTGCTAAGGCATCGTTGAGGAAAAGGGATGCACGCTTGTTGGGGAAGACAACGGCGATGCGGTTGAGTTGTGTGCCATAGCGATTGATGATATCGCTTGCTACTATTTCGAGGAATGATTTCATTTTACTTCTTTGATTTGATTGTTATAGACATACCAGATGTAACCCCTTACTTTCGAGTGGCCCATTTTTGTCAGCAAGGTCATGTATTCGTTGACTTGGTCTTTGTATTCCTGTCGTTCGCGTCCGAATTTGAAATCAACGACTATCGTTTCAGTTCCATCTGTCATTACGCGGTCAGGTCGTTTCTCAACCAGTTCTCCATCCTCGTTGATGCTGATGATGGAACACTCGTTGAAAAGTTTCCAGCGGTTAGAGAACCAGTCGGCTATTTGAGGGTTGGCAAAGTGTTTTTTCAACAATCCTGAAAGGCGTTCGGCAGATACGTCATTATCATAGAGTATGCCATCCGACTCAAGTTCCCTTAATGCTTTTGGAAGGTCTTCGGTGGTGTGGATGGTTGAAAAAAGACTATGAAGAATATTGCCCATCTTGATGTAGCGGGATTGTTCTGACGGATTGTCGTCTTTTGAAACAAAGTCGTAGCTTTTGTTGCTCTGTTTGAAGGTAACAACAGTCTGATGACTTTTAATGTTGACGGCAAAGGGCGTGATAGGAAGGAGGAACTTGTTTTGCGTCTCTTTTTTGCGTTTTTCCGGATTCTTCAGCAGTTGGCCGTATTCATAAATAATGGGCAAGGATTTGTTTTCCTCATTTATTCCCCATTTATCCAAGACATCCTGGATGAGTTGGCATCTTGACATGGAACTGTCTCGCTGGCCAATGACGAACAGGTTGTTGCATGCGCGCGTAAAAGCAACGTAAAGAAGGTTAAGGTTGTCTACACGGTTCTGAATGTGCTCGTAGGCATAATCGCTGCTATAGATGCTCTCGACCAGCTTTTTGCTGTAGTCAATAGGAACGATGGGTAGCTTGTTAAATGGTTCTTCCTGTGGATGGCACCAGATGGTGTTCCGCATTTCAATCCTCCAGTCGCAGAAGGGGATGATGACATTCGCGAACTCAAGTCCTTTCGATTTATGAATGCTGATAAGTCGAATGCCGTCAAGATGGTCACTTTGGATGGTCTTTTTATGAATCGACTCATCCCATTCTTCGATGAATGCGTCAAGGTCGGTATCTGATTCGAGCACAAAATTGGATATATGGTCGTAGAAGGTGCAGATATAGGCACTTTCATCATCAAGCAGTTCTAAATGGAAAATATTGAAGAGCTTATTGGTCAGGTCTGTGAGCGGCAAATTGAGCAGTTGCGGACTCAAAGGAAGCTGCAAGTCATCTCTTCCGTTGATGCGTTGATAAGCTTTGCGGAGGTTGGCTTCGAGTAGAGGATTTGAAGGTGTGATGAGTGAACGGAATGCCTGAATGAGCGTGCACACGGCAAGTGATGCATCAAGGCGGAAAGCCTCGTCACTAACGATGTTGACATCGGGTAGCAATTGCATGAAAGCATCAGCTATCAGAGGAATGTATTTGTTAGAACGCACAAGAATGCAAATCTCGCTATCGCTGATGCCATTTGCTTTCAGCTCCTTAACGGTATTGACAATGACGTTGATGGTCTCGTTGAAATAATCGTCAGGCGGGAGGAGGGAAATCCTGACAAGGCCTTCGTCGCTTTTTCCCTTTGGCGTTTCTTGGTGTACATCGGCGTAGGCACGTTTCAGTTGTTCCGCTTCATCGGGATTGATGGCCAGCTCTTTCTGGTATTCCATTTCCGCTGCTTCTTTGAAGAATTCGTTATTGAAATCCACAATGTTCTTGGCAGAGCGGAAGTTTGTTACCATATTTTCCACTTTGAGCTGTTCATCCGTGTATTGGTCCTGAATATTGTTGAGCAGCCGCCAATCGCCGTTTCGCCAGCGGTAAATGCTTTGCTTGACATCGCCCACAATGAGGTTGGTGTCGCGGCTCATGGTTTCTTGCAAAAGCACACGGAAGTTCCTCCATTGGACAGTGCTGGTGTCTTGAAATTCGTCAATCATGATGTGGTCAAGCCTAACGCCCATCTTCTCGAAAATGAATGGGGTGTCAGAGCCTTCCATGAACGTGTGCAGGAAATGTTGGGTATCGCTCAGCAGGAAACAGCCGGATTCGTTGTTGATGGTAGCAATTCGCTTTTGGATGTTTCCAAGAAGTCTAAGCTGATTGAGGTGTCTGAGTGTGAGGTCAGCACTCACAAACAGCTTCCATTGTTTTTTCCGCGCCTTTTCTGTATCTTCTAAAAATGGCATTAGCATTTCACTTGCCAATGAAACCACAAGGTCATGGTCGGAACTGTTCTTCGATACCCAATTGTTTGCGTCGGCAAGATGTTTTTCAAACGTAGCATTACAACATTTTGAATCACTCCATTCATTACCTTTCAATTTCTTGAAATAACTGGCGATACCACGTTCCTTGTTGATAAGAGAATCTACAGAAAGTCCGTTCTCGCAAAGCAAATCGAAGAATGATTCTGCATATTGACGCATGGTCGCAGAGGCATTATTTTTGATGCGCCTGATTTCGTCTGTATATCTTTTGAAGAAAGTCTCATCGCTGAACACCTGATGAAGTTTGTCTTGTTCTTCTTTGTAAAAATCATTAAAGATGGTTTTGCCGAATGATTTTATTTTTCCTATGGCGTTCCAACCTTTATCTTCCTCGATGTTCTCATTAATATAATCGATAATCCACCGAAGCATTATGCTTGTGTTGGAAAGTTCGTCTATCAGTTCATCAACAGCTTGACTTTCCACTTGTTCGTCATTGAGGCTTACACGAAGGTTTGCCGTGAGGTCAAGTTCACGGGCAAGATTACGAAGGACACTCTGGAAAAAAGCATCGATGGTTACTACGTTGAAACAATTGTAGTCGTGGATGATGTAGGTGAGTGCCTCTCCTGCTTTTTGGGCTATTGTAGATTCTGGTTTTCCCGTTTCTTCAATGATCTTCTGCAGATAGTCATCAGAGTCGGGCAGTCCTTTCCATAGTCCATAAAGCTGGCTTAATATCCTGATTTTCATCTCTTCCGTAGCCTTGTTGGTAAAGGTTACGGCCAGAATGTTCTTGTAAGCTGTAGGATTATCGATGAGCAATTTAATGTATTCAACAGCCAGGCGGAAGGTTTTACCCGAACCAGCTGATGCTTTGTATACGGTTAGCTGATGTTTCATTTTTGTTATAGATTAGTGATTACCAGCGGGAGAATAGTTCGAAACCAAACTGGAAACCTATCCCAGAGTATTTCCAGTTGTTAGTGGCTACAAATATTCCCATAGAAAAGAGACGGTTAGTGAAACCATATCCATATTCTATATAAGGATTAACTTGTGTTGAGCGCAAGGTGTTAATATATATCCTTTCTGCTTCGATGTATCTTCCAAAGTATGGAATACGATAAGTGATAAGCATCGGGCTTTCGTATGTTACGTTGAAACGGATGTAATAACGCGATGAGTTGTAAAGGTGGTTGTTGAGCAACTGGAAGTCACCCGACCAGTCATCATTCCATCCACCAGGAACGTTCTCACGGTTGAAATTAGAGTAATCCAGGAAGTATGCTGTCTTTGCCCTGTTGGTATAAAAACCGCTGCCTAACCGGAGAGAGATAAGCCGGAGAGGATTAAGGTATTTCTTCCATGAAGCGTCCAGCTCTATTCTCTCGTATTCCATATCTGCCTTTGCGATACCTTTTATTCCACGTTCATAGTTTGCCGTGAATACGGCACCTGACCATCCCCATGGTCTCCACTGAATTTCAGCAAGTGGGGCAAATGACCGATAGTCGGTTTGACTGTTTGTCTCATTAAATCCATGATATTCAACCGGCGTCCTCCTGTGGAAAATAAAACCTGCGTGGACTGAAAGGTAATCGCTGATATCATAATGGAAAAGTCCTTGAATGTGGGTGTCCTTGAAATAATCAAGTCCCAATTCTTCCCAATGGATGGTATCTGGATGTAATTCTTGGATTCGCTCTCTGACAGAAGCATTTGATATGCGGTTACCATTACCAATCAAGAATTCGGTATATGCGTTGCGCCGTTTATTGAATGTCCAGCGGATGGGTAGCTTGAAATAGAATTGATGTTCCTTGAAAGTATATCCGCCCCTGAAGTTAACAGCCAATTCGTTGTTGTCGTTAAAATTATATAACATGCGAACCTTCATTTTATAGGTCGCACCTTTAGAGTTGTTGTATCCAAAGTAAAGGGGGTTGAGCAGAGGGTCGATTCTGATGTAGCCTTCTTCATTCTTGCCTATTCCCATTCGTGTACGGTTTAACAGATGATCGGCAAAGCTGTCCCATAATATTTCTTTAATCAAATTCGGTTTCTTCTCCACTTTTACTGTATCTTCATTTGCCCGACTAATGCTGTCGAGCGAATCTTTCTGGTGATATAACTGGGCAATGAAATGGGGTAGTTTATCAGGACGGATAGAATCCATTAATGCTATGTCGTGGTTGTCAACGATAGAATCAGCAAGACTGTTCGATAACATATACTTGGTAAAATAGTTAATGCCGAAGCGATTGCCTAACAGTTTGAATTGCAATTGGGTGTTTTGGTAATCAGGATAGAGTGAGTGGGCACCTTCTTCGCCCATCGTTGCGCTCATCGTGATTTTGTACATGTCAAATTCTCCAAAAAAGGTAACGCTGATGATTCGCCCTGTCTTTGGGTCCACAATGGCGCTTCCGCTAACCAGTTTTGTGTTGTAGACTCGCGGAAGGAACGAAAGTTCGGCATTCTTGGTTGACAGGTTTGTCACCTTATATTTATAGTATGACGAGTTAAGTCTGTGAAAAGGAGAGAGAAGTCCGTTAGAGGTAAGAAATACATTATAAAGATCTGGCTTCAGGTAATCAAGTATGTTGTCGGGCATTGAGCGATAACCTCGCGTGGTACCAACAATAACCTGATGCAGAAGGTGCTCACCTAAAGAGTCTTTCTTAACCTTTGACCATGACTCACCAACAAACTCTCTTTGCGTACCTTTGGCAAGCCAATAAACGGATGGGACTGCCAACAAAAGCACATTGCGGTGGTCTGTCTTGATGTAGTAACGATGATAAAAGCTGTTTTCTTTAGGGAAGTCGGTTGTATCAATGGTTAGCCTGTAGTTGAAGATGCGATTAATGAGCACCGAATCCATTCTGGTTCGTGCCTGAAGCCCTGATACGAAGAGCAATTGTAGTAGTATGATAGGTAAAAGTTTTCGCATCGAGCGCAAAGGTACAAAAAAATCCGTTTGTAAGCAAAAACAAACGGATTTTTAAATGAGTATTTCGTTTTATCCCAGATACTTCATCAGGATTTTTGCATTTCCGCTGTCGCGAAGCTTAGCAATGCTTTTCTCACGAATCTGACGTACACGCTCGCGAGTAAGACCGAGCTGGTCGCCAATTTCTTCTAATCCCTTTTCGTGGCAACCGATTCCAAAACATTCACGAATGATGGTAATCTCACGGTCTTTAAGAACTTTGGAAAGAACGGAGTTAAGTTCCTGGGCCATACTTTCGTGGTCAACCTTGCGGTCAGTGCGTGAATCATCACCAGAAGGCATCACGTCAAGCATACAGTTGTCCTCTCCGTCTTGGAAGGGAGCATCGATACTCACATGATGACCGTCGGCGGCCAGACTTTGGCCAATCTTTTCCTCATCAATGTTCGTTGCTTCTGCCAATTCGGTTACCGAAGGGTGGCGCTGGTTCTCCTGTTCAAACTTGTTGATTTCGTGATTAATCTTGTTCAACGAACCCACCTGATTGAGTGGCAGACGCACAATACGACTCTGCTCGGCTATAGCCTGCAAAATGCTCTGGCGAATCCACCATACAGCATAAGAGATGAATTTGAATCCGCGTGTTTCATCAAATTTCTGAGCAGCCTTAATCAGACCAATGTTACCCTCGTCGATAAGGTCTGTAAGCGTAAGTCCCTGGTGTTGGTATTGCTTGGCCACAGAAACAACAAAACGGAGGTTGGCGGTCACGAGTTTATCCTTGGCTCTTTCGCCCTCGCGTCCACCTTTCTTGATTTTCTGTGCCAGTTCAATTTCCTCATCAATGGAAATCAGTGGTGCGCGACCTATCTCCACAAGATACTTGTCCAACGCCTCACTGGAACGGTTGGTAATACTTTTTTGAATCTTTAATTGTCTCATCTTGAAATCCTTCTAATCTTCTTAACCGCTTGATTTTCAATCAAATATCTAAATTTTAGTACTAAAAGCGTTGCAAAATTAATAAAAATATCGATACGTTGTTCAAAACGTACCGATATTTTTGTTTAAATAATGTTAAGCAATTGCTATTGATTCATCAGGTAATTCTTGAACTCAGCAAAGTCTTTACTTAATGGAACACTTTGCTTGGTACCCTTCATGAAGTCGGCAAGACGCTCTGGAATCTCCACGTCGATACCAAGAATCTCATCGACCTTCTCCTTGAACTTTGCGGGATGGGCAGTCTCGCAGAATACACCCACTTCGCCTTCGCTTTCGCGGAGTAATTCTTTCAGAGCCTGATAACCGCATGCACCATGGGGATCCAGAATATATCCTGTCTCCTTATAGCACTGTCGCATGGTTTCCCTGATTTGCCCGTCTTTGTAGGTTGCACCGCTGATATATTCAGTAATGGCCTTGTGGTCGCCATGATGCAAATCGTAAATTCGTGCAAAGTTCGACGGATCGCCCACGTCCATGGCATTTGCCAGCGTCTGGATGCTTGCCTTCGGTTCGTATTTTCCTGTTTGCAGATAATTATAGAAGATGTCGTTGGCATTGTTGGCGGCAATGAAACGCTTGACGGGAAGTCCCATCTTTCTTCCAAAGAGGGCAGAGCAGATGTTTCCAAAATTCCCTGATGGTACGCACATCACCAGATTGTCAGCCAATCCTATCGCTTTCATTCTGGCATAGGCATTGAAATAATAGAATGACTGGGGCAGGAAACGTGCCACATTGATGGAATTGGCTGAAGTCAGTTTCATGTGCCGATTGAGTTCCTCGTCCATGAATGCGTTTTTTACCAAGGCCTGACAGTCGTCGAACACGCCGTCAACCTCAATGGCCGTAATATTCTTGCCGAGTGTCGTGAACTGGCACTCCTGAATGGGCGACACCTTTCCTTTAGGATAAAGTACGTAAACGTGAATACCTTCAACCCCAAGGAAACCGTTGGCCACGGCCGAACCCGTATCACCGCTGGTAGCCACGAGCACGTTGACTTCTTTCGTCTCGTCTTCCTTTTTAATGAAATACTGAAGCAGGCGAGCCATGAATCTTGCGCCCACATCCTTGAAGGCAAGCGTAGGTCCATGGAAAAGTTCCAGCGAATAGATGTTGTCGGTAACTTTCTTTACGGGACAATCGAAGGAAAGCGTATCATAAACAATACCTTTCAGACTTTCGGCATCAACATCTTCGCCAAAGAAAGCATCGGCCACCTTGTAGGAAAGTTCCTGGAACGAGAGGTCCTGGATGTTGTCGAAAAACTCCTTTGGCAACTGCTTGATTTGCTCGGGCATATAGAGTCCGCGGTCTTCTGCCAGTCCCTTCACTACTGCTTTCTCAAGATTGGCGAGCGTTGCCTTTCTGTTGGTGCTATAATATTGCATGATGTGTTTATTTGCTTTGAAATGATTTATTTAATGTTCATCAGCGTTTGCATGAACTCTTGCAGGCGAAGCATTCCGTAACCGCCCGTGACGCAACTCTCTTCATCGTAACGTTCCACGCTGTCGGGCTCGATATTGCGATGCCAGATGATGAAGGGAACGGGCTCGCCAACATGGATGCGCATCTCGACGGGAGTGAGATGGTCGGGCAAAATGGCGATGCACACCGGCTCATCCCATTGGCTCACGGCCTCATAGATGGGCTTCACCAGGCGTTCGTCCAAGTTCTCAATGGTCTTGATTTTAAGTTCAAGGTCGCCGTCATGACCGGCTTCATCGCTTGCTTCCACGTGAACAAAGACAAAGTCCTGCCGTTTCAACGCTTCGATAGCGGCTTCGGTTTTGCCTTCGTAGTTGGTGTTCCATAGTCCCGTAGCACCTTCAACCTTAATGATATCAAGGCCGGCATAATGACCGATACCACGAATCAGGTCAACTGCCGAAATGACACTTCCGGAGTGAACCTGCGGATAAAGTTGCATAAGCGTTTGCATGGAAGGACGATAGCCTCCGCTCCAAGGCCAGATGCTGTTGGCTTGGCGTATTCCCTGCCGTGCCCGTTCTTGGTTGAACGGATGTTTAGCCAGCAGTTCTTGCGACTTGAGAATCAGTTCGTTAATCAGGTCGGCCGTTTCCTTTGCCGTCATCCGTCCTTCTTCAATGGGCGCATTTTCTTCGGGTTTCACCAGAAGCGGGCGCCACGGTTCGTTGGGATGATCGTGGGGTGGGGCGCAGACAATGTGCTTGCTTCCGCCACGAATCACGAGCAAGTGGCGATATTGTATGCCGGTGATGAATTTCACACGGTCATTACCCAGATGCTTGTCGAGATACTTGATAAGCACATCGCCGTCTGCAGTTTCCAGATTACCGCCGTTGTGCGTGATGATTTTGCCGTCTTCCAACGTGATGATATTGCATCGGATGGCCAGGTCATCGTCTCTCATCTCATAGCCGATACTGGCAGCCTCAAGCGGGCCTCGTCCTTCATAAACCTTATTCAGGTCGTAACCGAGAATGGCGGTGTTGGCCACTTCCGAACCAGGAGGAAAACCTTCGGGCACGGTAACGAGGCGACCGCATCGTCCTTCGCGGGCCAAAAGGTCCATAGTGGACTTATGGGCATATTGCAGAAGGGTCTTCCCGCCAAGTCTTTCAACTGGCAGGTCGGCCATTCCGTCGCCTAGAATGATAATATGCTTCATCAAATGTTAGCGATTGACATGATGTTGGCAAACACGCCTGCTGCGGTAACTGCCGCACCGGCACCGTAGCCCTGGATGAGCATCGGGTATTCCTTATAGCGCTCGGTGGTGAGCAGCACGATGTTGTTCGAGCCTTCGAGGCCATAGAACGGGTGGCCATAAGGCACTTCCTTCAGGGCCACATTCGTCTTTCCATCTTCCATTGTGGCAACAAATCGCCAACGCTTGTTCTCGGCTTCGAGTACTTTACGGCGTGCTTCAAAGTCGGCATCAAGTTCGGGCAACTTGGCCCAGAAGTCGTCGAGGCTTCCTTCGAAATAACTGTCGGGCACGAAGAGATGCTTCTCCACATCGTCCTGTTCGACCTTATATCCGGCCTCACGGGTAAGAATGACCAGTTTGCGGATAACGTCGGTACCCGAAAGGTCGATGCGCGGATCGGGTTCTGAGTAACGCTGCTCCTTGGCGCGACGAACAGTTTCGGAGAATGGAACGTCGGCAGCAATCTCGTTGAAGATAAAGTTGAGCGTACCCGAAAGGATGGCCTCAATCTTCAGAATCTTGTCGCCCGAGTTGCACAGGTCGTTGATGGTGCCGATGATGGGCAGACCTGCACCGACGTTGGTCTCGTAACGGAACCAGACACCGCGGTCGCGGGCCGTCTGCTTCAGTTTCATGTAACTGTCGTAATCGCTCGAAGCGGCAATCTTGTTGGCAGCAACCACCGAGATATTGTGCTCAAGGAATGTCTGATAAAGTGCGGCAATCTGACGGCTGGCCGTACAATCGACAAACACCGAATTGAAGATGTTCATCTTTACAATCTCATCGCGCATGCGTTCGGTGTCGGCTTTCTCGCCGGCGCGCAATATTTGCTCGTAGTTGTCGAGGTCAATGCCGTCGCGGTTCAGCACGAAATTGAAGACATCGCTGATTCCAACCACGTTCAGTTTCAGGCGCTTGCTCTGCATCAGCACCTTCTGCTGGGTGCGAATCTGCTCAAGCAGCATTCCGCCCACGGTGCCAATGCCGCAGATGAAAAGGTTGAGCACCTTGTATTCTGACAGGAAGAACGAGTCGTGGAGCACGTTGAGCGACTTGCGAAGGAAGCGTCCATCGACCACAAACGAAATGTTGGTCTCCGATGCGCCCTGAGCACAGGCAATCACGCTGATACCCGAACGGCCGAGTGTGCCGAACAACTTACCGGCAATACCCGGCGTGTGCTTCATGTTCTCGCCCACGATGGCGATGGTGGCCAAGCCGCTTTCGGCCTGCATGGGGAACATGGCACCGGTCTTTATTTCCTTGGCAAACTCCTCGTTGAGTACCTCGACGGCAGCCTTGGCATCTTCATCTCGCACACCGATACTGGTGGAGTTCTCCGAAGAAGCCTGCGAAACCATGAACACCGAGATGCCGCGGTCAGCCAAAGTCGTGAAGATTCGGCGGTTCACGCCGATAACACCCACCATCGAAAGGCCCGTCACCGTGATGAGCGTGGTTCCGGAAATGCTCGAGATTCCCTTAATGGGCTTCGAGTCGCTTTCAATCTTTTCCTTGATCAGCGTACCCGGATGGTTGGGGTTGAATGTATTTTTTACCTTGATAGGTATGTTCTTAATGCAAACGGGATAGATGGTGGGAGGATAGATGACCTTTGCGCCGAAGTTGCACAATTCCATGGCCTCCACGTAAGAAAGTTCGTTGATGGTGTAGGCCGACTTGATAACTTTCGGGTCGGCGGTCATGAATCCGTCAACATCAGTCCATATTTCCAGCATCTCAGCGTCGAGAGCGGCTGCAATGGTGGCAGCGGTAAGGTCAGAACCACCGCGTCCGAGGTTGGTGGTCTCATGTGTGTCGCGGTCGCGGGCAATGAAGCCTGGCACCACATAGACTGGGGGAATACCTGTGCGGGGATGAGAGAGTTCGGCGAAAGCCTCCTTAATCAGTTGGTTGGTCAGTTCCGTATCGAGTACGTGTTTGCCCTGCTTGTTCTCGGTGCGTATGAAGTCGCGGGCATTCATCCTTGCACCGTTCTTGATAATGGCAGCCACGATGTGCGAACTCAGACGCTCGCCATAACTGATGATGGCGTCCTGCGTCTTCTCGCTCAAGTCGTGAATGAGATAAACACCATAGTAGATGCTCCTCAATTGTTCAAAGAGCTGGTCCACATTATTAAATAAATCAACGCGCTTTTTGGGGTCGGTGACGATGGTGTCAATCATCTGGTGGTGCCGGCTTACCATCGCGTCGAATTCCTCGCGATAGTGTTCGTCTCCGTTCTTTGCCAATTGCGAAGTGGCAATCAGCTTGTCGGTGATGCCGTTCAGGGCGCTTACTACTACTACGACAGGTTGTTTCCGAGCCTCTGTCTCTACAATTTTCTTTAAGCTAAGAATGCTTTTTACGGAACCTACGGACGTTCCGCCGAATTTCAATACTTTCATTTCTGTTTTTTAATAATTTGTTGGACTCCCTCTGACAATGAGGGGCGTTGTCCGATTGAATAAATATAATGGCCTTTGCCAAAATTTTCGTGCAAAGGTACAAAAGTTTCTTTTACTGCCAAAGTTTTTTCGCGAAAATGTAATCCAAACATGTCATTCGAACAATTCGAACAATCGGATAATGGAATACAATAATCCGAAGCATTTATAGAAATGTAAAATATATTCTGAATTTTCGGTATCAAAATTCGCGTGAAATCCACCAAACGTAAAACTGGTCGAAAATACGCGAGTTTTGGGAGGGTTTGCACAAGTGGTTGAGGATGAAAGAGTTAAGCGTTTATGTCGGTTCCGCAATCGATTTTTCCGACGAAAAAAGGGCACTTTCCAGCAAATTAAAGTCTATTTTAATCGCAATTAGACTTTGTTTTGCTTGCAATTAGACTTTATTTGAGATGCAATTAGACTTTAAATGATGGGCTTCCACAGTCTAAATCGGATGCTTCCGCTTATCGGAAGCATTCTTTCTGCTTAGCGGAAGTCTTTTTTCTAAATATTGGAAGCTATTTTTCCGCTTTTCGGATGTTTCAGATTTCCAGATTGGAAAACCGCGTTGTCTTGATTTTTCACAAAGATTTCCATTACCTTCTGATTTCCAGATAACCAAGCCTGTGAGTAATGCCCTTGCGGTTAAGAGAGCAAATCTGATAGATGCCGCAAGGTATCTGGCTTATGGCGGCTTGGCTGCCACGATAGGGGAGTGTGGCAACGGCCATGCCCGTCAGGCTCTTTACGATGATGATGTCGGCATCTAAAGTCTTTCCTTTGGGTGGAAGTGTTACGTAACGACCATCGTTTTGAAGGAAGGGAAGGTTGGCATTGGGGGTGACCTTTATCTTTCCCGACGATATTCGGCCGGTTGATGGATTGTCGGGAATGAGTGGAAGTCCGCCCAGACTGACGGGAAGAATGTCCTGATTGTTCCAGATGCGCAGATAGTCGTAGAGTCCCTGAACATTGTCGAGCAGGAATTTAGCGCGGAAAAAACATTGGCCAAGCCCATACTGGCGACAGATGGAAAGCTGGCGTTTCACCTCGTCGATGCGCCAATTGCCCTCATGGGGATCGAGGAAGTAAATGCCCAGTCCAGCGGCAACCTCGCGGCCATAGCGGTTTTCCGACCAGTTGATGGCAAAGGGATAGAATTGGTTGCCCTTGAAATACATCATGGGGTAGAGCTGATCCATCAAACCTGAGCGCAGCCAACCCTGTGCATCTTGGCAAACGGCCGTGTAGGCATTCCATCCGTTGCTGCGATAAC
The DNA here is from genome assembly GCA_017428925.1 of Prevotella sp. Lineage (GTDB taxonomy): Bacteria > Bacteroidota > Bacteroidia > Bacteroidales > Bacteroidaceae > Prevotella. The sequence continues at coordinate 32,313 of JAFRPY010000044.1, read as the reverse complement.
GGGGAAGGTCATCGTATTTTCCGACAGGCGAACAGCTCATTTTGATTTTCGGATTGATGCTTTTCACGGCGCGGTTGATTTTCCTGACGATATAGGTAATGTTCTCGCGGCCGGTTGCACGCGGCACTTTTATCTTCCAGCCGTCGGGATAGCGGATATAGTCAAGATGGATTCCGTCGACGTTATAGTTACGTGCCACTTCCTCGCAGACGGATGCGATGACGTCAGCTGTTTGCGTGTTCTCGGGGTTCAAGAAGCCGTCAGCACCTATTTTGCGCAAAAGTGAAGGATATTTCTTTCGCAAGTTCTGGCAACCCGGCCCGTTCCATTTGCCTGCTGGCAGGGTAACTATCCAAGCATGAAGCTCCATTCCGCGTTTGTGGCACTCGTCGATGGCAAAGCGAAGCGGGTCGTAACCGGGACTCTTGCCGGGTTTCCCAGTCATACATGGGTCCCAGGGCTCAAGTCGTGACGGATAGATGACGGTTCCACGTATTCTGGTCTGCAAGAGGATGGTGTTGATGCGCACTTTTTGCAGGCGGTCGAGCATGTCGGTCAGTTCACGTTTCTGCCGCTCAATGGTTTGTGGGGAGGTTGCGTAAGTCTTTGGCCAGTCAATTCCGCCGATAGTCGTCAGCCACACCGCCCTTGTTTCCTGATTGAGAGGAACGTTTTTTTGAGCGTTGGCGGTTAAAATGGCTGCTAATAAATATAATAATGTAATAATTTTCTTCATTTTTGATAAAAATATTTGCAAAGGTACGGATTTTTGTCGAAATCTTGTTATCTTTGCATAACTTTTTAAACTTATAAGGAAGAAATGATAACATTTACGTTGAGTCTCCTGGCGTTGGTCATAGGCTATTTGGTCTATGGCAAGTTCATCGAGAAAGTGTTTGGCCCTGACGACCGTGTAACTCCAGCCATCTCGAAAGCCGATGGTGTTGATTATATTGTGCTTCCCGGCTGGAAGATATTCATGATTCAGTTCCTGAACATTGCGGGAACAGGCCCCATCTTCGGAGCCATCATGGGTGCAAAGTTTGGACCGGCGGCCTATCTGTGGATTGTGTTGGGATGTATCTTTGCCGGTGCCGTGCACGATTATTTCAGCGGAATGCTTTCCATACGTCACGATGGTGCAGGTTTGCCCGAGCTGGTTGGCAGATACCTTGGTGGCACGACGAAGAAGGTAATGCTGGTATTCTCGGTTTTCTTGCTGATGATGGTGGGCGCGGTTTTTGTCTATAGTCCTGCGCTGATTCTCGGCGATATCTGTGGCGAGGGCAATACTTGGGTTTATATTTGGTGTGCTATTATCTTCGGTTATTATATTATTGCCACGATGTTGCCGGTGGATAAGATTATCGGTCGCATCTATCCGCTTTTTGCAATATCCATGTTGTTCATGGCCGTTGCACTGATGACCGTGCTATTTGTGAAGTGGCCTTCTATGCCTGAACTCTCGGATGGCATAGGAACGATGAACGGAACACCCATATTTCCAGCACTTTTCATCACTATTGCCTGTGGTGCCATCAGCGGTTTCCACGCTACGCAAAGTCCGCTTATGGCTCGGTGCGTGAAGTCGGAGAAGATGGGAAGGCCCATATTCTACGGTTCGATGATTACTGAAGGCATCGTCGCCCTTATCTGGGCAACGGTTTCCATGTATTTCTTCTATGGCGGAGCAGGTCAGGAACTGTTGGGACAGGCACCCGAAATGACGTTGGCCGCCCCGAAGGTGGTGACCGTGGTGAGCGAGGGATGGCTGGGCCTTTTCGGCGGAATCCTTGCCATGCTTGGTGTAGTGGCCGCTCCGATTACCAGTGGAGATACGGCTTTGCGCTCTGCCCGTCTGATCATTGCCGAGTTCCTTCACATGGAGCAACACTCTATTCGCAAGCGCCTCTATATCTGCATACCGCTTTTCGCCGCCACGCTGGGCCTGCTCTTCTTCAACATCGGTAATCCCGATGGCTTCAACGTGATATGGAACTATTTCGGATGGGCCAACCAGACGCTGGCAGTATTCACGCTCTGGACCATTACCGTCTATCTGGTTCAGCAGAAGAAACCCTTTATGGTAACGTTCCTGCCCGCCCTGTTTATGACTGTGGTTTGCATCACTTTCCTTGTGGTTTCCAAGAATGCGTTTGGCGCAGAAATGAGCGTTGGCTATGTCACGGCCGTCGTTTCATTGGTGGTGGCCCTGGTGTGGTTCTTTGCCTGGTATAGAAAGAATAATAAATGATATTACTTAAAGACACAGATTATGAAGAAAATTGCAATGATGATTGTAGCTCTCGTCATGACGCTGAGCGCCAATGCCCAGTTCGAACAGGGCAAGTATTATTTAGGAGCTTCGATGACCAGCTTCGATGCAAGTTACAGTGGGTTGGAAGAGTTCAAGTTGGGCGTTGATGCCAAGGCCGGTTATTTCTTTATGGACAACCTGATGGCTTACGGTCAAGTTGGTTATAAGCATTACGGACAAGAGGCCATTCCCGACTATTTCATGGCCGGCGTTGGTGGTCGTTACTACATTGTGCAGAACGGAATCTTTCTTGGTGTTAGTGGCAAGTATGTGCACGCCAGCTCAAACTACAACGATTTCATGCCGGGAGTTGAAGTGGGCTATGCTTTCTTCATTAACCGAACAGTTACCATCGAGCCTGCCATCTACTACGATCAGTCGTTCAAGAAGCATTCCGACTACAGTACTGTAGGTTTCCGAATTGGAATCGGAATCAATTTGTTCCCGAATACGCCGAGCTATTTCAAGTAATCTTTTAACCGGTTATTTGCCATGTTAAGTGTAGATGAACTTGAAGACAGATTGATAGACCTGTCTTTTGCAGAAGATATCGGTGATGGTGACCACACCACGTTGTGCTGTATTCCCGAAGACGCTATGGGCAAGAGCCATCTGCTCATTAAGGAAGACGGAATACTGGCTGGAGTCGAGGTGGCAAAGAAAGTTTTCCACCGCTTCGACCCTGAGATGCAAGTGGAGGTATTGATGGAAGATGGTACGCGTGTGAAGAAAGGCGATATCGCCATGATTGTGACCGGACGTGTACGTTCTTTGCTCCAGACGGAACGCCTGATGCTGAACATCATGCAGCGCATGAGCGGCATTGCCACCATGACGGACAAATATGTGCAGCATTTGAAAGGAACAAAGACTCGTGTGCTCGACACCCGCAAGACTACTCCAGGAATGCGCATGCTTGAGAAACAGGCCGTAAAGATTGGTGGTGGAGTGAACCATCGCATCGGTCTTTTCGACATGATTCTGCTTAAGGATAATCATGTAGATTTCTCCGGTGGTATTACCAACGCCATTGACCGCTGCCACAAGTATCTGGATGAGAAGGGGCTGAAACTGAAGATTGAGATTGAAGTGCGTTCGTTCGATGAACTGCAGCAAGTGCTCGATCACGGTGGGGTTGACCGCATCATGCTCGATAATTTCTCCGTACCTGATACGAAGAAAGCCGTCGACATTATTGCCGGTCGCTATGAGACAGAGTCTTCGGGTGGAATCACCTTCGATACCATCCGCGATTATGCCGAGCAAGGCGTTGATTTCATCTCAGTAGGAGCACTCACTCATTCCGTGAAGGGACTTGACATGAGTTTCAAGGCCTGCTGAATACCTTATCAATTCGTTTGAACATTGGATATTCTAAGCATACTGTTAGCAACTACGTTGCAATTCTCATCGCCCGTCAATGACAATATCACATTGGCGGGCAATTTCGGTGAGCCACGGCCTCATCATTTCCACGGTGGGATAGATGTGCGTACAGGCATGGCTGTTGGCAAACCGATATTTGCCATAGCCGACGGATATGTTTCGCGTGTAACCGTTGGGTTATTTGGTTATGGCAATGCACTTTACATCACCCATCCCGATGGTCATAGTTCCGTCTATTGCCATCTGAATGGATTCGCTCCAGCTATTAGGACAAAGTTAAGTAATTACAGAAAGAAACACGGACAGCCCGACGAACTTGCTGAATGGCGCAAGTCTCCTCAAGTTCCTGCCGATGTTTATTTCAAACCTTACGAAATACCGGTAAGCGGTGGCCAACTTGTTGCCATTAGCGGAAACACGGGTAGCAGCGTCGCTCCCCACCTACATCTGGAAGTACACGATACTAAAGGCTGGGTCATGCGCGACCCGCTGACGTTCGTGGGAAAATACCTTGCCGACACCACGCCACCACAGGCACATTCCTTCATGGCTTACCCACAACCGGGCGAGGGCGTGTTCAATGGTGCTTCGCATCAGCAATATTTTGGCTTTGTCTCTCATGATTTAGAACGTGATTTCTATGCCTGGGGAAAAGTAGGCTTCGGTATTTGGGCCAACGACTACATGGAAGGCACATTCCATCATTATGGAATTTACCATACAGAACTGACGATTGACGGCAATACCATTTTCGAAAGTACCGTTGACAGCATTCCTGCCTCGATGAACCGTCAAGTCAACTCATGGGGTGATTATCTCCATTGGCGTCATCAGAACGTTTGGTACATGAAGTCATTTGTAGAGCCAGGTTGCCGATTGCCGCTCTTTAAAGTAGGGTCAGACAGGGGAATCTTCGATTTCAACGAGGAAAAATTATATGCTGTGGAGTATAAGCTGACAGATGCCTTCGGAAACCAGTCCGTTTATACATTCCATGTTGAAGGACGCCGGCAGCCGATACCTTCAGTAACAGAGACAAATGCCAAATGGAAGCTAAAATGGGATAGAGTGAACAGCATTCAGCTGCCTGGGATTCAGATAACGTTAGGTAAGAATCTGTTGGGAAGTGATGTCGTGTTGCAGCCAAGAGTCGTTCGTCAACCTGACGCTCTTTCTGATGCTTATTGTTTCGCTACGGAGAGTCTTCCTATCTTTGACTGGGCAGAAATCCGCATACGACTGAACCGCCAAATAACGGTTACTAACCGTATCTGTGTTCTTGGTGGCATACACGAATATCCGGCGACGATAAAAGACGGATGGGCAATAGCAAAAATACGAGACTTAGGCGAAACCTATATGGTGGGATACCCGGCGGAATAAAACTAAATCGCAAACTTTTCGGGATATTTTCCCCTGAAATCCTTGAAATATTCCTTTATTTCGGCCATCTGCTGTTCGAAATTTCCATCAGGAATGATGGATTTCGTGCATTGAATAAGGCGTTTCTTGTAGTCGATGCCATACAAAAGGATTGGCAAATTGGCCTTCATGGCAATGAAATAAAAACCTTTCTTCCAGTCTGCATTAGGCGAACGGGTGCCCTCAGGAGTAATGCAAAGTCGGAATTCATCCCTTTTCTGAGCTTCCGAAGCAAGGTTGTCCGTCATGCTTGAATGTTTTGTCCGCCATACAGGAATTCCTCCCATTCGTTTGAAAATCGGTCCTAAAGGCCAGAAGAACCATTCCTTTTTCATCAGGAAATTAATGTGCATGTTTTCGGCACGCATATATACTTGTCCGAGCGCAAAATCCCAATTCGAGGTATGGGGAGCAAGGGCAATAATGAATTTATTAGGGTGTTCAACCGTTATGTTCTTTGTCCACCCTAATTTTTTATATAGCAACCAATTACAGAAATTTCCCATAACTTTCCACAATTGTAGGGACAGCAGCCATTCAAATTACTGAAGTGATGCAATCTGGTCGATGATCTCACTGGTTTGCTTGTTGAAATTATCAATCAGGTCCTTGAAGTAATCTTTAGTTTTCATTCCGGGTTCAGGATGTGAGATACGTCTGACGTAGTCGTTCTGAATCATCAGAATGCTCGACAGCAGCGCGTTGACACTATCCTCATTCGGCTTTCCATTATAAAGCGAAGCCGCCACACATTCTGCAAACAATTCGCTGCAAATGTAGTTGATAGTTTTCTTTAAATCTTTCTTGTTTGGCATGATTATATCGTCTATTTGTTATTTCGATATTGCAAATATAAAAAGAAATTCGGAAATGAAAGTAAAAGTTTCGGAAAAAATCTGTTTTTATTTGAAAAATAAAAAGAAACAATCTTATTTGTCGCAAAAAAGCAGTATTTTTGCATGGAGAAATCAATTATTCACAAAATAAATTATCGTAATTATTATGATGGACAAAAGTGCATTGCAGAAGGCACGCGCTGCTTATCAGCCAAAACTGCCTACGGCTCTCCAAGGAGCTGTGAAAGTAAAGGAAGGTGAACCTACTCAGAGTGTTGACAACCAAGAAGAAATCAAGAAGTTGTTCCCCAACACCTACGGAATGCCTCTCATCGAATTTGAAAAGAGCGATGTTTCAAATTCTGCAAAGATGAACGTGGGCGTGATTCTTTCTGGTGGCCAGGCTCCTGGTGGTCATAACGTGATTACTGGTTTGTTTGACACGATTAAGAAGCTGAATCCCGAGAACCGCCTTTATGGTTTCATCTTAGGCCCTGGTGGTTTGGTTGATCACAATTATCTCGAAATCACAGCTGAATACATTGAGGATTACCGCAACACTGGTGGTTTCGACATGATTGGCTCTGGACGTACCAAGCTGGAGAAAGTAGAACAGTTTGAGAAAGGTCTGGAGATTATCCGCGAACTCGACATTAAGGCTATCGTGATTATCGGTGGCGACGATTCCAACACAAATGCTTGTGTTCTTGCAGAGTATTATGCTGCAAAGAACTATGGCGTTCAGGTGATTGGTTGTCCGAAGACCATCGACGGCGACCTTAAGAACGACCAGATTGAGACATCATTTGGTTTCGATACCGCCTGCAAGACCTATTCAGAGCTTATCGGCAATATTGAGCGTGACTGTAACTCTGCCCGCAAGTACTGGCACTTCATCAAGGTGATGGGACGCTCTGCTTCTCATATCGCTTTGGAGTGCGCCCTGCAATGCCAGCCTAACATCTGCCTCGTTTCTGAGGAAGTGGAAGCCAACGACCTTTCGCTCGACGATGTTGTCACCTATATTGCAAATGCTGTTGCACGTCGTGCTGAAGATGGCAACAACTTCGGAACTGTCATTATTCCTGAAGGACTTATTGAGTTCATTCCGGCTATCAAGAAACTGATTGCTGAACTGAATGACGTGCTGGCTCGTCCTGAAGCTCAGAACCTTACACGTACCGAGCAGATTGACTTTGTCAAGCAGCAGATTTCTGACGAGAATCTGGCCGTGTTCAATTCGCTGCCCACAAATGTTGCCCAGCAGTTGGCTCTCGACCGCGATCCTCACGGAAACGTTCAGGTTTCTCTCATAGAGACCGAGAAACTGCTTTCGTCAATGGTGGCAACCAAATTGGAGCGCTGGCGCAAGACCGGTATGTTCAAGGGCAAGTTCTCTTCATTGCATCACTTCTTCGGTTACGAGGGACGTTGTGCAGCTCCGTCAAACTTCGATGCTGACTATTGCTATGCACTCGGAACAAGTGCTGCCCAGCTGATTGCCAACGGCAAGACCGGCTATATGGCCATCGTAAAGAACACAACTGCTCCTTCCGACCAGTGGAAGGCTGGAGGTGTTCCCATCACGATGATGATGAATATGGAGAAGCGTAACGGCGAGATGAAGCCCGTTATCCGCAAGGCCCTTGTTGAGCTTGAGGGTGCTCCGTTCAAGGAGTTTGCTGCACATCGTGAGAAGTGGTCAAGGGAAACTTGCTATGTATATCCCGGACCAATCCAGTATTGGGGACCTGCCGAGGTGTGCGATCAGCCTACGAAGACGCTGGCTTTGGAACAAGCAGATAAGTAATCTGAATACACATAATAGGGTGGGGACTGGCTCCAGTATTAGTCCCCACCTTATTTATAATATATAAATAACCACCAAGAAAATTACTACATGCCAAAGCGTAACCGCAAGCATCGACGCAAGAAATCATTCTTTACGAAGTATCCCAAATGGGCATACTGGATAGGAGGTCTTGCCGTTGTCGGGGTCTACATTTGGCTTTTTTATTATTTCTTTGTCGGACCCTTTGGTTTCAGATGGCGTGCCCTGTATGGCGATGCCAACTATCCCGATGGTTACGAGATTCGCGGTATCGATATTTCCCACTATCAGGGCAAGATTGATTGGGAGCGTTTGCAGAACGCAATGATTGAAAAGTGCCCGCTCCGTTTCATTGTTGTGAAAGCAACAGAGGGCAGCTCAAGCGTCGACGAAACATTCAGGGATAATTTCAAGAATGCCCGTGAATACGGGTTCATCCGCGGGGCATATCATTTCTGGAGCAACAAGTCGACAGCAAGGGAGCAGGCTGCCTGGTACCTGAAGAACGTCCATCTGAAAGAAGGCGACCTTCCGCCGGTTCTCGACGTTGAACACAAGCCTGCCGACATGAGCGTTGAGGATTTCCAGCGCGAGATATTAACATGGCTGCATGTCGTGGAAGACAAATACCACGTGAAACCCATCATTTACACTTACTACAAATTCAAGGTGAAGTATCTGGGAACCCAGGTGTTCGACGATTATCCCTACTGGATTGCCCACTATTATGTTGACAAGGTGGACTATGACGGTGAATGGAAATTCTGGCAGCACACAGATGCAGGAAAGCTGCCGGGAATAAAAGGATATGTGGATTTCGACCTTTACAACGGTTCGTTCTACGACCTGAAACGGCTATGTATTAAAGAGTAGCATGCACCAGTTGTTCTCGCTTTTCGTAACAGAGAGCGACAATCCCAGCGAACCCGCCTTTTCAGCAATCATTATTCCGTCTTCCCCATAGAAACCGCTCAGTATCAGAATGCCTTCGTGGCTCATCACTTCACGCATGGCCCCCATGTCGGCCATTAAGACATTGCGGTTGATATTTGCTAAAACGACGTCAAACACACCGCTCACATGACTCAGTACACTATGGCCTCCCTCCAACACTTCCATGTTTTCCACATTATTTAATAATGCATTGTGACGGGAATTCTTAACGCTCCATTCGTCGATGTCGTAGCCCACAACGCTCTTTGCTCCGAGTTTCGATGCCACAATGCCCAGAATTCCTGTTCCACAACCACAGTCGAGCACACTTTTCCCTTTCAAGTCCATCTCCAGCAACTGACTGACGATAAGCCGTGTCGTCTCGTGAGTTCCTGTTCCGAAAGCCTGCTTCGCCTCAATGGTAATGTCGATGATTGGTAGCGATTGTTTTTCCTGTGGAAGTTCGATGGAGTCTATGGGATGCTTCGGGTCGTGGATAACGCATCTTCCGCCAACAATTATCGGCTCGAAACCGGCGTTTTCCCATTGCTCGTTCCAATCCTTGTCTTCCACTTCACTCAGCGAATACGTGACCTCTACACCCTCGATGGGGAAAGCTGCCAGCAATTCCTTGAGTTTATCTTCGTCGAAAAGTTTGCGCTGGACGTATCCGCAAAGACCATCCTCGGTTTCTTCAAATGACTCAAACCCTGCTTCACCGGCAATGGCAGCCAACAAATCACGGCAATCGCTTAGCGATTCTGTGCCCTTAATTTGGAAGTGTGCAACAAAGTATTCCATAGTAAAAAGTTAAAAAATCACTGCAAAGATATAAAAATTAGGGAAAAACCTATCACGTATTAGGGAAAATCCGTATTTTTGCATAAAAATATGTAATATTTTTGCACTTGTTAAAGAGTAAATTCTATAATGCGTATGAAAAAATTAATATTACTGTCAGTCCTTTTTGGTGTATGTTCCATCAATATGATAGCTCAGGACGATGTGTATTTCACCCCCAAGAAGAGTGAGAAGACAGTCAAGAAAAACACCAACACCGCTAAAGACAACGACGACGACAAGCCTGTCTATTATAGCGGCAGCACCCGTGAAACCGATGAATACAATCATCGGGGTAAGTTTGGCAGTCATTATGAAGTGATTGGCACCGACTCTCTTGGCAATGACATCATTGAATTCCATACCAGTAAAGAGGATTCTATTGCTGCCCTCGTCGAGTACGACAAGCATTATGACGTAGAAGAGGATTATCGCTACAGTCACTGGCTGAGCCGCTTCGATGATTTCTACTGGTACGACCCCTGGTTCTTCGGTCCTTACTACAGTTGGCATTCGCCCTGGTGGTATAGCCGCTGGGGATGGTACGACCCCTGGTACTACAGATATAACGGCTGGTATGGCTGGTACGACTGGTATGATCCATTCTATTACAGCTATTATGGATGGGGTTTCTATCCCTATCGTTGGGGGTGGTCTGTACCCACTGTGATATATACTAGTCGTCCTGCCTATGCTGCTTCAGGTTCAAGATACCATCCGGGACCTGGCGGTTCTCGCTCAACGACACTCTATAACCGCAATGGCCGTTCCTACGCAGGCAGCGCCAGATATGGCTCGGGCAACATCGGTGGTGGTGGAGGAGGTTCCTATAATGGAGGCTACTCTTCTTCAGGCAACTATTCATCCAGAAACGTGAACCGTGGCTACCAGCGTAGCAGCTCAGGAAGTTACAGTTCTTCAAGCTCCGGCCCACGCCCAGTATCATCGGGCACCAGCACCCGCAGCACAGGTTCTTATAGCAGCGGCTCGTCAGGCGGCAGCTATCGCAGCAGCGGTGGCGGTGGTGGAGGCAGCTACTCAGGCGGCTCCCGCGGTGGCGGTGGCGGCGGAGGTGGAGTCTCTCATGGAGGTCGCCGTTGATGAAGTGTGATGGTAGTCAAATTGAATTATTAATCTTATAAATATAACTGAATTATGATGAAGAAATATATTATGGCTTTCTGCCTTGTTGCCGCTCTGCCGGCAGTGGCTCAGGAAACCTACGAGAATGCAAACATAGTGACCAGCGACCTTAATGGTACGGCACGCTACGTGGGCATGGGCGGTGCGATGGATGCACTGGGAGCCGAGATTTCCACCATCACTAACAACCCTGCCGGTCTGGGACTGTTCCGCAGTTCGCAGGTATCTGCCACGGCTGGACTCACCTTGCAGTCAGAAGCCCAGGACTTTAACAATGCCAGCAAGGCTCATGCTGACTTCGACCAGGTTGGATTCGTTTGGAGCAACAAAGACAATGGCAGCAGCATCAACTTGGCGTTCAACTACCATAAGAACCGCGACTTCAACTATATTCTCTCGGCCGCACAGGACCATCTGAGCCCAAAGGCCTCGCAGAATGCGTTGTCGTATATCAAGATGCTTGCTGATCCTGACGAAAGTGGAGCGTCGACTTATGCCTTGAACCACAAGGGCAATTACTATTATGGTGATTTCTACTACACCAGCCAGATTGATAACCTTTATTACAATACGTTTATCATTGATCAAGATGGAGTCGGTGGCTTCAATATGGCCGATGCCTACAACATGAATCGTGCAAGCAAGGGCTATATCGGTGAATACGATTTCAGCGTCAGTGGCAACATCAACGACCGTGTGTACCTCGGTTTCACCATTGGCTTCCAAGACGTCCACTACAGGGGCTACAGCGAATATACTGAGCATCTGGTGAGTTATGACGGACCAGCGGTTGGCAATGTCACCGTGTTCGATGAGCGCAAGATTAAGGGTACGGGCGTTAACTTCAAGCTGGGTGCCATTTTCCGCCCCATCGAGGAGTCTCCTTTCCGTATCGGTGTTTCGTTCGCCTCGCCAACGTTCTACGACTTGACGACATCAAACACCACCTGGCTGCAGAACAATACCACCGTGAAGGCCGTCAATCCCAACTACGTGGCTTCTGATTCCTACGACTTCAGGGTCAATTCTCCCATGAAGTTCGGAGTCAGCCTGGGTCACACCGTTGGCAATTACCTGGCATTGGGTGCCGTTTACGAGTATTCCGACTATGGCGCAACCAACCCGCGTGTGAAGGAGAGCGACTACTATGACTGGTACTACGACGAATACTACAGCTCAAGCTCAAAGGACGTGGCCATGAAGGACCATACCGAAAAGACGTTGAAGGGAGTGAGCACCCTGAAGTTAGGTTTAGAATACAAGCCCGTTCCGGAAGTTGCCCTCCGCGTTGGTTACAACTACGTCAGCCCGATGTACAACGAGAATGGCTTCAAGGATGCCTATCGCGACTCTTACGGCACGAACGTGGCTTCAGCTACCGACTTCACCAACTGGAAGGCTACCAACCGCTTAACGCTTGGCTTGGGCTACACCTTCGGCAAGTTCTATGCCGACCTTGCCTACCAGTACAGCACTCAGAAAGGCGATTTCTGCCCGTTCATGGATGCTTATGCTGACGACTATTTTATTCAAGACGGCCAGCTCTGGGTTGACGAAATCGACAACTATTACACCAAGACCGAGGTGGAAAACAACCGCCATCAGTTCCTTGTCACGCTGGGATATCGCTTCTGATTCGTTTTTTTACCAGCAAAAGTATAAATCCTCTCCTTCGGGAGGGGATTTTTTTGTTATCAGCTTAGCAGAAGGCTTGTTTCCGCAGAGCAAATATAGTCTATTTACAGGGCAAATAAAGTCTATTTACAGGGCAAATAAAGTCTGTTTGCTGAGCAATTAAAGTCTGATTCAGTGGCAATTAAAGTCTGATTGCGGAACGAGCCATGCCTTCCTATTCTGTGCGTTGAAATGGCGTTCCCCGTTACCCAGCTATATTGCATATTGCATATTGCATTCAAATTTTTATGTAAGCGCTGGAAAAAGTGTTAATATATGTATATAACATTATATATATTATTAATAATCAATTAGTTATATAATTCTATTATAATTTATTAACTAAATTTCCCTCTCTTAGGAAAAAAAACGAATGCAATATGCAATATGCAATATAACGAAGAGTCGCTCCCAAGGCAAAAGAAGTTTTTGGGGTATCGTTTGGTTAATTGGAAAGAATTGGGTAAATTTGCACGGAAAATATAAATACATAATAAAAAGACAGAAATGGGATTTTTCAGTAAACTATTCAGAAAGAAGGAAGAGGACGCTGGCGGAATGGAAAACTATATGACGCTTGTGAGGGTGTATTTTCAGTCGGCCATTGCCGAGAACGTAGGCATCACCAACTTGGCCATGCTGCCCGATTTGCGAGTGTTTAAGACCACTTTGCACGTGGCTACTGAGCGCAACAAGCTTGGCATAGCCGAGAAGCGCCAGTGCAAAAAAATGCTCAAGAACCTCTATAAGACCGACGACATTTTCTTTGATGAAATCGATAAAAGCATCAAGAAGGGCTGCCGCAAGATTCAAGACGTACAGACCTATATGATACAGTTCCAGAGCTTCAGCAACGACCTGATGATGCTGACGGGCAACCTGATGAAGTTCAAGCTGCGTGTGCCCAGTTTCTTCAAGTCTGCCATCTACACGATGACCGAGAAGACCGTGCACGACATCTTCACGAAGAACGACTATACGGATGCCGGTGTGGTGAAGACCGTGCTTTCCATCCGCCAGCTCAACAAGCGGCTTGGCTTCTCCGAGAAGTGGGTAACCGACTTTGTGTATCAGGTGGTGATGCTTGCGAAGAAGGAGCCGAGGAAGAAGGAGGAATAAAAAAAAAGACCCACCCCCGGCCCCTCCCTAAATGGAGGGGAGTAGTATGCAATATTCACTATTAGAAAAATATAGAAATCCATGAAATACAACAGAATTTTGGCGGTTTTGGTGCTTTCATGCGTGGCAGCATGGGCTTCGGCATGCACCAATTTCATTGTAGGCAAGAACGCAAGTGCGGACGGCTCGGTGATGTGTTCGTATAATGCCGACGACTATGGCATGTTTACAGGACTCTGCCACTATGCCGCAGAAACCCATGCCAAGGGCGAAATGCGCCGTATTATCGATTATGACACGCACGAGTGTCACGGAGAAATCCCTGAGGCCGCAGTCACCTACAACGTCATTGGCAACATCAATGAATATCAGGTAAGCATCGGCGAGACTACATTTGGCGGCCGCGAGGAACTTGTTGATTCCACTGGTATCATCGACTATGGCTCGTTGATGTATCTTGGCCTCCAGCGCGCCAAGACTGCCCGTGAAGCCATTCAGGTGATGACGTCGCTTGTAGAGCAATACGGTTACAACTCAGAAGGCGAGACCTTCACGATTTGTGATCCCAACGAGGCGTGGATTATGGAGATGATTGGCAAGGGACCAGGCCGTACTGGTGCCGTTTGGGTGGCCATCCGCATTCCCGACAATGCTATTTGTGCCCATGCCAACCAGAGCCGCATCACCACGTTCGACCTGAAAGACAAGAAGAACGTGATGTATTCGAAAGATGTCATCAAGTTTGCCCGTGAACAAGGATTCTTCAGCGGAAAAGACAAGGATTTCTCGTTCAATGCCGCATACGCAGCCCCAGATTTCAGCGGACGCCGCTATTGTGAGGCTCGTGTGTGGAGTTTCTTCAATCATTTTTCCACCGAAATGAATCGCTATCTGCCCTATGCGATGGGTGTGGAAAAGGATGCCGAGCCCATGCCGTTGTGGATTGTTCCCAATCGGAAAGTCAGTTTGCAGGACATGGAGGCTTGTATGCGCGACCACTACGAGGGCACTCCGTTCTCACTCGACAACGACCTTGGTGGCGGTATCTGGCAGATGCCTTATCGTCCAACGCCTCTGAGCTATCAGGTTGATGGAAAGAAATACTTCAACGAGCGTCCCACAAGTACCCAGCAGACAGGTTTCTCGTATATTGCCCAGTTGCGCGGATGGCTGCCCCGTCAGGTAGGTGGCATCATCTGGTTTGGCAACGACGATGGCAACATGGTGGCCTATACGCCTGTATATTGCTGTGCTACCCGCCAGCCCGTCTGCTATAACACTCCTGGGGCCGATGCCGTTACTTTCAACGACCAGAACGCTTTCTGGGTATGCAATTGGGTGAGCAACATGGTTTATCCGCGCTATTCACAGATGTTCCCGTCGCTTCAGGCTGTACGCGACTCTCTCGATCAGAGCTATTTCAAGGAAATCCCTAATGTTGACAAGAGGGCAGGGGAGTTGTTGCTGACGTCGGAGAAGGATGCCGTTGAATACCTGACTGCCTATAGCTGCAAAAAGGGTGATGAGATGATTGCACGCTGGCGCCAGCTGGCCATCTATCTTATCGTGAAATACAACGACATGGCCGTCAAGCCGGAGACCAATGGTAAGTTTGACCGTACCCCCGAAGGCCTTGGCGCAAAAGTAAAGCGTACAGGATTCCCGGAATCAACTGCACGCATGCTCATCAAGCAGACAGGCGATAAATTTGCCGTGCCTGAAGAGAAATAAAATCTTGTTATTTGAAGATTGCTACCGTAGCCACCATTGTCACAACACTACAGATTGTGATGATGGTCAGGCTGACGGCGAATAATAATTTAAGCCAGGTTGGAATGCGGTTATGGCGTTCCTGAGCAGCCTCACGGCGCTGGTCAATTCGGCGAATCATGTTGTTCACATTCTCCACAAGTTGCCAGTTGTATTGTTCCATCTTGTTGACCAATACATCCAGTTTGTGCGGCACTTCGGCCATGTCTTCCAGTCGTTCTGCAATCGAGGGATAAGCCTTTACCTGCTTTTCGAACTGGGCCTTCATGGTGTTGCTCACATCGATAAAGGCATCGCGCTCTTCGTTGATAATATCCTTGAAAGCCTCACTCTGCTCGACAATCTGTCGCTTCAGTTCGGTTACACTATAATAAGAGGTGTCCTTGACATCTTTCAGAGCCTCACGCAAGGCGTTGTCGCTCTCACCAAGTTCCTTTGCAATTTCCTGTTTGTGGCGACGGAAGAAGTCGCGTATTTCAATAAGTACTTCCAGTTCTTCTTTTTCCATTCTGATTAATTACACTTATCACTCTTCATTTATCACTTATCGCTTCTCTATTTCAGCATTTGAAGCTCTGCGGGAGCCGTAACCACCCAATAGTTGCTTTGCTTTTTTACTTGTCCCTTGCTGATAAGCTGGAACCCACGGGCTTCTTTCAGCGGACAACCTGTATAGCGAACCACACCCTCGATTGATGGCAACGACTTCAGGCGCATCAGGTCGATGGGAGCATATTCTCCTTCTGTAGTTGAAAGGAAATGAACCGAGAAGAAGCATTCGTCGCGCAGTTCGTCATATTGGTCGTTGAAAAGAGCGGTATCAGCATCACCTTTAGGTGAGCCGAAGAACCCGTCCTTGGGCTGCTTGTTGACGTTGCGGGGTGGCAGGTCTCTGGGTTGCTGGGCATTTGCATCGCCTTCCCTGACGGCAGAGATTCTTGACGAGCGCTCCAGCTTGTTCAGTCTTTCATCTATAGCCTTGAGACTTTCCGAAACGTCTGCCTCACGCTGTGCTGTTGCCAATGCCTTACGGATACCGCTGAGGGAATCTTCGGTGTCGTAGTGTTGCTGCTCAATGTCTTTTTTCAGTTTCAGAAGGTCGAGCAAAACCTTGATGGAGAGTCCGATGGCAGCCAATGCAATGACCAGGACTACGATGATGATAACAGAAGAATTCATAATCTCAAGTTGTTAGATGGCATGAAAAATGGCATTTGATAGTTCGTGGATGGCTCCCTTGATGGGATAGAAGAACAGCGTTTCTTCCAGACGGTCTTCACCCTCGCTCTCTTCACGGCGTTGTTGCAGACCTTTGCGCAGATAGGTGGCAATGTCTTTGTAGCACTCGTTACGGGCAATCTGGAGTGATTGTTTGGAAACGCCGAAGTTGGCATCGAAGTCAAAAATGTCGTCAAGTTCGTTGAGCACAAAGTCGAAGAAAGTCTTCACAGCCTCGGTTGAGTTGCTGATGTACTGGTCGTCTACTCTGTCGTAGGTGTCTTCCTTGCTGATGAAATCGGGACCGAATGCTTTCTTGATGACAATCTTGTTGCGGTCGTCGGTAAGGATGTCGCCAAGCAGTCCGCCTTTACAGGTGCTTTCCTTTGGATTGCTGCCGCTCTCGAAGCCTAATATCTCAAGGTCTTTGTCGTACGGTTTTCCAATCACATGCTCAATGATGCGCTTGGTGAATGTGGAAAGCAGCTGGTTGTCGGTGGTCAGCACCGTGATGAGCTTCGAACCGTTACCCGAGAAGGATATGTGGCGCGGCATTTCAAGGTTCTTTGCCTTCAGTATCTCGGCCACGTGGTAGATGATGGCGGTGTAGAAAAGGATGAAGATGATTTTGAAGTTCTCGTCATCCTGAAGCATGTGGTTGAAGTCAACATACTTGGAATCGAGGCCACGAACCATTGAGTTCTCCTTCAGCGTGAAGAGGAACGAAGCCATGTTGGCCGGTTGTACGTTGTTCTCGCTGTTGAAGATGGAAAGCAGCTCCGTGAGCTTGTTGTCCGTCAGCACCCGCAGTATCTGCTCTTTGTAGCAGTCGACGATGCCGTTTGACATGTCAACATCCGAGAACGTGTTTTCAAACACAGAGTTTGCAGCAAAGCGGAAGCTCGTCACATACTGAATCTCTTTGTCGCGGGCAAAGGCAATGTCGGTAGTTCCACCACCAATGTCAATATTCACCAGGTCGGTGGCATTGGCATACCGGCGGAAGAAGTATTGGATTGGTGCAGCCGATTCAGACATGTTGGATGCCTGCGACTGGTTGAAATACTTCTGATAGGCATTGTTCCAAGTCTCGCGAAGGTTCTTCAGACGCTTGGGAGCCATGCTGATGGGGTAGAACCAAGTGATTTTCACTCGCTGCAAGTCGCCTTGCTCAGTAAGCACCTTGTTACGGATCATCAGCATCAAGGTTTCTACATAGCTCTCCATCACACGCAGCATTTCGCCTTTTCCCCACTTGATGTTGTAGATGTTGCGGTTGTAAAGGTATGACTCGCGCTTGTCGTAGGTGAGGGGAATGTTCACCATACCGTATGGACGAACCACTTCGTGCCACTTGGTGGTTTGTGCAGCGGAGAGCACGGTACGGGTGGGGAAGTGGAAATCGCTCTGTGAAGTCACGGCCAACGGCAGGAAATCGCGTTCCATGAGTGACTGTTCAGCCAAGAGGTCGTCTTGCAGCTGACGCCCATTAAACCGAAGCATGGAAGGCGTGAAGAATTCACTATACGGCTTTCCGACCTGTTCGTAGGAGAATGTCTGTGAAGTGGGACCGTTGTTTACGCGGTATTCAATATGGGTATTTGAGGTTCCAAGGTCGATGGCAAAGTCGAAACTGTTCACGCTTTGCTGTTCCTGGAATACAGGAACAATCACACCCTTGTTGCCTTCAGCATCGCTCACCTCGATATGGTCAAAGTTTCGCTTCTCGATGGTGTAGTTTTCTGCCTTATAGTTAGCCGAGCGGTTCACATTTCGGCAATCCATCATGATGTCGGGCAGCTGAATATCTCCCTGGAAGAACTTCAGCGTATAGTTGCGGGAATAAGTAGAAATACAGCTGACGGTGAACAGCGCATCTTCTTCTTGCTTGAATTTGATGAGCGGCATGATAAAGCCGGCAAAGTCAAACTCACTCATTCCACCGATGTTGTGCTTCGGGTCAGCTTCGTTCTCACCATAGAAGTTACGGGAATATTCCACATATTTATTGCGTGAACGGCTCTTGACAGGAATGCGGAGGGTTGCCTTTACTGAACCACCGGCAAGGCGTTCCATCTCGAACATGGGCAAACCATCAGCCATTGGGCGCATCAGGTCGTTGACATCAAAATATTTGAAGAACAGCGGTTTCAACGGAAGCAGGTAGCTCACCTTCTCTTCACCGAGCTGAATGCTTCCGTCGAAATACTCTTTGTTGTTCAATTTGTGGGGAACCCGTATGATGTTATCTTCCATCAGGTCACCAATGGTGATGTAGGCACGAATGGAACCATCGAAAGGAAGTTCACGCTTGGCAAGGTTCTGCTCTTCAACTACACAAGGTGCAGCATTGATTTTGCCCCATGTGTCTGTGGTATAGAACATGTCACGGTAGCGATTACCTGAGTCAATAGGCAGCACAAGCGGCAAGATGTCAACGTCTTTGGTCGTGTCAATCACAAAGTCGCTTTCACTTCCGTTATTCACCACAGAGCGTTTCAGCAACGGATAGCCCAGCACTTCAACCGTGTTGTTCTGGCGTTCATCCTTAACTTCAATCTCCGACAAAGAACGCACATCAGCATCAGTCAATGAGCGCAGCTGTGATTTAAGCGTATTGTCGGTAATGGCACGCATGGTCAGCTTCAGGTATTCTTCCACCTCAGGGAATCGTGTGGCAAAGTCTGGAATCGACTTGCGCAGGATAAACCAGAACTTGATGTACTCAGAATCGCGCTTGTAGAGTGGATAGTAGTCATCATCGAATGGAGACGACTGACCGAAATTCAGGCTCTTCGACACATAGTCAAGTTTGTTGGCATTCGAGAAGAACACTGTTGCGGGTGAAGTTGCACCGATGATGTTCAGCTCATCGGGACCATGCAGGAAGTTGAGCAGATAGATATTGTGCAAGTCATCGAAGTTATAGGCCTGGGCATCGCTTTGCATATACTTGTCCAGCGCATCACCCAGATAGCGGTGACCATCCATATCGCTCTGCTTCAGTTCCTCAATCATCAGGGCCGAATCCCACGATATAATCTCTATCTTGTTCTTATATTTATCAATATTGAAGAAAATCTCGCCCACATCAAGAGCATCGCTCACCATTTTGTGGAAGATAGTCTTGCCATCGAGATCGGTTTCATGCGTCTTCTTGTGGGGAGTGGTCACCATCTTGAAGGCATTCTTCACAAGGTCTATCCTTGCAAAAGGCGAAGGTATGCTCGTAATCTCGTTTCTGGCAGTGGCACCATCGGGATCATCGATGTTGTCGCGATTATTACTGTTGTATGGGAATGAAGGGCTTTCGTTCCAGTCGTTGAAAGTCGTAGCTCCTTCAGTGTAGAGGCGAAATATTTTTGACACGGCTTATTTGTTTTCTATAGTTGTTGTTTCTTTTCAATCAATCTTTGGTCTCGTTCCAATCAGAATCCAAATTTTTCTTTGCACAATTGCTGTGTGGCTATGCTGTACATCTCAAGCCAGCGGCTTTCCTTGTCGCCTTTAGCCTTTTTCACGGCATTGTTCAGACGGTCGTAGAAAAGGTTGTAATTGGAAAGCATGGTGAATACAGACTTTGGCTTCTGGCCAACTACCACGCTGAACGGTTCATCCCCACAGTCAAGGTTAAAGAGGTCAAGCGAGCGCTTGTTGTCTTTCATCTCAGAAATCCACAGTCTATAGTCTTCAAGATACGACTTAAGATTCTGCATGAATGGGGTGTTGTAGAACGACTCGTCAAAGTTGCCATTGTTAGCCGCAAGTTTCTTCTTGCTCACGAAGTCCCACTTGTCGGAAATGCAGTTGGCCATCATCATAAACTGGGTGAGTGGCATGCGTAGCATGGCGGTAAGTTCATCGTAGAAAGAATCCATGTGAACCGTACGGTGGTTCTCCTTGATGCCCAGTTCCTTGTTGACTGTCGGGCCTTCATGATGCTTGTTGGCAAAGTCAATGGCTGCCGATGCTGCCAGGAATTCCACAAGGTGGGCTGAGTTGCGCTGCTGGGTTCCTCCCTCATGATTCTCGTAGGTGTTCGACATGTTGTCGGCAAGGAAGTAGAGCGCATTAATCTGGTTATTCTTCGAAATGTTGTTCTCGTAATAGGCTAGGGCAGACTTTGCCTTCGAGATGAAGGTCGATGAGTCAATCTCGCTGTCCTCGCTTTGTTCAAGCTTGAAATAGGGCAGTATGGTGACGGCTCCAATCTCGGCTTTGTTAATCAGGTCGTTGTTGGGGAAGTCTTCACCCGTGCGCAGGGTTTTCAGCAAGAGCGGGAATCCGCTGGCACCAGTACCACCGAAGATGCTGCTGACGATGAATATCTTGTCGCCTTTCTCAAACGAATTGGCAAAGGTAATGAAGTCTTCTGAATTGACAATCTGGTTGAGCACCACACTTCCGATATTGGGATTTCCCTTGAATCCGACGTTCATGCTCGATGCAAGGTTCTTTTCAGAGAACAGCATGCGCATCATGGCCTGGTTCTTCTTACTCATCGCGGGCAACTCGATGAACTGCTGGAACTGACGGTCTTCAGTATCCTTAATCAACAGGTTATAGTTAGGCAGCAGACGGTCAATCTTTGTCTTGAAGAATGTGCCGTGGCCTTTTTCTGGGAAAGTGAGTTGCTGGCGTAGTGTTCCATATTTGTTCATCAGGGCTACCGTCCGTGTAAGGTCAGCATTGGCCGAGTCAGGGTCAATGACAATGGGCACCATATCGGTTTGAGGAGTCCTAACGCCTGAGGCAAGCATCATAGTAAGGGAACGGAGCACACGCGACCCTGTTCCACCTATTCCGAAAACATATAGTTTTGACATTTTGTAATTTGCCGTTTATTTTAGTTTAAAGTTCTTTTATGGGTTTGGATACAATCAGAATGGAGCACGCGGAACGTTGGTGCTTCCCCATTTAATGAGATAGGAAATAATGAGGAAAGTAATCATCGAGAGTATCATGTTGGCAAAACCGAAGCTGATACAATCGTTCTCCATGATGCTTAGGGGGATAAGCTGACCTGTGGTCTGATCCATCTTTTCCATCATTCCATCGAGCAAATCGCTCAACACCCAACGCCATCCCACAAAGTAGTTGATGAGTCCGTTGATAACGAGGAATATCGTCCATCCCCACCAGTTGTTCAGTTTCGGGTGGTTGATGACATAATAGAAAATAACGGCTACGAGCAACGTGATGCCTATCATGGCAAGACCAATACTCATAAACATGTTGCTCTGCTGGCGTTCAGTGGCTTCGCCTGCCAGATAACTTGCCAGTTCAAGACCAAAGAGATCGTCGAAGAAGCAGTAGATGGTTGTGAAAAATTGTCCCATATTGTCGTTTTATTTTTTTACGATGTTAAACTTAATGTTGGCAAGCACCTTGTCGTTCTTGTAGGCGTCTGCTATTCCACCAATGATGTATTTGATTCCAGTCGTCTTGTTCAGGTTCTTGCGAATGGTTTTGCCAGTGTCGTCATTAACGGCCTCAATCCATGCAGGCATTTCCTGCTGAATCAGTTTCAGCTGCTCACCCGAGGGATTCATCTTTCCATCCAGGTCGATGGTCAGCAGATGGGTGTAAGGGCTTTGCTGGTCGTCAATCCTCTCAACGGCACCCACTCCGACTGTAGCATTCTGGGTACGATAGTTTTCTGGGTTCATCACGTAGGTGTCATCCTGAAGTGTGGTGCGAAGATTGGCTTTCAGCTTCATGTGGCAACGGCCCTTGCGGTCTGAACGGCACTCAAGTGTGTTCTTGTGAGCAACACCAAACTCATTAGTCATGTCGAATGAAACATCCGAATAGGTGGTGAAAGCGCAGTAGTTCTCAATACCATGCTTTACTTCGCTGAAAGGAACGTTTTTGTTGATCCAAGCCAAAACATCACGGTCGCCAATGACAAACATGAAGTAGGGGCGCTTCACGTCTTCAAGCTGCTCACCACCTTTGCTGTAATAGTACATTCCCTTGAATTCAGACTTCATGCGGAACACCTCAACACTCAGGTTCTTCATCTTGCGGCGGAACTTAGTGAAGGCATTTCTGATGTCAATCTGCCGGTTAATGAAGAATTTCTCAGCTTCTCCGTCGGGGACATCAAGGATGCAGTCACTCACGAAAATGCTTACCGTATTCTTACCTTGGGCTGTCAGCATCATTTCAACCATCTGTGCTATATCCGAATTGGCACGGCTTCCACCTGCCTGCCTGAAAGATTCGGGGTTCATGTCTGTGATGAAACTTTTCAGCGAACCGCCATAAGGAATCACCTGCGTGTTGATGAAATGCAGCTGAGGAGCAACCGGAGAATAGCTTGCCATCGTGCTTACATAGCTGTAAACGGCATCTTTCAGTTCAGCACCCGAACCCATATAGCCGTCCATACTGCCTGAATTCTCGATGTAAACCTTGATAATCGGCTGGGCTTCCTCCAGTTCTGTCTTGACCGAATCCCACTTCACAACAAGATTGTGCTCACGAGGGATGAGCATGTAGACAATGAGCAACAAAATAAGAATTGTTGCCGGTATAATGACTTTTTTCATATTCTGTTTTCAAATATTGACTGCAAAATTACAAAAAAAGTTGCATACGGAAAAGACATAACTTCGTTATCTGCTTTTTTTTTAGGTTTTTTATTAGATGTATCACGTCAAAAACGGCTGCCCCAATAAGCACAATAATTGTAGGGGTATTCCTTTCTGCTCAGTGGAAGCATCCTTTCCACTGATTAGAAAGAGTCCTTCCGCTGATTAGAAACATTGCTTCCAATGGGTGGAAACAAGGCTGTCTCACTCAAGTTTTGCTTTGATTCCTGGCAGCATCTTCCTGATTTGGGTGATGCGGGCATGCAAATCTGGTGTGTTACGGTAATTTTCGTAACAGCTTAAGGCATGCCGGAAAGCATTGTAGGCATTCTCCCAGTCCTCAAGAAACATATAACTGAACCCTATGCGATACCAGGCATCTCCCTTTTCGTTGTCATAGCACAACTCCAATTGCTTCTCATAGAGTGGGATACATTTCTGGTAATGCCCAAGGTTGAAGTGGCTTTCTGCATCGGCAAAGTAATAGAAGCTCCGTTCATGTGGTGCGTATGCTCCAAGGGAATCAATCACAGTATCAAAATAACGGGTTGCCTGTTCGTAGTTCCACTCATAATAATGGCAGACACCCATATAGGCTTTGAACCGTGGGTTCAGTTCGTAAGCCTTGTCAAGTTTTTGAAAAATGAGCAAAGCTTCATGGTATTTGCCCGATGAAAAATAGTCAATGGCTCGCCCCAACTGCTCTGCATCCTCAGATTTCTGACGACGCTGGGCTGTTGCTGGTTGCTGAATTAAACAACCAAAGAGTAGTAAAAAGGCAAACCATTTCATCATCTTGATTGCTATTTTTGGAGATTACTCTGGGTCGGTATAAAAACGGATAAGCCTTTCGATGGCTCTTTGGCAGACAGGACAAAACTCAGGATGCTCATTGGTGCGCATCCTGCAATCCTCGTATGCCCTGTAAACACCCTTCAGACTATATCCCGCACCCTCATGAAGACCTGCTCCTTCTGGTTGCATGTCCTTCCACTTACTGTCAAAATCTTTCAGTGTTGTGATGTTAGGTTCCCAAGGTTCAATGTCAATGGGGTACATCGGTATTTGCTCGCTCTCGTAGGCATATTCATCAGCAAGTCCTGCAAAGGAGTGGCCGAACTCATGAACCACTACCGACTTGAAACTCCTGTGGTGAGTCATGCTCAGGTTATAGCTGTTCAGGATGCCTCCGCCGCCATAATTTTCGGTGTTTACCAATACAATAATATGCTCGTAAGGGATACCTGAAAGTATATCGTGTAATTGTTTGAGATTAAGTGTGGTTAAGTATCTGTCGCTATAGAAAGTGTCAAAGTGGCTTCCGAGTGCTGTTTCCAACCATTTTCCATCGTGTGGAATGCTTGTCCCTGAATCCTTTGAAGCGCTTTTTACGGCAACAATATTGAACCTGTCGCGCAACTTGTCGAATGGGGAATGGGCAAACAGGGCATCTACTGCCGTCTGCACATCGTTCATGAAAACATCCATCTCCTGTTCTTGATAACCCTCGGCAACATAGGCAATGTGAATGCAGTTGGAAGTATCCTTTGCTTGTCGGATAATTTCATAGGGAGTTTTGTCCTTTCCAATGTGTCGGATAAGGATGTCCGTTGGGCAGATGGTGTGGGTGAGGGTAGCTGTTATTTCCCTGCGGTTATCAAATAGGTTCACCGTAACGTCTACAGTATCTTTTGGCATTGGAATGAGGAACACATTCTCAAAACTACGCTGGGTGGTTTCAGCCTCTGGATAGGAAAGCCACTCTTGGAAGAGCGTTGAGAAAGAATTCTTGTAAATCACCTGTTTTGTATGGTGGTCACAGACGATGATTTGGCCGTTTCCTTCAACTGGCACTTCAGCCAGCCTTCTGTGCTTGCCATACCATCCCGGAATCATGTTCAGTTTGTCCACATACATGTTCTGCACCTTTGCATTACCGGCAAAAGTATAGTCTATCCGTATGGTGGAATCGCGGAAAAATGAATTGAAATCTTGCGATTTTGCCGATGGAATGGCAAAAAAGGCACAAAAGGCCAGAATCAGTAGTCTCATTTGCCTTTTTGCTTTAGTTCTTTCCATAGATATTTCACGTAGTCATGCTCCCAGTCGCTCTCTTTATAGCGCTTGTTGCCATATTGCAGGATGTCGATATCCACTGGGATATAGCCTTCGCTGGAGTCTTCCTGATTGCGCCCACAGCTGATTTCCAGCTGCTTGAACCAAGCCTTCAGCTCCTCATACGACATTTTGGTGTTAATCTGTGCCAGGGCATTTATGTAGTAACCATCGCTGCCATCAATGGGTTTAGTCCTCATGAACTGCGTGAACTTGATGTCAGAACCAAACATCCCTCCCAGATACTCGCGTATTGAGAGGGCGTTGTCATGCTGATTGCAATTTGTCCCTACAGCTATAATTACTTTCATTCCTAGCAGTTATCTCAGGTCAATCACCTCAGCGTTGGGGAAGTCCTTGGCATTAAAGCGGAACACACTATCGCTGATTTTGGCCTTTTTGAAGTTACTTATTGCAATTTCCGACCATCCCTTCGAAGTTTTCATCTTCACGTTGGTGGGGATATACTGGCTGTTCACGGTGATATACATCTCTGTTATTGTGCGCTGGGGATTGTTGGCAACGAGATGTACTTCATATCCACTGCCGACTGTCTTGCTTGTCATGTCGTACCCCATGTTGTAGAGGTTAATGAACCGGTAGGGATTCATCATCTGCTGCTGGGCTTGGGTTGGTGTGGTCACATTCACCTCTTCCGATGATGCCATGTATGTCCACTGGTTTTTCCCGTCATACCAAGTCTTGGCATCAGGCGTACTGGCCATGAACTTCTTTCCTTTGATGGAGATGGTTCCGGCAGTATTGCCATATTTACCCTTCATCACAAAGAATGCAGTAGCCCCGCTCTTGGCACTTACATTGGCAGCGGTCTTGTCAAGTATCTGTTTGGCTGTCTGTGAATAGCCCGCTGTAGCGGCTAATACACACATTAATGCAATTATGATTCTTTTCATTTTTGTCTTCTGTTTTGGTTGTTAATGTTGCATTTATGACGTTATCCTTGTGGAAAAGTTTAAATCCACCTCAGCTTCTGAGTGCTGCCAGCAGAGAATCCAGGCTTGCCGGGTCGGTAATCATTACCTCACGAGGCTTGGAACCCTGAGCTGCACCCACTACACCAGCCTTCTCCAACTGGTCCATCAGTCTGCCTGCACGGTTGTATCCAATGGCAAACCGGCGCTGAATCATACTTGTAGAACCTTGTTGCGAGATGACAATGGCATGGGCAGCTTCCTCAAACAGTGGGTCAAGGTTGCGGGAATCCAAGCCGCCACCAGCAACATCGCCACCTTCTTCATCGGTAGAAGGCTCTGGCAATTCCATTGGCTCCACTGGTCCGGGCTGTTCTTCAATGAATTGGTTGATGCGTTCCACCTCAGGAGTGTCCACAAAGGCACATTGAACACGTACAGGATCAGTACCGGCAGAATAAAGCATGTCACCACGTCCAATCAACTGGTTGGCTCCTGTGCGGTCAAGAATGGTCTGTGAGTCGATTCTTGCACTTACCTTGAAGGCTATTCTTCCAGGGAAGTTGGCCTTGATGTTACCCGTAATAATCTTTGTTGTAGGACGCTGGGTGGCAATCACCATGTGTATGCCTACAGCTCGTGCCAGCTGGGCAATACGTGCTATTGGCAGTTCAATCTCCTTGCCGGCAGTCATGATCAAATCACCGAATTCATCGATAATTACCACGATATAGGGCATGTAGTCATGTCCATCGGTAAGTTTCAGCTTGTGGTTGACAAACTTATTGTTGTATTCCTTGATGTTGCGTGCTCCAGCCATCTTCAGCAGGTCATATCGGCTGTCCATCAGCTTGCAGAGTGAGTTCAGCGTACGGATTACTTTGGTCACATCTGTAATGATGGCTTCTTCTTCTCCGGTGCTGTCTGGTATCTGGGCCATGAAGTGGTTCACAATCGGTGAATAGATGGAGAACTCCACTTTCTTCGGGTCAACCAGCACGAACTTCAGCTCGTTGGGATGCTTCTTATATAATAAAGATGTGATGATGGCATTCAGTCCCACCGACTTACCCTGACCAGTTGCACCGGCAACAAGCAGGTGGGGAATCTTTGCCAGGTCAACCATGAACACATCGTTTGTGATGGTCTTACCCAAAGCCAGTGGCAGCTCCATAGTGGTCTCCTGAAACTTTCGTGAGTTCAGTATGCTTTCCATTGAAACGATGTTGGCCTTTGTGTTTGGAACCTCAATACCAATGGTTCCCTTGCCTGGAATAGGTGCAATGATACGAATGCCCAGGGCTGAGAGTGACAGGGCAATGTCGTCTTCAAGATTGCGGATTTTTGAGATTCTCACACCCTCGGCTGGAGTCAGTTCATAGAGTGTGATGGTTGGTCCCACGGTGGCTGAAATGCTGGAAATCTTCACGCCAAACGAGTTCAGCACCTCAATGATGCGGTTCTTGTTGGCCGTCTGTTCCTTCATGTCAATATATGGCCGCCCGTCATTGTCATATCGCTTCAGCAGGTCCAGTGTGGGGTATTTATACTTCAGGAAAGGCTCTTTCGGGTTGATGGGCGTTGAGAGGTCAGGCTCTCCCTGAACACTCTTTCCCTCAGCTTTTTCTTCCTCTGTACCCACCTTGATGGTCATGTCATCAATAGTGCCCGTTTCATCGGTCTTTTGTGGCTTTTCCTTCTTCGGGGCTTCAGTTTTTTCCTCGGTTTCATCGGGAACAATAGTCAGGGGTGCTCCAACATTGGTCAAATCGATGGTTTCACTGGGTGTAGGGTCTCCATAGGCCACTGCTGGCTCAACCTCGTTTTCACCTTCTGTGACATTGGTGATGCGGAACTTAACCCTGTCGGTAATGATGCTTACTGGGTTAAGAATCTTCCTGATGACGTTGATGGTCTCGTTGCTGATATAGGTCAGGAACACAATGGCCACCAATCCAAGCACAACCATCAGTCCCGGAGCACCAATCACATTCTCTAACCATTGGGTGACAAACACTCCGTGGTCGCCGCCAGGATTATACACCTGGTCACCCATGATTGGGGTAAGGAACTTGGCAAACAGCACAGAGCACCACACCATGATGATGACCAGCGAGAGGAACCATTTAAACAGGTTCAGCTTCTTGTAGGCACCTGACCAACGGAGTCCGATGACTGCTAAAAGAACAGGAATGGCAAAGGCTGCAAGACCAAAGCAACGCGAGATAAAGAAGTTGGAGAGCAGGGCTCCCAACGAGCCACAGTAGTTCATGAACTCCCGCTTCTCATTCTGCCATTCCCCGGCACGAAGGTCAAGCACCAGACTCTGGTCAGCCTGTCCTGTAGAGAAATAGCTGATGAATGCTATCGTCAGGAAAATGGCAAACAGGAATAGTGCAACCCCGAAAATGCCATTGAATATGTCGCTTTGGAATATATTTTTTATGCCGAGAGCCTCCCAGAAAGATTTGGCTGGTTGGGCCTGCTTTTGTTTTTTCTTAGCCATCCGATGTGAGTTTCTTTAAAATCTTGTGCAAAAGTAACAGATTTTTCTCATATCTCGCCATAAAATCGTATTTTTTTGCTAATTTTGCACCGATTTTTATGAAGGTTATCTATAGCAAGTTTGACAAAAAACTAATTTCAACCCTCCCGTTGGTGAAATTCGAAGGGAAAATAGTTGTTGTTGTCTCCGAGAATGAGGCAGCCAGGGCTGTTGACTTCCTGCTTTCACAGCCAATTCTTGGGGTTGATACTGAGACACGGCCCTCTTTCACCAAGGGCAATCAGCACATGGTCTCTCTGCTTCAGGTGGCCACCCACGATGTCTGTTTCCTCTTTCGCCTGAACTATCTGGGCATTTCTCCCCAGATCAAGCGGCTGATTGAAGACACCACAGTCCCCAAGATTGGCCTGTCGTGGCATGATGACATCCTCCAGCTTAAACGGCGTGGTGACTTCACTCCTGGCTATTTCGTTGATTTGCAGAAGCATGTGGGAGAGATTGGGGTAGAGGACCTGTCGTTGCAGAAACTCTTTGCCAATTTCTTTGGGATGCGTATCTCAAAGAACCAGCAGCTCAGCAACTGGGAGATTGACATCCTGAACGACAAGCAGAAGGTGTATGCTGCTACAGATGCCTGGGCCTGCATTGTGCTTTACGAGGAACTGATGCGGCTTGAGTCCACCAAAGACTATCAACTGATAAAGACAGCAGAGCCTGTCGAGAGCAAACAAAGTGATAAAGCCTAAAACGCTATGTATAAGTCGGTATATTTAAAAAGAGGAAAAGAAGAGAGCCTGCGCAGGTTTCACCCCTGGGTGTTCTCCGGTGCAATTCATCATGCAGATGATGGAATCAATGATGGCGACATGGTCAGGGTACTGTCAGAAAAAGGCGATTTTATCGCTGTTGGCCACTATCAGATTGGTTCCATTGCAGTCCGTGTCCTCTTTTTCAATGATGTGCCCATCAATGATGATTTCTGGGAAAAGCGCCTACAGTCAGCCTTGTTGATGCGTCAGACTATTGGCATTGCCGACAATCCCAAGAACAACACCTACCGTCTGGTACATGGTGAGGGTGACAACCTCCCAGGACTGGTCATCGACTGCTATGGAAAGACTGCTGTCATGCAGGCCCATAGTGTGGGTATTCACCTCTGCCGCCAGTCCATTGCCAAGAGTCTGGTCAAGGTGATGGGCAACCGCATTGAGAATGTTTACTACAAGAGTGAGACCACGCTTCCCTTCAAGGCAGAGCTGGGCCAGGAGAATGGCTTTATCATTGGTGGTTCCGATGACAACACGGCCATTGAGAATGGCCTGAAGTTCCATGTTGACTGGCTGCGTGGCCAGAAGACAGGTTTCTTTGTTGACCAGCGTGAGAACCGTCTGCTGCTTGAAAGCTATGCCAAGGGTAAGCATGTGCTCAATATGTTCTGCTATACAGGTGGATTCTCCTTCTATGCCATGAGGGGTGGGGCACAGCTGGTACATTCTGTTGACAGTTCAGCCAAGGCCATCGAACTTACCAATGCCAATGTGGAACTCAATTTCCCTGGTGATGCCCGCCATCAGGCTTTCTGTGAGGATGCCTTCAAGTTCCTCGACAATGCTGACAACCAGTACGACCTGATTATTCTTGACCCACCAGCCTTTGCCAAGCATCGTAAGGCCTTACCCAATGCCCTCAAGGGTTATACTCGTCTGAACCGTGTGGCCTTGGAGAGGATCAAGTCGGGTGGGGTGCTCTTCACCTTCAGTTGTTCTCAGGTGGTCACCAAGGACCATTTCCGTAATGCAGTCTTCACAGCAGCTGCCCAGAGTGGCCGTAAGGTTCGTATCCTTCACCAGCTTCACCAGCCTGCCGATCATCCTGTCAACATCTATCATCCAGAGGGTGAATATCTGAAGGGACTGGTGCTCTATGTGGAGTAAAAAAGCCCGATGAAAACGTAGAAAAATCATCCAAACTGCATGGTCAATAAAGTTCAGGAATTCATCCGCAAGAACAATTTGCTCCAGGCTGACGGCCATTATCTTGTGGCTTTAAGCGGAGGTGCAGATAGTGTTTGCTTATTGCTTGTAATGAAGCAGTTAGGCTATTTCGTTGAAGCAATACATTGTAATTTTCACCTACGTGGTGAAGAGTCTGACCGTGATGAAAATTTCTGCAAGCAGTTATGTGCCGACCATCAGGTAAAACTCCATCTTGTTCATTTCGATACAGCTGAGTATGCTTCACTCCATAAGATGAGTATTGAGATGGCTGCCCGCCATTTGCGTTACCATCATTTTGCCCAACTTTGCCACGACCTCCAGTTCGATGGAGTATGTGTGGCCCACCATCAGGATGATGTTGCAGAGACCGTACTGATGAACCTCATTCGTGGCACAGGCATCAAGGGCCTTACGGGAATTAAAGCTATTCACCAACACCTAACACCCAACACCCATCACCCATTAACGGTCATCAGACCTTTCCTCTGTATTTCACGCCATGAAATCGAGGATTTTCTTGGGACAATGGGGCAGGGGTATGTTACTGACAGCACCAACCTGGTGGCAGATGTAGTGCGCAACAAAATCCGTCTTCAGGTACTGCCATTGCTCAGTGAAATCAATCCTTCAGCATCTAAAAACATCGTTGAAACCGCTGAAAACTTGTCATTTGCCGATGAATTCCTTGATCAGGCCATTGCTGAACTGACTGAAGGGATGAATGTGGGCACCGACGAACTGTCCATCCCCTTGGAAAAAATCAGCAACGAGTATGTGCTGTTCAGGTTGCTCTCAGGTTATGGTTTCAGTTCCGTGCAAATCAAGCAGGTCTATGCCCATCTGGATTCTCCCACGGGCACCCAGTTCCTTTCCCCAACCCACATCCTGGTGTTCGACAGGAGCCGTCTGCTCATCAGCAAACAGGAAGAAAAGCCCTTTGTTGAAATGCGTTTAACTGAAGAGGGAGTTTACTGCATTGGTGAGGGCACAAAACTCAAAATTGAGCGATTTGACCGAGAAAAACTGACTGAGATTTCCCGCTCCAACAACATTGTAATGCTAGATGCCGACAAACTCTCTATGCCCCTGACCATAAGGCGTTTCAAGGAAGGAGACCGTTTCCATCCCTTTGGCCTTAATAGCACCAAGCTGGTCAGTGATTTCCTTACCGACCAGAAGCTTTCCCTCATTGAGAAGCACCGCCAGTTAATAATCCACGATTCCACCGGCAAAATCATCTGGGTAGTAGCCCGTCGTCTTGACAATCGTTTCAAGATAACCTCCACCACAAAATCCATCCTCCGCCTCTCATTTTCAGAGGATTAACAACACACCCCCCTCCTTAGAAAGTTACTATGTTTGCAGACGCAAAGCCGTGATGGCCAAAACTTCTGACCCTCTTTGGAGGCTTCACGCCTCCAGCCGTTAGGCAAACCTCCGTGGTGTTTTTCATGGTTTTATTGCTATGCAGAACAAAAGAGTGCAGAAAGAAGACGTGAAATAAAGAAATTGCTTATCTTTGTAATGACAAAAAAAACAAAATAAGTTTAATCTCTATATTATCACGTCTATGCGACAGCAAAATTACAAAAAAGATTTCAACGGACAAAACATTTTCGTAGGAATCGATGTTCATCTGAAAACGTGGAGTGTCAGTGTAGCACTCCCAGGTGGTTAT
>JAFRPY010000043.1 GCA_017428925.1 Prevotella sp. | reverse complement strand
TTATTTGCATTGCTGATTGATTTTTCCTCTCCGCAGGACTCAGACAACCTCGTCGCTACGCTCCGAGAACGTCTGAGTCCTGCGGAGAAGGAGGTCTATTTATGCTCACAAGAAATTGCACTTCTATCTTGAAAGTTTAACAATACCCAGTCGTCTTTGAATCTTCAGGCTGATCGTCTTAAGTCTGCTTACAAGGCAATGACAAGCGCTCAGCGCGGCACCTTGATTAGCCGCATTCAGGATTCTCTTGGTGGCCAGTCCTATTATGCTGTCTATCAAAAGATCCTCAAAGGCCGTTGGCCAAACCGCCAAGTGGAGATTGCCATCCGTGAGTTGGATAACATGGCTAAAGACTGTTGATATATGAAGTCATCTGAGTTCTTTCAGGGTCCTGACAACCATGTGTGGATATACTCTGACGGTAATGCGAGGCGTCTGAGTCCCATGGACAAGGAAATTATCGACTGGGTGTTGTTGAAGGTGGCCACTAATTTTGAGCGTGGGGTTTACGAAAAACTCCATTCGATATACTGTACTCAGAACGAACTGCTTAACCGTTACCACATGGCAGAACGTTTCCTGCTATGTTATTGCGGGGTGCTCGATATGACAGAGATTGACATGGAGGACGGGTTGCTGCATCATGAAAAGGGTACATGCCCGATTTATCACGACTGCCCATGGGGAAAGTTATTTTGCGAGCCTGCCCGGCTGGATATCAGCGAATCTGAGATGCGTGT
This sequence comes from Prevotella sp., assembly GCA_017428925.1. Taxonomy (GTDB): domain Bacteria; phylum Bacteroidota; class Bacteroidia; order Bacteroidales; family Bacteroidaceae; genus Prevotella. The sequence continues at coordinate 71,076 of JAFRPY010000043.1, read as the reverse complement.
GCTTAGGTTGCTCAAGAAAGGATATTCCCATCAGGATGCTGCTGATGCACTGAAACTTTCTCCGAAGACGGTAAACAATCACTTTTGCAATGCAATGGTGAGGACGGGTGCCAAGAGTAAGGCGGAACTTTTTGCTTTAATCGAATGAACTTTCTGCGGCCTGCCAATGCCATTAAGTTTGAATAGATATATATGTGTGAATTTTCTTTTTGGCGGGCCGCTTTCAATAAACCGATGTTCTGAGGTTCTTGCAGGTGCTTGGCCGGGGGAGGTCGGCGGAAACGGTAACGTAACGCACGATTAAAAGCGTAGGACGGCCTCCCCTTTTAAACGGTAACAACTTAAACAGTATAAACAATGAAAACAAAAGAACTGGAAGCGGCATTGCCGGAGTGGCTGCAGCTGGACAATGTGATGATGGGCAAAAGTGGCGTCGTGACACGCGCGCTGGCACATTCGGCCCGCGATGAGCGCGACCGCTGCATGTCGGTGATATTCGACAGCAAGGGAAGAGCCTACACGCGCATGTTCGTGGTAGTGGAGGAAGTTCCCGGCGAAATCTTGTCGCACAACCCGGGCGATGGTCGCAAGGTGGTCTATGTGAACGGCTTCAAGTACGTGCGCGACGAATCTATGGACTTAGACCTGAAGTGATATGTATGTGGACAAAGACAATAAGGGCCTCTACTACCTCATGGGCATGACTCGCGAGGAACTGAACGGCATCGTCAGGATGATCAAGGGAGCTTCCTTGCCTGAGCGTCGTATGTTCCACAGGATTCTAAGAGAGGTAGGTGAAGTATGAAGTACGTAGTAACTGGAGTGAACAGGCTCAACGGTGAGCGCGAGGCCATCTCGTCGCCTCATGCCGAATGGAAAGCGCACGACCTGATGCTTAAGTACAAGGGCTATCAGGTGCGTGCCGGCAAGAACAGTGCATACACCAGGCTAAAGGTGATGCCTGCCTGCTAGGAAGGTGAAATTAAATTTGTAACTAATGATACTATTTAGACTATGTATAAATTAGGAAGATTTCTCTCAGATTGCTTTGACGTTTCAAGGATATTCCCTATCTTTGCAGCGTCAAATCAATTCAGTGGTACGAAGACCGCTGGAACTGCTTCCAGCCTTTTTTGTGCCCCCACATTTAGGAATAATCATATCGCCACGCCGAGTCCGGAGCCGGGAAACCGTCCGGGGGTCTCAACTGAATTGAACCTGACAGCTCGTAGCGTGGTTTCTTTATGTCAAATTCAATTCAGTTATGAACAGCAAGAATTATTTGTTCAGGGAGAATGCAACGGAACTGCAGTACTTCTGCCAGCTCCAGGTGTCAAACAGGTTCCGCCGCACGATGACCCCGCAGGAGGCGGAGCTCATCGGGGAGATTGCCGACCGATACGTGCATCGCACGGCCACGGAAGAGGAAGTGCTCGACGTGAAGGAAACCATCGAGCAGCGTGTGGCCGCGCTCAACGCCGGGCACGAGGGCAACGGCCCGTTCCTCGTGGTCACGTTCTCGGAGCTGCGCCGCACGGAGAGCGGCTTCATCCGCATCGAGCGCACCAGTGGCCGCCATCAGTCGGTGCTGCTGCCGATTATCGACTGCAAGGGGAGTGTGAAGATCTGAACATACGGGTTATGAAAGGGAAAGATATCAGTTATCCTGCTGAAAAGATATACTTCTCCACGTCCGGAGGTACTTGGCCTGAAAGAGGTCTTCCACAGCCGGCTGCCATGGGGACGGGGCTAACGCCCCTCCCCTCCGGCGGCTTTCAGGATGGCCTGATTGATGAAGTCGGCGCGCTCAGCGCGGGGTATGGCCTCGATGATGGCCACCACCTGCTCGGTGGCATTGAAGAAGCAGGTCTTGGCGTACTTCTTCTTGCGTCCGGCGCCCTCGCGTGCCCCACCCCAGTTCTCGTTTTTCTTTTCGTTTTCTTGCATAATTCGAAAATAGTTTGTATATTTGCCAACGAAAACCAACCGAGTGGGGAGGTTTCCCTCCCCTTTGGTACTCTAAAGGCTGATGGTGAAAACCGTTACCTTTATTTTCCAAATCCTAAAATTAATGATTGTCAGTCGCATTTTAGTACTCGGTTTGGTTTCTTCTCTTCTGATTCAGGGCTTCGAGATTTTTCCCTTTGTAATCTCTCATTGATTACACTGCAAAGGTACGAAAAATATTTGAAACTACCAAATCTTTTCAAGATTATTTTTGTTAAATCCTGCAAATATTTTTGCGGGGTCAAACCGAACTTATGATATACGGATATTTACGTGTTTCCACCGACGAACAGGATGTTCAATCTCAGAAACAGGGGGTTGTAGCTTTTGCCAAGTCCAAAGGATGGGGTGTCGACGAGTACATCACCGACGAGGGTGTCAGCGGCGGCAAAGACCCCGACAAGCGCAACCTCGGCCCGCTGCTGAAGAAGCTACAGAAGGACGATATTGTGATTGCCTCCGAGATTAGCCGCCTGGGGCGTGACCTCTACATGGTGATGGATATTCTGCACTTCTGCATGAAGACTGGGTGCAAGATTTACACCGTGAAGGACAATTTTTCGCTTGACGACAATGTGCAGTCGAAAGTGCTGGCGTTTGCCTTCGGACTGGCTGCTGAGATTGAGCGTCAGATGATACGTCAGCGCACCCGTGAAGGCTTGCGACTGAGAATGAAACTCGGAGTGCTGCTTGGCCGTCCGATAGGCTCAACCAACAGCGAGGAAGCACAGAAGTACGGCGAATGGAAAGACCGCGTGAAACAGATGGTGGAATGGCAGATGCAACCGCGACAGATTGCCGACATCGTCGGTTGCGACCGTAACACCGTCAACCGCCTTGTGGCTCGATGGGGTTTTGGTAAGATGTGGAAGTACAAAACCGAGTGGGCGAAGAACGAGAACAAGCAGCGCGGCATCAGACGCCAGCCGACCTATAAAGACGAGCCTTACAAAATCGTGCAACTGAACCGCGACAAGGTGCGCATGATGATAGAGGCCGACATGACCATCCCACAGATTGCCGACGAATTGCAAGAGTTCACCTATGAGCAGATATACGACACCATCCTGTGCGACTATGAGTTCAACCCTCTGTATCGTCAGCACGGACAACTGAAGGTAAAGAAAGGAGCGTACTGATATGGAACACTGGAACGACCTCTACAAAGACTGGCTCGGAGCCTTTACCTCCATCGGCATACCTGCCGTCAGCCGGGACACCGCCGCTCGTGTACTTGCCGTCACTTACGTTCACGGCAACAACGAGGCACTTGTCTATAACAAGAAGTATCTCTCGGAGGTGGAGCACATACAGAAGATGTACAATGTCGATGGCGGCGAATCGCCCGACGTCGAGTTGGTAGCGCTCATTAAGCAGTACGTCAAGGAACTGGAGCAATACCGCGACCAACACGACAACGACAAGACCGACGGTGAAGTCGTCTTCCGCAACCACGCCCCAGAATGGGCACACAAGTTATTCATGGAAAGATACGGAATAAAACTAATCAATTAATATAGTAAATGAAGACGACCAGCGTAGCAATCGTCAACGGCATCAGCCTTCAGGTGGTGCAGGACGAGAGAGAGCAGTTAGTGGCTGTAAAGCCCGTGTGTGAAATCCTTGGAGTGGACTTTTCTGCCCAAAGAGCGAAATTAAAAGAACACCCGATTTTTGGTTCAACCATGGTGCTGAGCACCACAGTTGGGGCCGACGGAAAGGAGCGCGAAATGGTTTGCATTCATTATGACGAAGAACTGTATAGAGACGGTACGCTGAGAGCGAAGTGTTATCAAAAGAACCGGCTGCCGGAAAAGGTGTGAATATGAAAGAACAAGAATTGAGAGAGCGTGCTGCCATTGCTGCAATGCAAGGTTTGTTGGCGGGCGTAACAAGTAATCCAACGCTTATAGAGAATTTCGGGCTGAGCGCAAAGAGGCAAGGCATGTGCATGACAGAACTTATATCAGAAGTGGCTGTTTGCTATGCTGACAGTCTCATTAAAAGGTTATGAAAGGGTAAGGAGAAATGAAGAAAGTGAAAGACTTGAAGGTTGGTGACAAGGTTTATACTTATTGCGCCTACCTGTCGCCAGATGAGGGCTTTGTCGTCAAGAGCATCAAGAAGCAGAAGACGCTGGCCATCGTCACCATCGACTGGAACGTGCTCGGCAAGCATAAGGACGTTATTTGCTATGGCCACGTGTCGGGAGAGCTGCTGGTGTATAATGGTGCCGGATGGAATTCTAATGTCCCTCTCGTCTGCGACTACAAGCGCATTGAGGAGGAAACAGAGAGACGGGCTGTATGGGATGAAGCTAAGGAGATCGGAAGAGCTGTCAAATCGCTTGTATCGGTTTTGAAGAAATACGCGCTTTAAGTGTTTGAGTGTGTGGGATGACAGCCGGGAAAGACCGGCATCTGGCGAAGAAAGTCCGTAAGCGGATAATAGATTGCGTAAAGATAACCGGAGCGCCGGCGATCAGGATTTGAGCAATGAGCATACGCAAGTCCACCACCCGCAGGAGCAACGGACAACTTTGGGAATAAGGCAGCTGGGGATTACCCCTTGTAAGACTTGGCCGGCTGCACGAAAAGCCTGGATGAGCGGCGGTTCGATTCCGCCCTTCGCCGCACTTTATAAATGATGTTTTATCTATGGACAAAAAGAACACAACTGACAGGACACCAAAAAACCCCGCTTTGCGGGCGGGGCGTCTCTCCTGCTTTGTCAAAAGAGATGCTGAACCTTCAGAAGGCGCTTGCAGCACGGGAGAGTTTTTTGCTGAGATCCTGCAGAGCCTCGCGCATCTGCTTGCTCTCGCTGGGTGTAAATGCAGCCTTCTTGCCGTTGACCGTATTGCCATTCACTTTCTGCATAAGCCATGCACGGCTTTTGCCGAAGTAGGTCTTTGCGATATAGCTCAGACTGATGGCCTCGGGGATGTCGCCCATCAGGCGGCGTGCAGTGTCCTCGCGCGCCATATCGGCCACCTTTTCCATGTTGTCAGTAATCTTGCTGACTCCTTCCAGGAACTGCTCGGCAGAAATCTGTTCCGTCTGTGGAGTCTCGTTGACCACGTTTTCGAAAAACTTCTTGGTCTTCGGGTCTTTGATGTTGTCTGTTATTCTTTTCATATATGTGTGTGTTTAAAGGAGTCGCCCCGAAGGGCGTTGCTCCTAATTGTTCTCGTTTTCAAGAATCAGGTCGAGGATTATTTTCCTGCTCTCGAGCAATCTGTCGATGAGTTCGGTTTTCTTTTCCTCGGTGAGGTCGGTGCGCTCGCAAATCGCCTTGATTGTCCTGTCGCAGTCCTCGATGCATTTCTTGTAGAATTCAAGTTTTTCCATCTGCATTTTGTTTGGTTCAACATGTTAATGATCTCTTTTGACAATGCAAAGATAATAAACTTTTGTTTAATGTCCAAAGAATTGAGCGAAAATATACATTTGTTTAATGATAATTAACTAATTATGAAAGAAAGAGCAATCCCTGACCGCAGCGTCTTTTCCCGACATTCAAGTAAGCGTTAAATTTGCACCGGAAAGAAGAAACTTATCATGATAGACAAACAAAAAATCTACGACGCCACTAATGGTGGACTCGACGTTTTCGCCTATCTCTGGGACGATGCCAGGCGCATCATCAGCAAGGGAGAGACGACGAAGGCGTTCAAGATCCGTATGGACGAACGGACGGGCAGCGCCCACTTGAAATTGAAAGGCGACCACTGGGTGGCCACCGACTTCGGCGACGACGGACAGGCCCGCAACTGCTTCGACTGGGTGATCAAAGAGCATCATCTGAGCGGCTTCAAGGAGGCCGTTGCCTGGATAGTGACGAACCTCAATCTTACCATCGACGACATCACGCCGGAGCGCAACAAGCCGCTGCGCATCGAGAAGGAGGAAACGGCCGCGCCCGAGGGCAGCGTGCAGTTCGAGGTGCGTGAAGGCCATCAGTTCACCAAGCGCGAACTTGAAGTGTTCGGCGACCTGGTCACCCAGGAGGTGATGGACTCTCTCCACTGGCTGCCGGTCACATGGGTGGGAACGGTCAAGAACGGCCAGATTACCAAGATTTATTCTTCAGACGACTATCCCGTCTATGCCCGCGAGTGCATCGTCAGCGACGCCAAACTGGAGGTAAAGGACCGTTTCTACAAGATTTACAAGCCGCTGGAATTCAAGAAGCAGTACCGCTTCATGGTGAGCGGTCAGCGTCCCCGCAACTACATCAACGGACTGTACGAACTGCGGCAGGCCTACCAGAAGTTCAAGACGCAGCAGCAGAAGGAGTTCGACGCCGACCCGGCCAACGACGGGAAGGAACTCACCTTCGAGAAGCTCAAGGGGGCAGTGATGGCCTCGGGCGAAAGGGATGCTGCCGCCGTGCGCGCCCTGGGCGGGTTCCCCATCTGGCTCAACTCCGAGACCGACGAACTGGAGCCCTACGAGGAGAGCATCATCCGACAGTGTGCGCAGACCATCTACAACATCCCCGACCTCGACGAGACCGGCATCCGCCGCGGCCAGTACCATGCACTCAGGCACCTGGACATCCGCACGATATGGCTGCCCACGTGGTTCCAGAAGTACCGCGACGCCCGCCACAACTTCCGCAAGGACTTCAAGGACTTCACCGAGGTGGTGGAGAACGAGCAGCAGACCTTCAACCGCCTGCTGGACCAGGCACTGCCCGCCACGTTCTGGACGAAGACCGTGCAGAAGAACGGCAAGGAGCGGTACGAGGTGAACAGTGTGTGCCTGCTCTATTTCCTGCGGCTGCAGGGTTTCCACAAACTGCGCGACAAAGAAAGCGGCGAGACCACGTACATCCGCCTGCGCGGCAATGTGGCGGAGCGCGTGACCACCGCCGACATGGCTGAGTTCCTCATCCGCTGGAGCCAGGGCAAGGAACTGATACCCGGTTCAGGTGAGAAGATGAGCGACGTGCAGCCCCACGTCATACAGAACCTTATCATCGACTCGCCCAAGTGCTCACCGTCGGCACTGGAGAAGGTCGATACCATAGAACTCGACTTCACGAGTTACACGCCTCAGGAACAGTATTTCTTCTTCGAAAACGGCACCGTACGCGTCACTGCCAAGGATATCGAACTTATCCCCAAGCGTGACAGTGACAAACTGAAATTTTTCGTATGGAAGGACCAGATCATTCCCCACAAGTTTACCCCCCTTCCCCCGATGTTCAAGGCCGAGAGAAAGAGAAACGACGTAACAGACAAGGATGACTGGTCAGTAGATATCCGTCCGGGCGGAGAGACTGGCAGCGATGCCCCGTGGCGCCCCAAGAGCAACATCATGGGCTATCTCATCAACAGCAGCCGACTGTTCTGGCAGAAAGAGATGGAACTGCCGTTTGCCGGCAGGTCAGATGCCGACGAGATGCGCCGGATTTACCGCCGTGAGCACCTTTTCGAAATAACATCACCGATGCTCAGCGAAATGGAAAACCAGAAGCAGATGCAATGCCTGGCCAACAAACTATTTATCATCGGCTATTTCGGATGGGGGTACAAGATGCAGAGCCGGGCCTACGCTGCCTTCGCCATGGACTGGAAACTCGACGAGATGGGCGAGGCCAACGGCGGTACCGGAAAGAGTTTCCTCTTCGAGCAGGCCTTACCTAAACTGATCGACGCGCTGAAACTTGACGGCAAGCAGAAGAAACTGGCCGACAGTGACTTCAAGTTCAGTGGAGTGACGCGCCGCACCCGCATGGTGCTTATCGACGACCTGTATAAAGATTTCCCCTTCGACACATTCTTCTCCAACATCACCGGTTCGCTGACCGTGAACCCGAAAAACCTCAACCCCTTCAACATTCCCTTTGCCCAAAGCCCGAAGTTCGCGTTCACCACCAACTTCGTGCCCAAGATCTTCGACGGATCATCGGAGCGCCGTATGCTGTACATGGTGAATTCCGACTATTACCACTCCATGACCTCAGAGGACAACCAGTATCACGAAACGCGCACGATACGCGACGACTTCGACCGCGAGCTGCTGGGTGACACATACCCTGAGGAAGACTGGAATGCCGACTACAATCTCATGCTGCAATGCGTGCAGTTCTATATGCGCCAGGTGCAGGCCGGCGTGAAGATACAGCCGCCCATGGACAACATCCTCCTGCGCAGCAGCCGCCTTGCCATGGCCGACAAGTTCACCGAGTGGGCCCAGGAGTATTTCGGCCCCCGCAGCGGCCACCTCAACACGCTCATCAAGCGCGACGATGCCATCGACGACTTCCGCGTGAAGTGTAATATGAAGGACATCACCACCAACGCCTTCTTCCGTAAGATGAGAGCATTTGTAAACTGGTGCTCTTACGTGGAATGCTTCAATCCGGATGAATATTGCGCCCCGTCGAAGCCCGGGCACATCATCAAACGTGAGCCCCTTGCCGACGGAACAGGCTCAGGCGTTCCCGTGGAATGGATATTCGTAAGGCCTAACCACGACATTCTCAACCGCATCCTGAAGGAGCAGGATGAAGCAGAGACGAAACTGGACGTCCTGCCCACAGGAAACCTTTTCCTTGAAAGCGAGGACAAGCCCTTCTGACCCTAAAACCGATAAGTTTCTATTTTTCTTCCCGTAGGCCGTGTGTCAAGATTTCTGATTGGCGCACGGCCTTCTTTTTGCGTTTGCCGGACTCTTCCCTTCCTTTTCATTTCTTAGATTTATCTTTTTTCCGAAAAAAAGTGAAACAATAGAAACAAAGGGGTGAAAGAAGAGTATAAATATACAAAAATGAGATAGTTACGCTTGTTTCAAAAATTGTTTCACTTTCTGTTTCACTTTTCTGTGTTTCACTTTTTTTGAAACCGAAAAGACTCTTGTTTCCCTGTTTCTGTTGTTGATATTGTTTCAGTTTCAAAATTGAAACAAGCCGTTCTGGAATTTTGAAACAGACACAAGCCGTTGGTATTCAGTGGATTCAATGCCGAATGTTTCCGTGTTTCAGTTTTTCACTTTTTTCTGGCAAAAACAGAAAGAAGCAAAAAAGAAAAACGAGCATGTTTGAGTATGCTTAATCTATATTGCGCAAGAAATGTAATATAAAAGTCACGTCATGATTTGAGACGTGTACCCAAAAGTGCGTTTTCGGGTACATATCCACAAGAATCATTGAATGAAGGATTTAAGGAAAATTATTCAATTGCATTTGAAAAATATTCGGATGAAATTGTATCTTTGCAGCGTTAAACCCAAAATCATCATGAGCCAGTTCGTCATTTATCTTAGACTACAACCATTCATTGCCCAGTGGCTTCACCACCACTACGGCATTCCCGTCAGGTTCCAGCCTCACTCGATAGAGAACTCTACGATCCTTCAGTTTACACAGAAACTTCCTGCCGACCGGCAGCCCGACGTGGCAGCCGACGGACTGACAGCCGTCTGTATTCCCGACAACGGGAAAAAGGACCCTGCCATTTACAACTACCTCGGCGTAAAAGGAAAGGAGGCAGTTGTCGATTGTATCGAACGGACGTTCCGCCTGATGATGTGGAACGAGTTGAATGACATGTCAGACATCGGCTGCTCAGTGCTGAATGCCATTGATGCATGGTGCGAGAAACACGGCATCGATATCGAATACGACCGCACGATACTGCAGCGCTATAACCGTATGCGCAACTCGTATGTGAAGAAAGGCATCGACCTCAGGAAGAAACAACGTAATCACGACACCCCTATTAACAAAAAATAACGCGAAAATTCTTCCCCATGATATACCCTATATTTTTACCAGACAATAACACCCAATAACGGCCGATAACACCCGATAACACCCGATAATACCCGATAAAAGATGAAACAGATTAAAATCGTCACAGCAGTTGAGCGTACCCCCGTCACCAGTCTTCAGGGGATGAAATTCATCTCGAAGACCGAAGTCCGTCTTCCTTCCGGCATCAGTTGGGAACCGCTTGAAATCAAGCCACACGCGCAACTATCCATCAGTGACAAAAAGGAAAACCAGGTAACTGTCTGGACGGCAAAACTCGTATTCAAGACATGCAGAGAGTTTGGAGACCGTGGCAGGTGGGCCTACCGCTGCAAATTGCAGAACGGCCAGTACAGGCTGATTGGTACCGATGAAAGACCATATCCGATAGCCACGGTACTGGAGAACATGCCGGAGAGTGTGACCGAAAACCAGTTGAATGAAGTCACCGTCAACTGGCAGTCACCGTATTTTATACCCCATATAAGCGAATAGCAGGTATTTTTTTATTGCTATCCCATTGTCTATCTTTGCCTTACAATTTGAAAAACAGACAATGGAATATCAGTTTATCATTTCCGGAGAAGTCGGTGTTGCCTTCGACTGGTGGACTGGCCAGCGCGGTACCACCGCTAACCAGGTTAAGAACTTCCTCGATGCCCACAAGGATGAGGACGTTCACATTGCAGTCTGCTCTCCCGGCGGATACGTCGATGCTGGACTGCAGATCTACCAGCATATCAAGAACCATGGCCGTGTTCACTGCCACATCATTGGCATGACGGCCAGTGCTGCCACCTTCCTCACCATGGGAGCCAAGGAGGTTGACATGGTGGACGGTTCGCTGATGCTCATTCACAATGCCTCTACTGAGGTGTGGGAGTGGCAGATGGCTAACAAGGAGCAGCTCGACCAGCTGATAGCCTTCTTCCAGAAGGAACGCAAGGACCTTGACACCATCGACCGCGTCATCGCCTCACTCTATGCCAAGCGCAACGGCAAGAGCGTAGAGGACTGCATGGAGAAGATGACAGCTGCCGCATGGCTGTCGCCCCAGGACGCACTCGACTTCGGCCTGATTGACAGTATAGTCGACGATGACGACGTGAAGAAGAAGTCGAACCGGCTGCGCACAACATTTTCCAATTCAATATTCAAGGATTTCGGTCTTCCTTCCCTGCCTGCGGACACGACGGAGGATTTATCTGCCGTCGTAGACCAGGAAGGTAATCCAGCTGAAGGTTTCCTGCAGAAGGTGACTGCAGGGATCAAGAAGCGACTTCCTAAACTTTTCACCGATGAAAGTACAAATCCCATGAAGAAAATCTTTACTTGCCTGTGCGCCCTTCTGGCCGTGCAGGACTTCGAGGTGACTGACGGAAAGGTCACGCTCACCGAGGATCAGACGGGCAAGATCGAGGAACATGTGGCACAGCTGGAGAAGGACTTGAATGACGCCAATGCTGCCAAGAAGGCAGCCGAGGACGCCCAGGCCGACCTCCAGGCTAAGCTCGACAAGGCTCTGAAGGACGTGCAGGAGCGCGACCAGCAGATTGCCAACCTCAAGAAAGCCCCAGGGGCAGAGGACAAAGTCCCTGCCGGAGAGCATGTAGACGAAGGTGCCGGTGAAATCACCGCACAGTCGATGTTGAACGAAATCAAAGACATGTAATTATGCCAACAGGTTCACAAGTTCAGATCCAGGAGCCGGAAGTTACCTTTGAGGAACTGGCTCAGAGTGCCCGCAAACTGCGTAAGCCGCTGCTGCAGATTCCCGTATTCCGGGCAGAGAAGGCACTGAAGTTTATGACGCCCCGAGTGGGCATCCGTGTGGCAGAGACCGTCGGCACGCTCGATGGTGATATGCAGTTCGGACCTTACGATGAAGACCGTGAGGACAACAGCGACGTGAAAATCACGCCGCGCACGCTGTTCACCTATCTGGGCAGCGTCGTGAAGAACTTCCGCCCCAACACCATCGTACAGAGCATCTGGGGACCCTCGGTGCTGCACGGTGAGGGTATGAAGAATACCGATCTGGCCCGCATGGTGCTGACCATGCTCACCCGCAAGATGGGTGACCATCTCTATAAGGAGCTCTTTACCGCCGTGCGTAACGCCAACGGCGACACAACGCACGACCTGTTCAATGGTTTCGACACCATTGCCAAGACCGAGATGACCGCCGTTGCAGCCAATGCCCAGCAGGGCATCGAGGCCAGAGCTGCAACCATCACCGAGCAACTCGGCAACAAGGTGGTCATCGAGGCCATCACCAAGAACAATGCCTATGATGTGCTCCGTTCCATCTGTAAGGCTGCCAACGAGCACCTGATGGATGAGGAGGAGCTGCTGCTGTTCTGCCCCAAGCACGTTGTCTGGGACTACGAGGAGGACTACAAGACCACCACTGGCGGTACGGCCTACAACCGCGAGTTCCACAAGTACGTCATCGAGGGCTTCGAGAACGTCACCTTCGTTCCGCTGTCGTGCAAGAACGGTTCTCCGTTCCTGCAGCTGACCACCAAGCGCAACATGCTCTACGGTGTCGACCAGATCTCCGACAAGGAGAATGTGGAGGTGGCCCGCTTCAAGGCCTTCGTGCTCCAGTTCATCGCCACGATGTTCTTCGGCGTTCAGTACGAGAGCATCGACGCTGAACGCATCCTCTTCGCTACCATCGACGGCAATGCCGCCATCTGATGAATAAGGTATCAGGGGTTGGCGGCTAAGGTTTAAAAGCTTCGCGGCTGCCGCCCCACTTTCATTCACATCAAAAAACGAAAGAAAATGCCACAAGATTGTTCAAACGAGAAAACCCTGCTGCAGGATGTCAAGTTCTGCCAGGGTAAGAAGTCGCTTCCTGGTACAAAGAAGCGTGTCTATATCGCTGACGTTCGCGATATCACCGGATGGCCCACCAAGCCCAATCGCGATGGAGAGAATTTCTCTCTGGAGAATGTTCCCGTGCTCACTGGTGCCTTCACCATGGCTCAGGGCAAGTTCTTTGCCCAGATTGACATCATCAACAACAACGGCAAACTCGCCGTCGAGGCGCAGGGTACCTTCGGCTCGAAGACGTTCAAGTGTACATACACTGGTAACGCTCCCGGTACCGAAGAGGAAATCACCGGTCTTATCGCCGAGTTGCTGAACGCTGAGATCGTCGCTGTGGTTCCAACCCGAACGGGTAAGTTCCGCGTCGTAGGCTCCGATGAGTTCCCCGCAGAGATCAATCCTTCGCAGGATACCGGCCAGGCTCCCACCGACACCAACCAGACGGTGCTCGAGATTTCTGCCGACTCTGAATTACCTGCACCGTTCTTCACCGGCACGCTGCCCGTGAGTGCAGGCTCTCTCAATTGCGCTACAGGTGTAATCACTACGCCTGGAGAGTAAAGTATGACCATTCACATGGTTATTAATGAATAAAAGTGGGGCGGAATGTGGCTTAGTGCCTCGTTCCGCCTTTTAATATCTAAAGAAATGAACGGAATAGACAAACTTTTTCGGGCCAAGTTAGAAGAATGGCTCTCAAAGAAGAAGCACACGGAGGCCGAACTGGCCGACGGTGCCATGATGGTGCTGCAGTGCAACCGCAACCATGCGATGTACAACACGATTATGCGGCGTCCTGCCCGCTATGAGGAAAAGATCTCCTACGAACTCCGTAAGCATCTCCGCTACCTGAAGGATGATATGAACCTCGATGAGGTGAAGGATCTGGAGAGAAAGGTACTCCCTGTCATCGGCAAGGCTATCACCGACACGGAGGAGACCGCTGATAAGGCTGCTGCAGCCCTCGGCGAGATTCCTGAGGATAGTTTCCTGCCTGCTCCTGCCCTCTCTTCTGAGGAGCCATACAAGCAGACGGATACCATCGTCGCACGCGGCAAGCGTACCGACCATGACACACTTCCTGAAACCATCCGTGCCATCTGGGATAAGAACGCAGAGCGCTATAAGAAAATCAAGCAGGCACACGAGACCTGTAAGACCCTCACAGCAGCCTGCGACCGCTACGAGTATACCAAGGCCATCGCTGAGCTGTGGGCAGACTATAAGAAGGATTTCGACACCTACGACCACTACGTGCTCGTGCCTGTCAATGAGGAAGCTGGGACTCAGACTCCTGATACCGAAGAGGTGCAGTTGTCTGCAGAGGATGTGAAGGCCATCAATGCCGCACGTCCCTACATCTCAAAGAACCTCCCCAAGTTGACCGCCCTCGTGGCAGCCGCCAAGCAGGAAGGATTCACTGAGGCTCAGGCTCAGGAACTGGAGAGCTGGCGCGACCGCATACAGCAGCGCGTCGACGTGCTGATCCGTACCAAGCAGGTCATCACCGATGAACTGAAAGCACAGCTCATCGAGGCCGGCATTACTTTTGAGAAGACTGATTCAGATGAGCAGGGGCAGGAACATTCAGACGATACTCCAGCCACTGAATAAGTGCGCTACCCAGACCTACCTCGGTACTGGACTTCATACGCTCGGTCTCTTGAACTGGATTCTCATGACGATATCAACACCCTCGGACATCCTGCCCGACGTGCCTACTACATGGGGCTGGATGAGACCGATAAGGAACTGCGCCAGCAACAGCTGGATCTGATGCGTGCCGGCAGTCCTACGGCAATAGCCGACTGTCAGCAGCGCATCGAAAGAGTACTTAACGAGATTGCCGTCTAAATCCTTTTCCTATGCCACTGCCTGCCAACCTTGACGAATACTCCAGGTACATCGTGATGAACGATGATGAACTGAAGGAGGAACGAATCAGTCCAGCCATCGTTCAGCGGATTCACCGGCTGCGCGGACTCTACGCCTACTGGCTACAGTTCCCCGACAAGTTCGAGCGCGATATCCTCCAGCAAGATATCGCGCTCTTCGGCGTGGGACGGGCGCAGGCTTACGACGACGTGCGCCTGGTGCAGATTATCCTCGGCAACATGCAGCAGGCCAACCGGAATTTCATGCGGTGGAAAATCAACCAGGACCTGGAGCAGGACCTGAAGGCAGCTCGCCGTCAGGGCGACTACCGCTCGGTGGCCCAGCTCGAGAAAGTACGCGTACTGAATAACCGTACCGACAAAGAGGATGAGCCACAGACGGACTATGACCGCATCCCGCTCTTCGGCGTAGTGATGACCAGTAATCCCGCAGCCCTGAAGATTGAGGGCTACGACAACGAGGCCTTGCTTCGTAAGGATATCGACGCGATGAACAAACGCTATAGCCGTGAGATAGAGAAAGAGAAGGAATATACCGACTACGAAGAGGTGGAAGAGGATGGAGCAGCAGGAACCGATATTTGAGCAGTACCTGAACGACGGCCAGGCCTATATGCTGATGATGATGCCGCGCGATCTCGTGGCCGAGTGCGGACGTGGCTTCGGTAAGGGTCTTGTGCAGGCAGGACGCATCCTCACTGCAGGACAGCAGATGGAAGGATCCTGCGGCGCTGCCGTCTGTCCGTCCGTGAAGCGCGGACTGACAAACATCGTACCTTCATGGATGGTACACTGGGAGAACTGGGGCCTCAGGCGCGACCGCCACTACATCGTAGGCAAGAAACCATGGAAGGCCCTCGGCTGGAAGAAACCCATCTTCGAGCCTGCCAACTGGGAAAACACCATTTCGTTCTACAATGGCTCCATCCTCAACCTGGTCAGTCAGGACCGAAGCGGCACCAGCAACTCGTTGTCTCTCGACTATGTGGTTCTGGAGGAAGCAAAGCTTCTCGACTTCGAGCAGCTGAAGGACGAGACCTTTCAGGCAAACCGCGGTAATCAGATGTACTTCGGCAAGTGCTATATGCACCACGGCATGACCATCACCAGCGATACGGCCATGACTAAAAAAGGATCCTGGTACTTCCGCTATGAGGAGCAGATGGACCCGGCGCTGGTGCGCGTCATCGAGGGACTGGTGAATCATCTCTGGGTGCTGAAGCAAAAGATGAAAAAGCACCCAGAACGTGCTGTCTACTACGAGCGGAAGATCAGGAAAGAGGAAGAGCAGCTGAACTTCTTCCGCTCAAAGTGCCTGCTCTACTGCAAATACACCAGCATCGTGAACCTCGCCGTGCTGGGCAAGGAATTCGTAAGGCGCATGAAGCGTGAATTGCCGCTGCTCACCTTCATGACCAGCATCATGTGTAAGCGCGTGGGCATCTCTCTCGACGGGTTTTATGGAGGTCTGCGTGAGTCGGTCAATCTCTATACGGCCCCAAACAACTCTGTACTTCAGTTGGAAGCACTCGGTACAGAGGAAGGTATCCCTAATGATTGTCGCACCGATGGCGACCTGGAAGCAGACAAACCTATCATTATCGCCTTCGACGCCAATGCGCTCATCAACTGGCTAGTTTGTGGCCAGGTTGGTGACGACGGCAGGCTGAGGGTGCTCAAAAGCTTCTTCGTCAAGTACGACCGCAAACTGGAGGAACTGTGCGAGGACTTTATGGCTTATTATAAGTATCACCGTCGCCGTCAGGTCATCTTCTACTACGATTCCACGTTCCTGGGGCAAGAGTATGCATCGTCAAAAGGGCAGAGCTTTGCAAGCATCATCAAGAGCATACTGTGCCGGCATCAGTGGACCGTCCGCGAGAAGTACATAGGCAAGCCGATGGACCATGTACTGAAGAATGAGCTGATCAACCGTATGCTGCAGGGACGAGCCCGCCATCAGGTGCTTATCAACCGCGACAACAACCCCGACCTGCTCATCTCCATCCAGTCGGCAGGTGTAAAGAACGGCAAGAAGGATAAGACTGGCGAGAAACTCGCTGAGACCGAGGAAGACCGTCTGGAAGCACGCACCGATGGTTCTGATGCCTTCGACACCCTCTGCATCGGCGTGGAGCGGTATCCTGTTGCCTGGGGACGCGGCGGTCAAACCAACACCTATCCTGGCTAAGCTGCGAATCGCTTATCCTTTCTCTTGTAATGGATTATCCGTTAGGTTGCAACGGCTTATCCGTTATGGACTAACGGCTTATCCGTTACGGGGCAACGGATAAGCCATTGTCAGGGTTCGCCCAGGGCATTGACAATCAGGCCGACTTGTGCCGGTGTGAAGGTTCGCTGTCGCGGGGTGTAGCCCTCGGTAGTGAGCTGTTGCATCAGCGTGGGGTGTATTGCCATCCATGTTTTGAGTTTCTGCCAGGCAGCATGCGGGCCGATGTTCGGTGAGTATTGCTGTGCGAGTTCGGTGCGCCCGTAGGCACGTATGATGAAGTTTTCCATGTGTCTTGATGTTTAAGATGAGATTGCAAAGGTAATGAAAAACAACGAGACAGAACAACGGGCAACTTACCATAACCTACCATAACCTGCATGGGCGCTCCATGGGCGACGTACCTTTGCACCGTTCACCTAATTATTCACTTAACATTATTCTATTATGGCGTTTTACAAACTTTACCAGAACAAGAACGAGAACATGCCTAAGTGCTACCAGAAGTGGTATGCCCACTCGGTGGTGACCGAGACCGTTGACCTTGACTACATCGCCGAGCGCATCCAGCGCAACTGTACGGCGAAGAAGTCGGACGCAAAGGTGGTGCTTACGGAGATGGTGGAGGTGATTGCCGACTGCCTGAAGAACTCGCAGCGCGTGAAGATCGACGGCTTCGGTGCCTTCAAGCTGGGCATCAGTTCGCGTGGAGCCGACACCGTGAAGAACTTCTCGGTGACGGAGAACATCCGCGGTGTGCGCATCATCTTCCAGCCTGAAATCAGTGTCGACGCTTCCACCCATAAGCGCACGAAGAAGATGCTGCAGGGCATCCGCTTCGCCGACTCCAGCTCGCTGGCCAGCAGCGAGGCCATCGCCGCCGCCGGCACCGACGACGGTCAGAATCCTTAACCTCTGCCGCTGCCTGTGATTTCCTGCCGAAGCCCCGACGCATGAGTCTGCGCCGGGGCTTTCTGTTCGTGACGAACTGTTAAAAATGCGTATTGCATTAAAAATATTTTATGTATTCCTTGCACATTAAATAATTTTTATGTATCTTTGCATCGTGATTAGTAAACAATATGTCTAACTTTAAAAACGAGGAAATGGACGAAGAACTAGAAAGAGAGATTGAGAAGAGAAAGAAACTAATCAGTGACTATCTCAAGATTGCACCGAAAATCGGAATCGACGAAGCAACCATTCAGAAGCAGACAGACCTGATGCTCGAAGACCTCTCGAAACTGATGAAAAAAAGAAAGTAGAATCTCACCCCCTCCTCCTTTGGGAGGGGGCTTAAAAGATAAAGATTATGAATAAGGAAATTGAAGAGAAACTGAAAGAATACCGGCAGTTGGCAGGCAATACTGACCCACAGAGCGAGGCTCGCAAAGAAGAGTTGCTGAAGTGGTTTGACGAGCATCAGTCGCCAGAACTTAAAGAGAAGGGAGAGAAGATGATGGGTATTTGGTTGGAAGACCTTAAGGAGGACATCGAGGACCTCAAGCGTAAGGCTCTTAGAAAAGAGATGGACGAGAAGGTGTACAAGCTGACACCATGGGGATACATTGCCAAGGAATACTTTGGCAAGAGTGCAGCCTGGCTTTCACAGCGCATCAACGGAACCCCCGTTCGCGGACAAGTATACACGCTCAACGCCGAGCAGAAAGAAACGCTCAACCGCGCCCTGAGCGAGGTGGGCGCACTCATTGGCTCCTATCGTTTCACTTGACTCAGTTAAGGTTTACACGATTGTTTTCTAATCACACCCGCCCCGGTGCATGAGCCTGCATCGGGGCATTATGAATGAATCTACGGACTAAAGGGTTTGGCCAGGGCAAAAATGCTCTGGCCTTCTTGTGTCCTAAGGCAGGACACGACCGCGGATATGGCCGTTCGGCACGTGATGGCCACCGACACAAGGGGCTAATCGACACAAGTAAAATTTCCTTACATATTCCGCTCTCAAAGGGGGGGGCAATTGCCTCGGGAGCGTAGGGCGGTGGGGGCTGCAGAGACTGCAGTGGGGCGTTTTTTCGCGCCCCACACCCCGAAAATGCCGATAAACAGGGACTTTTATCGTCGGTGACCGTGGAATTTTGATAAAAAACAGCCCCAATTGCCACTCTTCGAGGTGGCAATTCGGGGCCCAAAGCGGAAAAACGGTGCCAATTGCCATACGCTGATGGGCGATTGCCTCCCGTTTTGTGAAAAACGTGAAAGTCTGCAGACTGTGCTTTCATGTCGGGAAAAATGTTTATCTTTGCAAGCGGAATTATATTTGATTTAAAACCAAAGATTGAAATGGCTCAGAATCTGTGAAGATTTTGACCATTTTTTTTGTGCAAACATTTAACCGGTATCACGATCGTAAAGAAAAGATAATGGAGAGGGCAAAGAATATGTAAATTAATCAGGTTAAGAAAAGAAGAGATTGAGACTGTTTCATTAAGCAAACCTGAAACAAAAGCCCTTCCTCCTTCTCTTCCTTATGTTGCATATATAACGATTGTTATCCGTATTTATTATCAAGTATATGGATTTTTGCGTAAACTTTGCGTAAATAATTCGCGTAATCGCTTGCAGGTTTCGGGATTTTTCGTGTCTGGAATGTTAAATATGCATGTTACTACGAAAATTTATAGTAAAAGATTTGGTTAATACGAAAATTTGTAGTATCTTTGCATTGTCTTAATAAAACAACGAATATGAAACAAGAAAAAGAAATGATGGAAGTGACACCAGAGGAAAAAGACCTCATTGAGTCGATCAGGAACTACAACAAGTCATTCCCCGACGGTTATCCCGAATTACTCTGGTTCGCACAGCAGCTGTTCGACAATATGGTTCGTCAGCCTTACCTCTGAAGAAAAGCCCTCCCCGCCACAGGGGAGGGCATCCTAAAGAAACATGAATCACAATAAAACAAGAGAAAATGGAATCTACACTTAAAAGTCCCGTCTTGATCAGCGACATGAAGAAGAGAATCAAGGACATCCAGATGGCCATCTCCTGGAGGGAGTTTGCCAACACCTATTTCCAGCGTTCATCGTCGTGGTTCTACCATAAGCTCGACGGTATCGACGGCAACGGTGGCGAGGGTGGCTTCACGCCAGAGGAGGCAGAGCAGATGCGCGGTGCGCTCATCGACCTTTCGGACCGCATCCGCCGTGCTGCCGAGAGCATCCCGTCGGAAGTTATGGCAGAATCTTTAAGCATGGCCGCTGCAGTATAAGGGCGAGGCTTTCGTTGGCCTTTAAGACAAAAGCCGCCCGTCCGCCTGCGGGCGCAACCTAAAAATGAGGGGGAAATGAAAAATTTCTCCCTTTTTTCTTGGAAGTTATGGGGGAATTTCCTATCTTTGCAACGTCTAAGATAAGAAGCGGCCAGAATGCCGCAGGTGATGAGCCTGCTATTTTTGTGCCCACATACTTTTCGGTAAATCAATACGGCTGCACCGTGTCGGAATCCAGAAATGGACCCGGAGCCCTGCTTCTTAGGCTTAGACAACGCGTAGTGCAGCTTTTTTATGTCTATAAAATAAGAAGTATGAATCAGACAATGAGAATGGGGCAGGCGGTTCAGCCCCCGGTGCTTTCCAATGCGGAGAGAACTGTAAAGAACTGGAGAGAGGAACTCAGCGTGAACGCAGCCGCATGGATGGCCACCAGGAACGAGTGGTTCTCGGCGTTCACCGGTGAGGAAGTTACTAACAAGCACGTGGCCTTGGCCCACCTCTACATGGTGGCGCTCGTGGGTGCGCTGTTGTTGGCCGGATGGCTGGAAGGAGGTGCGCTATGAAGATTACGCCGAAAGTATTGGCTGCACTGGAGGATCTGTGCAACGACGACACACTGGAGATCAGCATCGACCTGATGGAGCGGAGCCTTGACCTGGCGCTGATAGGGGATTTCTGGGAGGACGACCATGAGGCCCGCGACTTTGCAATGGCCTACCGCCGTCTGAGCAAACAGTTTAGTGCAATACGTGAAGCATTGAAGGAGGGTTGACTATGGAAGAGAACAAAGAACTTAAAAAAGAAATGATAGAGAAAGTGCTGGATGCTTATTTCCAGTTTCGCAGCAATGAGGTGGCTAATCACCCTACTTGTGTCGGACCCGACAACTACGTTTACGAGTATGATGTAACATCACATGAGTATAAGAAGACCACCATTCTTGTCAAAGGTGACCAGGGACTTTCTGCCTATGAGGTAGCCCTGAAGAATGGCTTTGTCGGTACCGAGGAAGAGTGGCTTGAATCACTGAAAGGCAGACCCGTACAGTATGGTGGCGTCCGGTTCCTGAAAGGAGCAGCCACTACCGAGGGCGAACCTATAGGTGACCTCTCCATGATAGCCAACATGAAAAGCATTCTTGGCTTAGGGGGGTATTTGGTGGCAAATGATCATACTCGCAGGAAGTTGAATGCAGCCAACCACCGCCTTTTTGAGGATGGGACCGAGGCACTCCTTGATGGTTCGATGGGGCATTACCAGTGGGGCTGGGGCGTCGAGTTCTATTATGCCACTTGGGAGGACAGTATGTATGATTACGAGGCATTTTCGCTGAACCCGGTACCTGGAGCATGGAATCATAAGATTCCCGTGGCGTCGATGTCAAGAGGCTATGCTGCACTGGACCGTACAAACCTTAAGATTGTCAGTTACTGCAACCGTAACGCGCAATATCGGGGTGGTGACAATGATAGCCAGTATGATGGCAGTTGGAATACGCATTGCGGAAAGCCTGTGGTCAATATTGGATTCAACCTTTATCAGACTTATGCCGAGAAAAATGGTGTCAGATGGGCGGCCAACTGGTATGCGCATATCTTCATAATGGGAGCTTTGATGCGTATCTTCTTCCACAACCGCGACTGTCAAGCGGATTGGAATGACAACTTGACAGCCGACGGATTGCATCAGGGTGGTTTGGGAGAAGGCATTGCCAATTTATCGGCTAGTTTTGGCGAACAATACGCTACAGTAGATATCGACGCCTTAGCTGATCAAGGAGATGCACTTGGCGTTTTCTCGTTAGAAATAGACAAAGGTGACGGGACGGTTTTCTCAATCAGTGATATTCCATTGTTCTTCGGTCTGCTAAATCCCTATCATTATATGTGGTTGCCGTTACACGGCATACGCACAAGAACGCTGACAGAACTAAGCAGGGACGTCTACGTGAAGCATGTGTTCAATTCTGAGAATGTGGATGGAGACGGATTAAGTGGACTTGAACTTGTGGGGACAATTCCGCCTTCAGCCAGTGGATGGAATTATCCGAAAACCATGAGCACTCGAGACTTGGCTTTATTTCCAACTTCTTTTGGCGGTTCAGAAGGTACATTCTGGGCAGATGGCTTTTATAGTGACGGTAAGAATTCTGGTCTCCGCGCCCTCGCTGCCCTCGGCACTGCTGCCTTTGGTGTTCTATCCGGCGTTAGTGCCCTGAACGGCTACAATGCTCCCTCTGCGGTCAGCGTGGTCTGCGGTGCGTCCCTCTGCGAAGCAGCCGAAGACTGGAATGCCAAAGGGTACTATGTGCCCCGATGAAAACAACGGCAAACAAGGCACAAAAATTCTTCAAATTTACATAGATATGAAAAAAACAGTTTACAGGGAAAGAAAGACTTTCTATAAGTTTGATTCCAAGCACATTATCGGTTTCTTGAATGAGACCGTCTTAGAGAACTATCAACCGGACAGCCAGGATGCGGAAGAACCCATCGGGCCATTCACTGCATATCAGTATGAGGGTCCTGATGCAGGCGGTGGCACTGTTATGGAGTGCACGGATCCGACAAGCCGCGACGACATCGTTAATGCCATCATCCGCACACGGTATACGGTTTCCCAGGAGATGGCCATCCATCGTCATCACAGCAACGATCCTGCAGGCTACGGCTCGGAATGGGATGAGTATGATGCATGGTGCGAAAAGGCTAAGGCTATAGCCGACACATGGCTGGCCGGACAATGAATGTTTTAGTTTCCAAAGACATACGCTGCTGATCTGTGTTTCAGGGAAGCAGCGTATTTTTATGGGGAAAAAGAAGCCTTATCTTTGCCCTGTAAATTGTTTGAAAAATGAAACAGAATACCAAAGACTGGATCCAGTACTTGAGCGCCATTGCCCTCATCGCATCGGCCATCGTACTGGTTTTTACTTCATTCCTCACCATAGAGCGAGTGGGTGAAGGTGTGAACACATACGTCGGCATCGCCGTTTCCGGCGGACTGGCTATATTCGGGGTAGCCGCTTATTTCGTTAACCAGGTAGCACAGTTCAAGACTGAGATACGGAAGGAACTGGAATCAATCAAAGAGGAGGAGTCGCAGCATGGCAGAACAAGAAAAAAGGATGTCTGAAAAGAAAAAGAATATCGTCATTATTCTCGGCACCGCCCACCGGATGCGTGAGCCGGGGAAACAGTCGCCCGACGGACGGCTGAAAGAGTGTGTATATAGCCGTGAGGTCGTTTCTGAGATAGCCGCGAAACTAAGGTCATGCGGCTACAGGGTGGAGATAGACTACGAGCCTCTTGACTTGCCTAAGACCATGCAGTCGCCCAGCTACAAACAGGAGAGAAGCAACGAACTGGCCATGAGGGTGAACTATGTCAATGAAATGTGCCGGCAGCATGGAACCAGGAATGTCATTTATGTGAGTGTCCATGTGAATGCAGCAGGCTCCGACGGGAAATGGCATGTAGGCACAGGATGGGAGGCCATCACCTCCGTAGGACAGACCAAGGCAGACAAACTTGCTGATTGCCTCTACGAAGCGGCAAAGAGGAACTTTTCCAACGTGAAGATCCGTACAGACTATTCCGATGGAGATCCTGACAAGGAAGCCCATCTGTTTGTGCTGAAAAACACAAAGTGCCCGGCAGTCCTTACTGAAAACCTGTTCCAGGACAACCGCGAGGACGTGGACTACCTGCTCACAGACGAGGGACGTCATGCCATCGCGAGAATTCATGTGGAAGGTATTATCAAATATATCGAGAGCTTATGAAAAAGGATTTGATTATTATGTATGTGGTACCCATTGCCGTGCTTGCATCTATTTTCTGCTTGCAGTACCGCAGTCAGGTGGCCAGGTTGAAAAATGACGTGAACCGCCTCAGTGTGGAACTGGCACACGCACAGATTCCCATGCAGCGTGACACTATCCACGACAGTATAGAGGTGGTGACACAGACTGTCGTAGAAGTGATACCGAAGAAACTGAAGGAAGCCCTGGCTGAAGACCAGCAACTTATCAAGGAACTGAAGTTGAAGGTGAAGCAGCTGGAGGCCTTGCAGACCACTACCATAGCGGCAAGCGACACGGTGCCCGCCCATCACAAGCCTGACGACAACCTGTTTTACTATAGCGACCAGTGGGCAGACCTCCGCCTGGACCTGAAGGATACCACGTTCTACTATAACATACGAGACTCGCTTAGTACAATGGTGTACCGCGAGTATCGCCACCGCTTCCTCTGGTGGAAGTGGGGAACGAAGGGATACCGACTCAAAATCGTTAACTTCAACCCTCACGCACGCGTTTTATATAATAGGTATATCAAGGCCGGGAAATAATCTCTCGGTCTTTGATTTTTGCTGAATTGTTTGGTGATATCAAAAATTTTACCTATATTTGCAGCAAAAGTAAGGATTGAGTATGGAAATCTTGATGTGCATATTGGCAATCTATGGATTGGGAATGCTTTGCTGGCTTATCGGTGCAGGCCTTAAGTCTGTAGGCGGTAAGATATCCCAGTCGCCAAGTGAGTCTCTGACTGAGGAAGAATTCAGGAAGATAAAGGAGCAGCTCGGCCCGATGACATTGAAAGAGCATATTGTTTCGGCAGTCCTGATAATATTGCTTGTTGCAATAGTGGTATGGATTGCGTCAGTAACATAGTATTTTTGTGAAACAGCCACAAGCGGTATATTTGCATCATAATTGTGAATATACCGTTTTTTTTTATGGCACATAAAGAAGAGTATACAACTGTCATCAAACTTAACTCCGACGAGGCAAAAAAGAAGATTGATGAACTCCAGAAAAAGGTCGACAACCTCCGGAAACAACAGGAAGGTTTCACCAAGGATTCCGTGAAGTACAAGAGAGTCCAGAAAGAGATAGACAAACTCAAAAAAGAAATGGAGTTGACGGAGAGTGCAACAAAGAGAGTGAATGACGCCCTCCGGAATATGTCATCTGCAAAACCCAAAGAACTTAGGGAAACCATTAAACAAATCAACGCATTGCTCAATAGCGAGCAAGTCGAGAGAGGAAGTCAACAGTGGAAGGATCTGACGGCAGCATTGAAACATGCCAACACTGAGCTGGCGAAGATTAAGGGCGAGACCAAGGCTGCCGAGTCGGGGTGGTCACGGTTCATGGGATTCCTAAATAAGAACTGGGGGGCATTTACCCAGATAGTAGGTGCTATTACCGGTATAACGATGACCATACGTAAATCGGTCCAGGATTATGCTCAGATGGAGGAAGAGATGGCAGACGTTCGGAAATACACCGGACTGACCGTCAACAAGGTGCGTGAAGGTCTCATCCAGCAGATGATGAATATCCAGGGCAGTGGTTTCCGTATAGCGAGGACCAATAGCCCGCTCTGACAGCAATAATTAGGGATTCCCCTCCCAAATAATCGGGTTTTTCCTTGCAAATATCATATAAATTTCCTATATTTGCAGCAGAAGAAAAGAATTTAGTTATGATATGGCTTTTTATCATACTCGGTTTGATGATTCTTGGCTGCATCGTGATGGCGGTCAAAGACGAAAAGAAGTATGGCTATGGTAAGCGCAAGAAGCATAAGAAGTCTTTTCTTTCGAGAATTTTCTGGTGGATCGATGATAAGTACAGTTCTTATCCAGATTGGAGTTAATCGTATTTTTGGGTAAACATAAAAAGGATTACTTTTGCGAGAAATCGTAAAAGTATTTTTTTATGGCAAAAAACATAGACGAGTTTATCACCAAGGTAACGCTCAATGCGGAAGAGGCTAAAAAGCAGCTCGATGCGATGAGCAAGAAGGTGGAGGAGTTCAGGAAGCTCCGTGATGATGCAGCCAAGAATGGTAACGGAGAAATGGCTGCCAACTACGCCAAAGAGATAGCGGTACTGGAGAAGCAGATGCGGTCCTACAAAGCCGCATCTCAGAATGTGGTCCATACGCTGGATAATCTTTCTGGAGCAACGCTCGCCGAACTCAAGAAAGCGCAGAAGGAGCTGAACAAGGAGATGCAGAATGTTCCGCGCAATACCGAATATTATAAGGATTTGAAGGATACGTTAGAGAAAGTGAAGGCTGAGATACGCGGCGTTAAGGAGGAGGCAGCTGCTGCGAATGGAGGACAGTCTAAGTTGGGAGCATTTCTTCAAAATACTTTCGCCAACTATTCTGCCTTGGTTATCCATGACATCCAGGATGTGGCCATGGAGTTTATCCGCAGCATCAAGGGCATGGTTGTGGAATCCACCGAATTAGCAAAGACCGCTGAAGGCATTGAGGCCGCGTTCGACCGTATCAATAAACCGGGATTGCTCGATGAATTGCGCAAGGCTACCCATGGAACAGTCACCGACATTGAGTTAATGAAGCAGGCTGTGAAGTTCAAGGACTTCAATTTACCCATTGACCAGTTAGGTAAATATTTGGCCTATGCTCAGCAGAAGGCAAAGGATACAGGCGAGAGCATCGACTATTTGGTAAATTCAATAGTTACCGGTCTTGGCCGTCAGAGTCCACAAATCCTGGACAACCTCGGATTGTCGGCAAAGGAAATTAGCGAGGAAGCCAAGAAGAGCGGTGATTTCTTCGGAGCCGTAGCTGCCATCATTGACAAGCAAATGGCTGCTGCTGGCGAACACATGGAAACGTCGATGGATAGAGCAGCACAGGCTGCCACAAGGTTGAAGAACACACAGTTGGAGGTTGGCAAATCCCTTCTTCCTTTAAAGGAAAATGCAGACGCCGTCTTTACGGAGATGAAGATAGGAGCACTTCAGGCAGTAAAGTGGTTGTATGAAAATCGTCAGGCTATTCTTGAGGTGGCTACGTCAGTAGCGGCCCTCACGCTGGCCTACAAGTCTCTGTATATCTGGCAAAAAACTGTTGCTGCCTATCACACAACCATGACTGCACTTCAGAATGGTTTGACAGCTGCTACAGGATTGTTGCGCAGTGCTGTGCTTGCCCTGAAAATAGCATACGCCAATACTACGACGACCACTATAGCCTTCAGGCGTGCCATCGTGGCAGCGCGGGCTGCAGCCGTCGTCAATCCGTGGGTTGCTCTGATTACTGTTCTTACGGGGGTTGGCGTGGCTGTCTATGCAGCCGTTAAGGCATGGGATGCCCACAAGAAAGCGATTATAGAGAATACGGTGGCTTTCAAGACAGCCAAAGCCGTGAAGGAAGATTTCGCGAATGTGCAGAAGCAAGCCTCTTCGGCTACTCTGCAGGAAAAGACAAGAATCAGCGAACTGACCAGGATTATCCGCGACAATTCAAAGACTGTGGACGAAAGACGTAACGCCATTGCAGCCTTACAGAAAATCGTTCCTGGTTATCATGCCACATTAACTTCTGAAGGCGTGTTGCATGAGCAGAATGCTACGGCCATTGAGAAACATATCAACAAATTGAACGATCTTGCCATGGCACAAGCGCTCTATGACAAGATGCGGAAGATTCAGGGAGATAAATTTGATGCCTGGCAGAAGTTACAACGGAAGAAAAACAACGTAAGGGCCGTAAACGCTGAGATTGCACGCAGGCCAGAAGTATACAATGCGACAGAGGAGGTCGTATATGGGGACAATGGTGAGCGGTTTGTTTTAAGTCGTTATCAGAAAGCCGGACGACAAAAACGCATAGAACTGCAAATCCAACGTAAGGCGGAGGAAAATGCCCAGAAGGAATACGATATTCAGGTAGGGCGCGAGAAGGAAATCAACAAGTATTTGCAACAGCATAAGGATGTAGGTACAGCCTATACCAACATCCTTACAGGTGGTACACCGACTCCGCAAGTCACTCCAACACCAACCGCTACGCCAAAAGGAGGTGGCGGCGGTTCCTCTTCAGTCAACACCGGGGATACAAAATATGAAGAAGAATTTAAACAACTCGAAGCTGCCCACAAGCGCCGCAACACGTTGTTAAAGGAACAGTTTGCCTACCAAGTCATTACCGAAAAGGAATACCAGCAGCAGATGTTGGCCAGCGACATGACCTACTATAAGGATAAGATTGCCCTACAGCAACAGTATGGTCAGGATACTACTGATGCCCAGAACTCGATGCTTGATTTGATTATCAGCGAGACAAACCGCCGTAACCGCGAAGAAGAGGCTGCACAAAAAGAACACTTAGCTAAACAAAAAGAAGCGGAAAAACAGGCAGAAAACGACCGCAAGAAATTCTTTGACCAGATGCGAGGAGCCTACGAAAAAAGTATTAAACTTACCGACAATCCAAACGAGCAGCTGCAACTCTTACAAGCTATGCTCGATCAGGGACTGCTCTCCTATGAGGACTATCAACAGCGAAAGACCGAGGTGGAGCAGGAAGCCGAAAGCCGTAGGCAGGAAATCCGAGAGATGTTCATGCAGCAAGCCACTCAGCTTATGGGTGACTTATCCTCCCTTTACTCTGCTATGCAACAGCAGGAAATCAATGCCGTAGAGGCGAAATACCAGAAGCAGATTGCAGCTGCGCAGAAGGCAGGCAAGGATACGACGAAGCTTGAGAAAAAACGACAGAAAGAGATAAATGCCATCAAGAAGAAGTATGCCGAGAAGGAATTCCAAATGAAAGTGTTCCAGATTATAGCCGACACTGCGGTGGGCATTGCAAGGTTGTGGGCAAGTCCTGGTTATCCGATGGCCATCCCGCTTACAGCTCTGGTTGCTGCCAGTGGCGCCATACAGTTGGCAACAGCCAAGAAAGCCCAGGAACAGGCTGCCAGTGAAGGCTACTACGAAGGAGGTTTCACTGGTGGTAAGCGATACAGGAAAGAGGCCGGTGTGGTGCATGAAGGGGAGTTTGTGGCTAACCATCAGGCTGTGCAGAACCCGGCTATCCTGCCGTTTCTCAACTTCCTTGATCAGGCGCAGCGCAACAATACAGTAGGGAGTCTGACAGCTCAGGACGTGTCACGCTCCATGGGCGCAGTGGGTAGCGTACCCCAGACAATCGTATCCGCACCTACGGTAAACGTGCAGACAGACAATTCCGAGTTGCGTGATAGTATCGACCGTTTGAACGCCCGGCTGGATGAAGGCATCCCGGCCTATTCCATCATCGACGGAGAACAGGGAACCTATCGGAAAATAAAACAGTATGAACGATTAATTGGCAAAAGATCATGATAAGAGTCATTGTAGATGATAATGAGGTCTATACCGACAGCCAGCAGCTGAAGGTAACCAGGGAGAATCCTTTCATCAAGACGGGTACCGACTACACGCTGGATGTTAGTTTTCCGCTCTCCGACCCGGAGAACCTAAAGGTGTTCGGTCCTGTCAACCGCCTCGACGTGTCGAAAAAAAACCGGACCTTCGACGACTGTTTTATTTATGTGGATAATCGTCTGTTGTTGAAAGGGAAAGCACACGTGACATCCTACACAGAAACAGCGGTAAAACTCCAGTTCGTGGCCGGTAATTATGGCGTGAAATATTCTGAATATTACGATACCAAGTATATTGATGAGATAGACTATCCGGAAGTTGAAGGAAGACATCGTAATATGAATTGCGATGAAGTGTTTGATTATCCTCGATCAGACTACGAAAATGAGTCGAACATTGAAAGGGAAATGCTTGCCAAGGGTTTTGTCGGCGAAGTGGGAAAGTATTGTTTTTGCACAATCTTTGACGAATCAGCCGATGAAAGTGTCAACATGGTGTATAGGATGAAGATTAACGGTACAATAGGAACGATGCAGATAAAGCGTACTGCCGTGCAGCCCAACCTGCTTTATGTCTTCAGACAGGTCGTGGCGAGAATGGGATATACCGCTGACCTGACTTATATTGATACCGAACCATGGAACAAAATATACATTGCCAGTGCAGTGCGTACGGAG
Organism: Prevotella sp.; assembly: GCA_017428925.1. Classification (GTDB taxonomy): domain Bacteria; phylum Bacteroidota; class Bacteroidia; order Bacteroidales; family Bacteroidaceae; genus Prevotella. The sequence continues at coordinate 41,228 of JAFRPY010000043.1, read as the reverse complement.
AAAATAAAAATGGCCCTGCCTCACTGGAAAATATCAACCTTCCTCGATGAGTTCCGCAAGTTCTTCAACGTGTCGCTGATCTTCGACGAAGGCAGCAAGACGGTCAGGGTGGTTCCAGTCAATGCAGTCCGGCAAAACGACACTGTCAACTATGAGTGCCTGGATGAATTTACCAGCGAATACGATGAGGACGGGCTGGAATACTATGCGTCTTCCAACCTGAGGTTCAACCTGCGCGACAGCGGAGAGAGGTATGGTATAGAAGATATTCCAGATGAGGTGTTCGATGTCTATAACGTACAGGAAGTAGACAATGTGGCTGAGGTTACGGAAGGACTGTTAATAGGCACCATAACAAGGGCAACCGCAGAGAAGACCATTTACCATTGTTTTCGAGGATACTTCTACGTTCATTACGTAGCCGAGGAGGAAGAAATTCCTGATGCAGAGCAAAGCGTTTCACCCGAAGGCAATTACGTGTATAGATGGGCTGGCTGCTTTACAAGACTAAAACGAGACGTTGATTCCGGCAACACCGTCGAACTGAACATCGTTCCGGCTCCAATGCGATATGGCACTTGGTACAATGGATGGGCATACGAAGACAAGAAGTGGTGGGTTACTATGCCTTCGACAGACAACGACAAGGCCGACCTCGACGACTACTCACCCATTCAGGATATACTCGAAGGCGGTGGCTTGGACAAACACGAAGACAGTGAGAGCGAACGTATGGAAGTCTTCTTTGTGTGCGGGATGTATTATGAGGTCACACAAGCTCCTCCGGTGGTATATCCATTATATATATGTATGCCGGAATGCAACACGGATGGCTGGCTTTATCCGCAAGGGCCTGCATGGTCGCTCTCGCTGAACAGCCTGGGCAACGGCTTTACGTATCTGGGGCAATTACACCAGAACAATTATGCAATCAACGGAAACTTTTCACATCACATTAGGTTCCTCTGTGACGGTTTGCCGGATCCGACGAAAATCTACAGTTTCAACAACAAGCGCTATCTGGCTTCAAAGATAGAAGTAGAGGTAGCCAGTGGGGAGGTGTCGAGAATCAAGAGCGGAGAGTTCTTCGAGATAGGGTAGGGTGTTGCCCGTCAGCATTACTCGCCCATCCCCTTCGCGCGCGTACATTTATAATATTATAGTTCTCCTTCGAAGTGCTTGGTTCCCTCATTGAGCACCTTGTCACGTCCCTGCAGGTATTTGTTCGTGGTACTTACGTCCCGGTGGCGTGCCTGGTCGCGGGCAGCTTGTGCACCCTCGGCCTTCACGAGGTCACGAAGCCCCGAGTCCTTCAGCGAATAGAACTGGTAACTCTTCGGGAAACCAAGGCGCTCCCTCAGCCGGAACCACTCGTTCCGGAACATGGCCGCATAACCCTGCTGCTCACCCGGCATAAAACCGGGACCGAAGATGAAACAGCCACCATGGTGACTGAAGGTTTCCAGTTCAATCATCAGCCTCAGGATCCTGTCGTTCAGGATGACCGGCTCGCCCCTCCTGTTTTTCGAGTGCGCACCATATACATAGATGGTCTGTGATTTCACGTCAATGTCCCTGATACGCAAGTGCACCAGTTCGGAAGGGCGTATTGCGGTATAGTACATGAAATAAACCGCCAGCAGATAATGCTTGTTTGTCCGCTCCAGATGCGCCTTCAGCAGATGCAGGTCGGTGGGTGAGAGGGGCTGCCGGAATTTCTCGTCTTCTCTCAGCATGGGAATGTTTGCTATCGGATTGGCAGCCATGTACGAATGCTGTACGAGCCACGTGCAGAGAGTTGACAGCCATGTGCGGTGATTGTTCCTGGTTCTCGCCGTGTCGTCGCGGTCCAGCAGCACGTAGTCCAGGAAGTCCACGAAGAAGGTGATGTTCAGCTGATAGCAGTAGGTAATGTCTATGCGATTAGTCTCCATGTAGTATTTTAGAATGCGCAGCCTCGATGAATAGTCAAGCCATGTCTTGTGCTTCAGCGAACCCTTCCTTTCCATCTGGTTAATGTATTTCTCGTAGCGGTCAAGTACATCCGTGATGGGAACGTGTCCGCGGATATTATCATTCTCCGTCCACGGGTTCCAGCCCTGGATCAGCCGGTTGTAGATGTTGGCCGTGATTTGGGCAGCGGCAAAATCACGTTCGCGTCCGGGTGCAAACCGGGTGAGCATGTACTTCTTTCGCTTCCGTCTTCCGGTTGCGGGATCATAAGCAGAAAAAGAGATGTAGGGTTCCTTTCCCTTGTGGAAGGTAGGTGGGGTAAACAACAACATATTATTTACCGCGCGAGAATTTTGGAATTGGCGTGCCATTATTTTTTTATTGCTGCCACTTTCGTCAACAGCAATTGTTAATAATGTGCCCGAAGACTGTCCGAGCGTTTCCCTCTCAGAATACGAAACCCCGCCTTTACAGACAGGGTTATCGTTTTCTTGGTTGCGGAGGCAGGACTCGAACATGCGACCTCCAGGTTATGAGCCTGGCGAGCTACCAACTGCTCCACTCCGCGATATTCTTTATATGAGCTATTGCTCATTTGCGGATGCAAAGGTACTACTTTTTTTTAAATAAACCAAATAAAAACCGTTTTTTATTGCAACTTGAGCTAAAGATACAGTGTGATTTTTCTATTTTGGGTTATAAATGTTCTCTTTTACGTATAATATTTGTTACTTTTCCATTTTTTATTTGGCGTTTTCAAATAAAACGTCTAATTTTGCACACGTAAACATTAATGTGCAAAACGGGAGGTTGAATATGTCTATATCTAAAACAAGACAGAAACTTGTGGATGTTGCCCGACAGCTGTTTGCTAAGAACGGCTTCGAGAATACAACAATGAATGACATCGCCCTTCTTTCAGGAAAGGGGCGGCGCACGCTTTACACTTATTTCAAGAGTAAGGAAGATGTTTATTATGCTGTGATTGAAAGTGAGTTGGAAAGGCTTTCCGACAAGATGGATGAGGTGGCAGCTCGCAAAATCAGTCCACAGGACAAAGTGATAGAACTGATTTATACCCACTTGAACATGATTAAGGAGACAGTGATGCGTAATGGTAATCTTCGTGCAGCCTTCTTCCGTAATATATGGATGGTGGAGAAGGTTCGCAAGAATTTTGATGAAGACGAAATAGAACTGTTCCGTAAGGTATATTCAGAGGGTAAGGAAAGTGGTGAGTTCGATATTGACAGTGTAGAACTTGTTGCCGATATTACACATTATTGTATTAAAGGTCTTGAAGTTCCATATATTTATGGACGCTTAGGGCACGGAATGACGCCAGAGACAAGTAAACCGCTTGTAGCAAAGTTTGTTTATGGCGCACTTGGCAAGAATGGGATAAAATAATTAGCATACAGAAACGTTATCATAGAAATATTCTTTAAAACAATAAATGAAATGGGATTATTAAGTGGAAAGACTGCACTTATTACAGGTGCAGCTCGCGGTATCGGAAAAGCTATCGCGCTGAAATTTGCAGAAGAAGGTGCTAACATTGCATTTACCGACCTCGCCGTGAATGAAGAGACCGAGGCAGAGATTGCTGCCAAGGGTGTGAAGGCCAAGAGTTATGCCTCAAATGCTGCTGATTTTGCTCAGACTGAGGAAGTGGTAAAGCAGGTGAAGGAGGAGTTTGGTTCAATTGACATTCTGGTCAACAATGCCGGTATTACGAAAGACGGCTTGATGCTTCGCATGACCGAGCAGCAGTGGGATGCTGTGATTGCCGTTAACCTGAAGAGCGCATTCAATTTTATCCACGCTTGTATTCCTGTGATGATGCGCCAGCGCGGCGGTTCAATCATCAACATGGCTTCTGTTGTTGGTGTTCATGGCAACGCAGGTCAGGCAAACTATGCCGCATCTAAGGCTGGACTCATCGCCCTGGCTAAGTCTATTGCACAAGAGATGGGACCCAAGGGCATTCGTGCGAATGCCATCGCCCCGGGATTCATCGAGACAGCTATGACCGCACAACTTTCCGACGAAATCCGTGAAGAGTGGAAGAAGAAGATTCCTCTTCGCCGTGGCGGACAGGTGGAAGACATCGCCAACACGGCAGTCTATCTGGCTAGCGACCTTTCCAGCTATGTCAGCGGTCAGGTTATCCAGGTTGATGGTGGAATGAACATGTAGGATGTTGAATCATTTACAACCGATACTCCCCGAATTCAATGGATTCGGGGATTTTTTTGTATTTTTGCAAAAGATTCTTTTGTTTAGGGGTTGGGAAACAGGTTTCCCGATTGTCTTATAAGTAAAAGACAGAAAAAAGAATGTTAGAGAGAAAACAGGCAATGGCGGATTTATACCGCATACACTACGAAGAGCTGCTGCGCAAGGCCGCCATTATGTTGCACGATGACGAGGACGCTCGTGATGCCGTAAGCGACGTGATGGTCCGGCTGATGACAGTTGACATCTTACCTGAGGGTGAGAAATTGTTGGCCTATGTCAGGAGCAGTGTGCGATTCGAGTGTCTGAATCGTCTGAAACGGATGAAACTGCAAGAACGCATGCGACGGGCGTTGCCTCTCGATGACGAGGATGTCGACACTTGGGGCGAAGAGGACCGTCAGTACCGTGAATACCAACAGTTTATCCAGACAGAATTAACACCTCAAACCAAGCGGGTGTTTCAACTACATTACGCGGAAAAGAAGAAATACCGCGAAATCGCCTCGATGTTAGGCATCAGCGAAGCTGCCGTCTATAAGCATCTCTCTCAGGCAATTACAAAACTTAAAAACCGATTCAACCCATGACACAGGAAGAAAAACTTAAGCGGCTGTTGGAGATGCAGGAGCACCCCGAGCGCTACACCGAAGAAGAAATCCTCCAGATGATGGCTGACAAGGAATGCCGTCAGCTGTATGAACAGATGGTACGGGCAACAGATGCCATGTTTGAGGCGAAACAATTTGATAATGTTGAGTGTAACACACACAACACACAACCTTCCAAATTATTCAAGATTGCTGCAATTTTCATTGGAGTTCTGTTGTTTTCTGGCATCACGTATGCCGCCATACATTATGTACGTAACAGTATCTTTGACCAATCACCATCGCAAGTTGAAAAAGTTGGCAATACAGCTAACTCATCTCTTTCCAATCCCCAATCCCAGCTTGCCGCACAGGACAGTACGCTGTTGAAACCAGTTGTCTTCGAAGATGCTGAACTTGTAAATATCCTGAAGGAGGTCGCAGCTTATTATCATTATGAGACCGTCTATAAACGTGACGATGTCAAGCATATCCGTCTCTACTTCACGTGGGATAAATCCATGCCGGTCGAAGCGACTGTCGAGATGTTCAACAAGTTTGAGAGAATCCATATCACACTCAAGGACACACAGATGATCATTGAGTAAGTTCCTTTTTAAAAATTGATTAACAATGAAATCCATAATACTTACATGCCTGTTCTTAACGGGCTTCATGTCGCTGCAAGCCCAAGGGCCACGGATGACCGACGGTTTTTCAGGAAAGAAAATTACTCGCGACTATCAGAACCAATCGCTCTCGAAAGTACTTGAAGACCTCAATACAGCTACCGACGACAAAACCATTTATTTCATCTACGACGAGTTGGAGGACTTTTCCGTTACCTGCCATTTCCGCAATCTTTCCCTTGAAGATGCCATTCGTGAAGTCATAGGTTTTTACCCGATGAAGGTGACTTACGATGAAAACCGTATTTTCGTGGAATGTACACAAAAAGAGCGTGCAAAAGTCGTCGGAAGAGTCATCGATGATAAAGGAAAACCTGTTGAATTCGCCAATATCACATTGCATGCCGAACAGGATTCTGTTTTTATAAACGGCAGCGTGAGCAATGAGAATGGCGACTTCGTGATTCCCTGCCAGGCGCGAAGTGTGATTGCAAAGATATCCTACGTCGGCTATAAGACCGTCACGCGAAAGGTCAACGTGGGGAATATCGGTATCATCACCCTTCATCCAGAGACCTATACCTTGAACGGCGTCACCGTAAAGGGCGAGATTCCACAATATAAGATGACAACGGGCGGCATGACGGTGGACGTGCAGCACAGCATCCTCCAAGATGTAGGCACAGCCGACGACCTGCTCTCAATGGTTCCGCTTGTACAGGGGCGCGACGGTAAGTTCGAAGTACTTGCCAAAGGTGAGCCCGAGATCTATATCAATAATAAAAAGCTGCGCAATATGGGTGACCTGAAGCAGCTGAAGTCTTCAGACATCAAGAGCGTTGATGTGATTACTTCCCCTGGTGCCCGATACAATGCCGAGGTTAATGCCGTAATTCGCATCAAGACGCTGAAGTCTCAGGGCGACGGCTTCAGTCTGACGGCTACCAGCCAGACGTGGCGCAACAATCACTGGAACAACTACGACGACCTGACGCTGAAGTACCGTACTGGCGGACTGGAGGCCTTTGCCAACGTGGCGTTCGACTGGGAACATTTCAGCAACGACCAGAACTTAGACCAGCAGCTGCACATCAGCAACGACCTGTTTGACATCCATGCAGATTTACCCCTGAGAAGCCGATGGGCAACGTTTCACTGCAAGGCAGGCCTGAGCTACGATTTCAGCGCAGACCATTCCGCGGGGGTTAGTTACTCGTCGCAGAAAAGCGTGTTTGGGCACATGCAGACCAGAATGAACCAAAATTATCAGAAAAACGGGGCATTTTACGGCGACATCGTTCTAGAAACGGCAGACGATGTACCCGATAAACCGGTCTGGGAACTGAATACATACTATATCGGTAAGGTGGGTAAACTGGGTATCGACCTGAACGCCACCTTACTAAGACGCGAATCGGAGGACCGGCTTAACCAGCAGGAGTATAGTAAGGAATTAGGCGACCGCCCAATCACTACCGTCAACTCGGAGAAAAAAACGATGGCAGCAGGCAAGTTGGTACTTACTTATCCTGTCTGGAAAGGGGAATTGAGTGGCGGTTCGGAGGTTACATCCACACAAAGCCACGGCAACAACTTCAACCAGGAGAACATCATACCAGAGGCCGACAATGAGATGAAAGAAAAGAATATTGCCGGTTTTGCCGAATACGAGATGATGCTGGGCGAGTGGCGCCTGAATGCAGGACTGCGCTATGAACACGTATCGGCTGATTATTTATCGTTTGGCATCTGGCAGCCGGAGCCCAGTCGCACCTATAACGATTGGTTCCCCAACCTCTCGGTAGCTTGGCGGAAAGGCAAGTGGGGCGCGCAGTTGAGTTATAGTAAGCGTATCACTCGTCCTCCATATAATATGTTGAGTTCGATTGTCATATACGATAGCCGTATGCTCTATGAGGGTGGTAACCCGCTGTTACGCCCGTCGGTACGCCAGAGCATCGACCTTAACCTGACCTATTCATGGCTGACATTTGTTGCAGGCTTTACCCGCGAGAATGATTTCTTCACCCATATTGGCCAAGTATATGATGAGGAAAACGAGATTGGTATTTTCAGGCCAACCAACTTCGACTACCAGGATCGTGTCTATGCCACCCTCGTAGTCTCGCCGAAATTCGGATTCTGGCAGCCCACCGCCACGCTGCATTACTATCAGCAGATGTTCGATGCCGAGGCTTACGGTGCGCCAGAGAAACTGAACAAGCCCGAATTCAGTTTCGACCTGAAGAGTTGGTTCATCATCAATCCTACCACTAAAGCACTGGTACAAGCCAGCTATACAGGCAGCAACCACTGGGGATTCATGTATCGCAACAGCAACTTCATCATGAATGCCCGCGTTCAGAAGACCTTTTGGAAGGGACGGCTGACGGGTGTCTTGTATGCCAACGACATCTTCCGTACGGCCAGGACAAAGATTACCACTTATTATGCCATCGGCAAGACAGCCCAGATTATCTATAGTTATACACAGCAGGTGGGACTTACGCTGAGCTACAACTTCAACGCTGCTGGTTCGAAGTACCGCGGCACAGGTGCAGGTAACGAGGAGAAGAGCCGACTTTAAGCAGAAAGTTGATGGAAAAATCCCTGAATCTGATACGGATTCAGGGATTTTTTTTACTTTTGCTTAGGAAAAACAGCCGTTTGATTGTATATAGAGTAAAAAGAGTAAGCGACAGATGACAGACAAACAAGAGTTTGAAACCATTTTCCGACGTCATTACGACGGGATGTTCAGGCTGGCCCGCAGGATGCTCGGCGACGATGCAGAGAGCAAAGACGTGGTGAGCGACGTGTTCGCCCATTTGTTAAGCAGCGGCTTAGACTTGCGCTCAGACACGCTGCAAGGTTTTCTCCTGACCAGTGTCCGCAATCGCTGTATCAATCTGTTGGTGCACAAACAGAAGACGCAGCAAGTGCAACAAACCATTAAGGTTGAGATGCAAACCACAGCATGTAACCCACAGCAGGAACTCCTTCAAGCCCTTCACAGCTACATCGACGAACATTTTTCCGAACTGGCGCAACAGATACTCCGCCTACGCTATCAACAGGGACTAAAGTACCGCGAGATAGCCGAGGAACTGAAAGTCAGCGAAGTAACCGTCTATAACCATTTGTCGCAATCGCTCAAGCAATTAAGGAATCATTTTAATTCATCAGACTATGGAATCAAATGACAATCTTGAACAATTACTCAGGCAAATGTATGCCAACGAAGAAGTAGATACTTCGAAGATAATTGACGAAGAATGGCAGAAGTTCGAATCCAAGTACTTTGCCCCTAAGCAGCGTTTATGGGACTGGAGGAAGATTGCCGCCACAATCGTAGGCATCTTGATGCTTTCTGGTATCTCCTATGCTGCAATACAATGGTGGGGAGCCTCCCCAAGCCCCTCCGAGGGAGGGGATGTTGAGATGACAACCCAATCGTCCGGCGTTTCAGGCAACCAGACAGCCCCTCCATTGGAGGAATCAGTTGAGACTTCAGCCGACACTATCCGCATCTTCTCCAACACACCTCTCGACGAAATGGTAAACGAAATGGCCACCTATTATAATAAGGTGGTAGAAAACCAGAGCACGAAGGCTCATGACCTGCGCCTATACTACAAGTGGAATAGGAATGATGGCCTTGAGAGCGTGATCAGCGATCTTAACCACTTTGAGAAAGTGGACCTTGCCATCGAGGGCGACAAACTGATCGTGAACCCCTAATCCTTCAAACAACAACATTATGAAAAGACTATATATACTGCTATTGTTGTGCATAATTGCTAACATCGCGCAGGCGCAGAAGATAAGCCGCAGCTATCACGAGCAGTCACTCTCGAAAGTGCTGGAAGACCTTAATGCAGTCTCAACAAACCATGATATTTCCTTCGTTTACAACGACTTGGAAGATTTTACCGTGACTTGTTCTTTCAAGAACAAAAATATCGACGAAGCACTTCAGATGGTGATTGGACTCTATCCCGTTCGTATCGAAAGGGATGAAGAAAAGTATTTCGTTGAGTGTACCTACAAGACTGACCGCCACCTGACGGGAACCATCGTCGATGAGCATAGCCAGCCGGTGGCTTTTGCCAATGTGGCCATCCTCAATCCTACTGACTCCACTATTCTCTCGGGTGGAGTCAGTAATGAGGCTGGTCAGTTCGTTGTGCCTTACGAACAAGAAAAAGTTATTGTCCGTATTTCCTATATTGGCTACAAAACTGTTTATCGGCTGTGCACCAGCGAGAGCATGGGAACCGTACGATTGCAGCCCGAAGCCTATACCATCAATAATGTTACCATTAAGGGTATAAGGCCCCAGTATAAGCTGACTTCCGGTGGCATGAATGTCAACGTATCCGGAACGCTGTTGGCCAATATGGGGTCGGCACTAAGCGTAATTGGTGAACTGCCTTTGATTAGCGTCAAGGATGGAAAGATTGAAATGCTGGCAAAGGGAGAGCCAGAGGTTTACATCAACAGCAAGAAAGTTCGCGACATGAGCGAACTAAGCGAACTGAAGTCAACAGATATCAAAAGCATCGAAATCATTTCCAATCCTGGAGCACAATACGATGCTACCGTCGAGGCCGTCATCCGCATCAAGACCATCCGCCGGCTGAATGAAGGACTCAGTTTCCGTTCCTCTACTATGGCTTTATACAATTCTGAGTGGATGGGAGAACAGCAAGCACAGCTGACCTACCGGCAGGGAGGACTGGAGACATTTGCATTACTGACTTACGGCAATTACTGTGATAAGCAGGAAAACCACCTGACTTATAACATCGTAGCTGGACAGGATCAGGTTGAGGCAAGACAGGTAGCAAACATGTACGGCAGAGACCAAATCGCCACTTGCAAGGCTGGTTTCAGCTACGACTTCAGCGATAACCACTCCCTTGGTCTGTCCTATCAGGTAGACAAGTTGTTCAACGCCTATTGGGACATAGACGACACAGAATCATTCATAAAGAATGGTGTGCAGGAACCTGTAATAAATGCCAGCCAAGCGCAATCTCATGTTAGCGGCCCCAACCATTCGCTTGATGCCTACTACGCTGGCACATTTGGAAAACTGACCGTCAACTTCGACGGCACCTGCTTCTGGGATAAGGACGGAGTGGAGCAAGATGTGACAGAGATAAGCACCGGTTTAGAAGTTAGAAACGTGAAGACAGAGAGCAGTAACCGCAAACGTCTGTTAGCTGGCAAGCTCGTCGTGGGCTACCCCTTTGTTGGCGGACAATTCGAATTCGGCTCGGAAGTTTCGCATACAAAGATACACAGCCTCTATTATAGCAATTTTGAGCAGATACCATCGACTGACAATGAAGTGCGTGAAAACCACCTCGCATTGTTTGCCGACTACAGTCTGCCCCTCGGCAAGACCTTCATTCTCAATGCTGGGCTGCGATACGAGCATGTGGCTAACAACTACGATGTTTTCGGCAAGCGTGATGAAGAGGCCAGCCGCACCTACGACCAGCTGTTTCCCAACGTGAGCATCAGTTGGAAAAAACAAATGTGGGGCGTAGAACTAAGCTACAACCAGCGCGTCAGGCGACCGTCGTACAATGCACTTACCCGCCATCTGCAATACGACAGCCGATACCTCTATGAGGGCGGCAACCTCTATGTGCAGCCGCAGTTCAACCACAATGTGGCACTCAACGTTGTCTATTCCTGGTTCAACTTTCGGGCGGAATACAGCTATCAGGACAACCGCATCATGCAATTGTCCACCCTGTATAACGGGCAGCCTATTGACTATACAAAATGGGAGAACGTCAGCCGGATGGAATACCTTTCTGCCTCAATGGTGGCTGCACCTAAATTCGGATTCTACCAGCCCCAGTACACCTTGATGGTGCGTAAACAGTTCTTTGATGCCGCTGCTTACGGCATTATCCACGACCTGCAGAAACCTATGGTCTATGTGCGGCTGCAGAATCGGTTCTTGCTTGGCAAGACGTCTTTCATTGGCTTAAACCTGTCTGGATATCCTCGATATAGTGCTGAAACGATAGAGAGGAAGAGTACTGTCTTCGCTGACCTGATTTTCTACAAGGCTTTCGCCAATGGCCGGTGGGTACTGAATGTCGATGTAAAAGACCTCTTCTACAGCAACCGCGAACGGTGGGTCAACTATGGAAATTGCGTGGAGACGGAGAAAGATAACTGGGCTTGCTCGCGCCGCATCATCGCTACCTTGACCTACAATTTCAACCAGAAGCGCTCGAAGTATCGCGGAACGGGTGCCGGTGAAGATGAAAAGAGCAGATTCTGAGATTATCCAAAGCATATTTTCCCCGAATCATCGACGGATTCGGGGAATTTTTTGTATCTTTGCCGAAGAATAAAGAAACAGAATATGCAAGTGGTTTATGAAGACAATCATATCATCATCGTCAATAAGGAGAGCGGTGAGATTGTGCAGGGCGACAAAACGGGTGACATTCCGCTGTCGGAAGATGTGAAGGCGTATATCAAGGAGAAGTATGCCAAACCGGGCGAAGTGTTCCTCGGTGTGGTGCATCGTCTGGACCGTCCTGTCAGCGGATTGGTTGTCTTTGCCCGTACGTCGAAGGCTTTGGCGCGGATGAATGATATGTTTCGCAACAACGAAGTGCATAAGACCTATTGGGCGATTGTTGAGGAGAGAGGAGAGAGGAAAGAGGAGAGAGGAGAGAGGAATGAGGAGGGAACGCTCATTCATTGGATAGTGCGCAACGAGAAGCAGAACAAGAGTTATGCCTACGACCGCGAACGTCCGCATTCGAAGAAAGCCGTATTGAACTACAAAGTGATTGGCGCCACGGAGCGTTATACGCTGATTGAAGTGAACTTGTTGACGGGACGCCACCACCAGATTCGTTGCCAGCTGGCTGCCATCGGCTGCCCGATAAAAGGTGATTTGAAGTATGGTGCCAAGCGGAGCAACGGGGATGGGAGCATTTCGTTGTTGGCCCGTAGAGTGGAGTTTATTCATCCGGTCAGCAAGAAGAATATATGTGTTGAGGCACCGTTGCCCGACGACAATCTCTGGCGTGCCATTTGTCCTGCTTCGCCGGGTGGTTCAGCTGTTGAATAGTATTGTTAAAAATATTCTGAATTTCAGGGGGTAAATTTCGCGTATTTCTCACGGAATGGTAAGTTGGTCGCAAATACGCGAGTTTTGAGTAGTTTTCGTAAGTTTTTGATAAACAGAGTTTTACGGAAATCGTTCCAAATTTGAAGTCGTTTTGAGAACTTTCCGCTCAGCGGAAGGAAGCCTTTTGAACTGTGGAAAGGCTGTTTCCACACTTTAAATGAAGTCTTTCCAAAGTCTATTTGAAGAGCAAATGGACTTTAATTTGAGTTCAATCAGACTTTGATTGCTTTGTTTCCACTATTTATTTCGTTTTTTTTCATCGTTTGGAAGGTCTTTTTCTTGATTTCGTTTTCCAGATTGGAAAAGTGCGTTGTCGGGATTTTTCCATTTTATTTGATGAAAGATTAATAATCGGCGATGAAGACACTCTCGTTCGACAAAACAAAAAAAAACAAGTTCTTTTTTGCTTTTGTGCTCACTAATGCGTATCTTTAAATAAGATACTATCGCTCAACAATGAAAATAAAATGTTTTTTATTTTGCATTGTCCTCGCTAAATCGTATCTTTGCAAGGAATTTGCAATGTTAGTGAGAGAATGAAACGCGCATTGAAGTGGTTGGGAATAGCCGTCGGGGTTCCCGTGCTGCTGTTCTTTTTGTTGGCAGCGCTGCTTTACTTCCCCCCTGTTCAGAACTGGGCGGTGAAGCGCGTGGCTGCTATTGCGTCGGAGAAAACGGGAATGGAGATTAACGTGGAGCACGTGAATCTGGAGTTTCCGCTGAACTTAGGCGTGGAAGGCGTGCGTGTGATCAAGCCCCATTCAGACCCTTCTAACGGGGAAATCATTCAGAGGGATACCGTTGCAGATATCGGGAAAATGGTGGTTGACGTTCAGCTGAAACCGCTTTTTCGCGGACAGGTGGAAGTGGACAAACTTGAACTGAACGATGTGAAGCTGAACACCGTCGAGTTTATCTCCGACACACAGGTTAAAGGAACGGTTGGTAAACTCGCGATAGAGAGTCATGGGATTGATTTGAAGGGCGAGCAATTGCGCGTTAATTCCGCTCGGCTTGAGGGTGCCAACCTGGACATTGCGCTGAGCGATACGGCTCAAGTTGACACCACCGAGAGCACCAACAAGTGGCGAATTCTTGTCGATGACCTTAGCGTAAACAAGTCGAATGTCCGTTTGTATCTGCCGGGTGACACCCTTAATATGGAGGCTTATTTGGGAAACACAACCGTCAAGAACGGTTCGTTCGTTTTGGGTAAGGGGGAGTATAAAGTAGAACAGTTCGATTGGAAAGACGGAAAGTTAAAGTATGACGACAGGTTCGCCCAACAACTTCCTGATGGAATGGATTTTAACCATCTTTCATTAAATGAAATAAACATAGGCATTGACTCGCTATTCTTCAAGTCGGGAGGGGCGTCGAAAGACGGTTCTGCACAACAAGGCTCGGGCAGCGATGGCTCGTATTCGTTGCAAATGAATGTGCGTGAGGCTGCGATGAAGGAAAAGAGTGGGGTGGAGTTGCGCGAGTTGTCGGGCGACGTTGAGCTGAACGAGAAGCGCCTTCGTGTTTCTGACCTGAAGATGCGCACTTCGGAGAGCCGCTTGGACGGTCATTTGGCCATGGACCTCAATACTTTCGACGATGATAATCCGGGCAAGTTGCATGCTACTGTGGATGGTTCGTTTGGCAAGCAAGACTTTATTCATGTGCTGGGGAAGACTCCCCGCAACTTTGCCCGCCGATGGCCCAACCAGCCGCTATCGGTAAAAGGAGTGGTTTCAGGAAATATGCGGCAGGTGAAGTTCGATGGTCTCAGTGTGAAACTGCCTTCTGCCATTGATCTTCATGCCAGCGGCTTCGTGACTAATCCTACAGATCCCGACAATATGATTGCCGATGTTGACTTGAACGGAAAGACTGGCGACCTCGGTTTCCTGACAGAGCTTCTTCCCAAGGGGACATTGGATGGTGTGAACATTCCTCGTGGCATAGGCGTGAATGGTTTCGTGAAAGCTCGTGGAAATCGTTACCAAGCTACGTTTACGGCAACGGAAGGCGGCGGAAAAGTCAGTGGCGACGTGGATGTTGATGCTTCGACGATGACTTATACTGCCGATTTGAAGGCGACTAATCTGAATCCCCGTCATTTTGTTCCTTCGTTAGATGCAGGGCCATTCACAGGCGACGTCCAGCTGAAGGGCAGCGGCACAGACATTTTCTCAAAGAAGACACGTCTTCAGGCAAGTGCTAAAATCAACAAATTCCGTTTTGCCGGCTACGACTTAAGTGGAATGAAGGGAACGGCCAACATCAGCAACGGACGTATTCATGCAAATGTGGATAGCCGAAACTCGTTGCTGAATGGACTGATAACCATCGACGGACTGACCAATACAAAGAACATTCAGGCCACCATTGGAGCCGACCTTGCGCATGCCGACTTGCAGAAACTGGGACTTGTTGACCAGCCATTGACCATGAGCAGCTGTCTGCACGTTGACATCGCCACCGACATGAAAGACAACTACAGCGTGCAAGGGTATGTGAGCGACATCACCATCCGCGACAGTTCACGGGTTTACAGGCCCGAGGACGTGACACTCGATGTGCTTTTGCGCCGCGACACCACTCATGCCGTGGTGGATTGTGGCGACTTCCACTTGAATGCCAACGCGCGTGGCGGGTATAAACAGCTGATGAGTCAGTCGAACCGGATGCTACGTCAGCTGAAGCAAGATTTCAAGCAGCGGAAGATAGACATGGCAGCCCTGCGAAAGACGTTGCCTTTGGCCACCATCAACATGAAGACCGGCAGCAACAACTTCATTGTTAAGATGCTTGAGCGGCAGGGAATCACCTTCCGCGATGCCGACATCGACCTGACTTCATCGCCCGTAACGGGTCTTAACGGCAATGTGGCCATCAATAAACTGAATGCCGACAGCATTCTGCTCGACACCGTGAGATTCTATATTAGGACGGACAGTACCAATATGACCTATCACGGACAGATTCAGAACAATCCCGGCCATCCTCAATATGTGTTCAATGCACTGTTTGACGGCTACGTGCTCAACAACGGGGCGGGAATCAACCTGTCGCTATTTGACGAACGCGAACGGACTGGCGTGAAGCTTGGTGCTGTGGCTGAGATGCTTGACAGCGGAATAGTGGCCCGCCTAAATACCGACGACCCCATTCTGGGCTATAAGAAGTTCAAGGTGAACGAAGACAACTATCTGTTCCTGGGGAACGACAAACGCATCTCGGCAAAGATGGAATTGCAGGCCAGCGATGGACAAGGAATCCAGATTTATACTAATGACGATAACCAAGACGCCTTGCAGGACCTCACCGCGAGCCTTCACCGTTTCGATTTGGAACAGGTACTGTCGGTGGTGCCCTATGCTCCTGACATCACAGGCATCATGAACGGCGACTTCCACATTATTAAGGATGAGAGCGACATGACGGTGTCTTCATCCATGTCGATTAATAATCTCACCTTCGAGCGCAATCCAATGGGCAATCTCTCATCAGAATTCGTGTATATTCCGAAGGGCGACGGCACGCACTATGTTGATGGAATTCTCTTTAAGGACGAGGCTGAGGTGGGTACCATAACCGGAACTTACAATCCGAAGGGAAAGGGCGACCTTGACGCCACTTTGTCGCTGAAGCATCTGCCGCTTTCATTGGCCAACGGTTTCATCCCCGACCAGATTATCGGCTTCTTGGGATATGCCGAGGGCGACCTGTCTGTGAAAGGGTCGCTTGACGAGCCTCAGGTGAATGGACAAGTCGATCTCGACAGCTGCTACCTGATAAGTGAACCTTATGGCATAGCTCTGCGTTTCAGCAATGAGCCGGTTCGTATCGTTGGCAGCCACCTGACGTTGAAAGACTATCTGCTCTATGCATATAATGATAATCCTATCCGTGTGAATGGTACGGTGGACTTCTCTGATCTTGACCGTATGGCAATGGACATGCGCATGGTTGGACGCAACGTGCAGATAATCAAAGCGAAGGAAACGCCCAAGAGCATTGCCTATGGTAAGGGATTTGTTAATCTCCTGACTACTTTGAGGGGAGATGTCGACAAGCTGCGCATGCGAGGAAGGCTGGACGTGCTTTCAACGACAGACATGAGCTATGTGTTGCGAGATTCTCCGTTGACAACCGATAATCAGATGGATGAACTGGTGAAGTTCACCGACTTTACCGATACTACTTCGACTGTCATCAGTCGTCCGAGTCCTAACGGATTTGAGATGGACATGACCATCGATGTTTCAAGTGGAGCACATATCATGGCCTATCTGAATGCAGACCATTCCAACTACGTGGATCTCATGGGTGGTGGAACGCTTCGCATGCAATATAATAATGTGGACGGACTCCAGCTGCGAGGAAAGTACACGCTTAACAATGGTGAGATGAAATACTCGCTGCCCATCATTCCGCTGAAGACCTTTACCATCAAGGAAGGCAGCTATATTGAGTTCACGGGTGCTCCGATGAATCCGAGGCTGAACATTACGGCTACGGAAATCGTGAAGGCTCCTGTCTCGAACGACCAGGGAATAGGAGAGAGCAAGACATTCGAGTGTGGCGTGGTCATCACCAAGACTCTTGACGACATGGGCCTGGAATTCATCTTGAATGCCGAAGACCAGCAGTTGCAGGAAGAGTTGCAAAGCATGGGAGCCGAGCATCGTGGCAAATTGGCGGTTTCGTTGCTTGCCACGGGTATGTATATGGCTGACGGCAACACCAATTCGTTCTCCATGAACTCAGCTTTGAGCGCATTCTTGAATAGTCAGATAAACAATATTACGGGAAAAGCCCTGCGCACTCTTGACCTCTCTGTGGGTATTGACAATTCGATGGATGCTGCTGGCAACTCTCACATGGACTATTCTTTCAGATTTGCCAAGCGTTTCTGGAACAACCGCCTGAAAGTATCGGTGGGCGGAAAGGTAAGCTCGGGAAGTGAAATCAACGACCAGAACAAGTCGTTCTTTGATAATTTTGACTTGGAATACCGTCTTGACGATACGGCCAACAAATACATAACGGGATTCTATAAGAATAATGTGTACGACTGGCTGGAAGGCTACACTCAGCAATATGGCGTAGGCTTCACGTGGCGTCGCACGCTCCAGACATTGGGCGACATTTTCAAGTTTAAGGATGAACGCCGGAGCTTGCCGTCCAGTTCTTCTATGACGAGGAGCAGGCAGCTGGCACCAGCTGATTCTTCAGCAGTAGAGAGTACAAGTAAAAAGGAAAGTGAGTAATGGAGAAAATGAAAAGATACATATCCATAATGGCATGTGGGCTTCTGCTGACAGCTTGCAGCACCACTTCCGGTGTCCCCGATGGCGACCAGCTCTATACGGGACTCACCAAGATTACCTATGAGAATTATGAACCCTGCGAACATGCCGATAATATGAAGGAAGAAATGGAAACCTCACTGGCAACGGCTCCTAACGGTGCTTTGTTTGGCAGTTCTCGTTTCCGTTTTCCGCTCCCCATGAATCTCTTGATATGGAATGCCTACCATGATTCGGAGACGAGCTTCGGCAAGTGGATGGCTTCCTCTTTTGGTAAGGAGCCTGTGCTGATGAGTCGCGTTAATCCAGAACTACGTGCCACGGTGGCTCGTTCTGTGCTTCGTTCCCACGGATATTTCAATAGTGATGTGGCCTACCAAATTGTCCAACTGAAAAATCCCAAGAAGGCAAAGATAGGCTATACGGTCAATATGGGACATTTGTGGACACTCGATTCCATCTCATATCTGGGATTCCCCTATGGTTGCGACACGCTCATCAGTCAGACACTTGATAATGCTAAGATACATCGTGGCGACCCGCTCGACGTCACTACGCTCAACGAAGAGCGCAACCGCATTTCCTATTTGCTACGCTCCAACGGATATTATTTCTACCAACCGTCATATAGCTACTATCTGGCAGATACGCTGGCTGTTCCGGGCAAGGCGCAGTTGCGTTTCCAGATGTCGGCTGATGTTCCCGAAGCAGCCCGGCACCAATGGTATATTGGAAAGATAAACGTTGAGTTCCGCCGACGAACGAGGGAACAACTCGACAGCGTTCGTCAGTTGCGCCATCTGTCTATTGCCTTCAATGGTAAGCGTCCTCCTATCCGTCCGCGAGTGGTGCTTTCCAATTTGCGGTTGCGTCCACGGCAGCTTTACAACTATGAGCGGCATTTGGAATCCATAGAGAAGGTGAATGCAATGGGTATCTACAGTATGGTTGACTTCCAGTTTACGCCACGCGATTCCACACCTGCCTGTGATACACTCGACTTGAAACTGAGCTGTGTTTTCGAAAAGCCTTATGACTTCTACATTGAGACTCGTGCAACAGGAAGTAGCGTAGGTAGGCTGGGGCCTGAGGTGGTGGTAGGTCTTTCAAAGCGTAATGCCTTCCGTGGTGGCGAGAAGTTTGACGTGGCCCTTCACGGCTCTTACGCTTGGCAGCTTAATGGTGGCAATAACAACTATTATGAATACGGGTTCGAGACTTCTTTGGAGTTCCCCCGTCTGGTCGCTCCTTTCTTTGGAGGCAATCGTGAGCTTCCCAGACGAGGCACAGAACGTCGTCGCCGGCGCCGTTTCTATACGACGCCCATCACGCTGGCTCGCATCAGCAACAATGTGATTAACCGTCCAGGTTATTTCAACATGAATACCATTGCGGCAGAGTGGACCTATAAGTGGCAGACATCAGCCACTAGCCGTTTCCAGTTTAGCCCTCTAACTTTACAGTACCAGTTCAAGAACCGTATTTCTGATGAATTTAACAAGTTAAGGGATTCGTTGCAGTTTATCAACATGATGATGGAAGACAAGTTGGTGCCTCAGATGCGCTTTACTTATACCTACTCCAGTCCGGCTAACTATCGTAACCCCATTGTTTGGGAAACCACCCTTTCTGAAGCTGGTAACTTGACTTCTTTAGGCATGATGGCCTTAGGGAAGAAATGGAACGAAAAAAGAAAGAAATTATACAAGACGCAATATTCGCAGTTCTTGAAACTGGAAACTGATTTTACGAAAACATGGAGTATGGACGAATATTCCACCTTGGTGGCTCATCTTAACCTTGGTGTAATGTACACATACGGCAACAGTTATATGGATGATGCACCCTTCACGGAGTATTTCTACGTGGGAGGTGCTACCAGCCTGCGTGGTTGGCCTGCTCGATATTTAGGTCCTGGTGATTTCAATTATCCTATCGACAACCGTACGTTGCGCTACATTCGCATGGGAACTATTAAGGCAGTGGCCAACATCGAATATCGTCCCCGCTTGTTTGGTAACCTTTACGGTGCAGTATTTCTGGATGCAGGTAATGTATGGATGCACAAAAATTTACTTGACACCGTTTTTGATAGTCTTGAGAATGAGTTGCCTTCCGATTCGCCTCAAGATGAAGAGCCTTTAGATGATGAGTCTTTTGCCAAGTTAGTTGATGTTTTTTCTTATTTTGACCGTGGAAAAATCCGTACCAACAAGTTGGGCAGCGACATTGCACTCAACACAGGCATAGGCTTGCGTTATGACCTAGGTTTCATTACCCTCCGTCTTGACTGGGGACTTGGGCTTCACTTGCCTTATGAAACAGGCCGTTCGGGTTATTTTAATGCCGATACTTTCGGACGTGACCAGACACTACATTTTGCAGTGGGAATGCCTTTCTGATGATAACTTTATTGTTGGAAAAACTTGTGCGTTTCAAGGAAATGAATTATCTTTGCACTCATAAACAATTAATTTATAAAAATAAGCAGATATGAAACCAACGCTTTTTCTTTTGGCTGCTGGTATGGGTAGCCGTTATGGTGGTTTGAAACAGCTTGATGGGCTGGGCCCCAATGGTGAGACAATCATGGACTATTCTATTTACGATGCCATCCAGGCAGGGTTTGGCAAAGTTGTTTGGGTAATCCGCAAAGACTTTGAAGAGCAGTTCCGAACACAGATACTTTCCAAATATGAGGATAAGATTAAGTGCGAACTCTGCTTCCAGGGTATCGATGCCTTGCCAAAAGGATTCTCCGTACCTGAAGGCCGCGTTAAGCCATGGGGAACAAACCATGCTGTGTTGATGGGAAAGGATGTCATCAAGGAGCCTTTCTGTGTAATCAACTGTGATGATTTCTACAATCGTGACGCTTTCATGGTGATTGGAAAATTCCTGTCCGAATTGCCCGAAGGTTCCAAGAACACCTACGCTATGGTAGGTTTCCGTGTAGGAAACACGCTGAGTGAGAATGGTACTGTTGCCCGTGGCATCTGTTCGAAGGATGCCGATGGAAACCTGACAACTGTCGTGGAGCGTACTGAGATTGTGCGTTGTGCAGAGGATGGATCGTGTGCAGGTGATGCCAATGAGGAAATCCGCTACAAGGACGAACAGGGCAATTGGGTGGTCGTTGATGAGAAAACACCAGTAAGCATGAACATGTGGGGTTTCACTCCCGACTATTTCGACTACAGCGAAGCTTATTTCAAGGAATTCCTCAGTGATCCGAAGAACATGGAGAATCTGAAGGCAGAGTTCTTTATTCCGCTGATGGTGAACAAACTCATCAACGATGGAACGGCTTCTGTACAGGTGCTCGACACTACTTCCAAGTGGTTTGGTGTTACCTATGCAGCTGACCGTCAAGGTACTGTTGACCGCATACAGTCGCTCGTCAACGACGGCACTTATCCCGAGAAACTTTTCTGATAGCATCTTCCTTTCCTACAGGTTAGCGTATCAGCGGTTACTTTGTTCAGGAGTGACAGCTGATACGCTCTTTTTGACCGTCGGTCAAATTCGTTTTGTATAAATTTCTCACTTAATCGTTTTTTTTTGTATCTTTGCACCCCGTATGAATATTGATATTCTTAATGTCAACGAAGTTGAGCAGTTGCAGACTTTGATAGGCGAGTCTGAACGTATTGTTATTTGTGCCCATCGTAATCCCGACGGCGATGCCATAGGTTCTTCGCTTGGTTTGGCGGGATATCTGCGCAGTAAGGGAAAGGAGCCTGTTGTCTGTATTCCTGACATGTTTCCCGATTTCCTTCAGTGGCTGCCTGGGACACAAGGTATAGTCCGCTTCGACAAGCATCAAGACAAGGTTAAACAAATTATGGCCGAGGCTGATTTGATCTTTTGTCTAGATTTTGGCCAGACGGATCGCTTGGGTGATATGGAGACGGCTCTTACCGAAAGTGCGGCCATTCGTGTTGTCATCGATCACCATCCGTTACCAACCATCGAGTCGGGTCTGCTTGTGAATCGTCCCCAGATGAGTAGTACCAGCGAAATGGTGTTTCGCATCATTTGGCAAATAGGTGGTTTTGAGCAACTTACTCAGCAGGATGCTGTATGTATTTATTGTGGGATGATGACCGATACCGGTGGATTCACCTATAATTCAAACGACCCTGACTTGTTCTTCATCATCTCACAGTTGCTTACCAAGGGCATTAATAAAGACAAGATTTACCGAAACGTCTATAACAATTATTCAGAATCCCGTTTGCGGCTTTTAGGCTATGTGTGCTATCAGAAATTGGTAGTGGTGCCTGAAAAGCATGCTGCCTATTATGTGCTTACACGGCAAGACCTTTATAGATTCCATTTTATGAAGGGAGATGCCGAGGGATTGGTAAATATTCCGCTCCAGATTAAGGGAGTGAAATTGAGCATTTCATTGCGCGAGGATACCGAACATGAAAGGCTCGTTTGGGTAAGTCTGCGAAGTGTTGACGATTTCTCATGTACGAAAATAGCTCAGAAGTATTTCAATGGCGGAGGACACCAAAACGCTTCAGGAGGAAGGTTGAACTGTACAATTAAGGAAGCCGAGCTTGTTGTACAACGTGCAATTGCCGAACTTAAGTTCTGAGTCCGTTAAAAAATAATAAGATACGTGATTATCGGCAAATGCTTGAGGCACAACCCCTATTTTTTTACTACCTTTGCAGGCAAATATTTTAATACGCATTAAGAATGAAAATTGGTAAACATATAGCAACAGGCTGTTTTTGTATACTTTCCATGCTCTGCATGCTTCTTGCTTCATGCAGCAATTATGAAACTTATGCTGAGCAGAAGGAAGCAGAATCGGATGCTATTAATGCTTTTATTGCAAAAAATAATATTAACGTCATCAGCGAAACTACGTTTTTCTCGAAAGGCAATGTCACGGATGTTTCAAAGAACGAATATGTGCTTTTCGCAAGTTCAGGCGTTTATATGCAGATTGTCCGGAAGGGTTGTGGTGAAAAGATAAAGGAGGGTGAAACCACTACGGTCCTATGCCGTTTCTCTGAGCGGAACATTAAAACCGACTCACTGGTCGCGAATACAAACACCATCAGTTATCGACGTTTCTGTGATAAAATGACGGTTACCAACACTTTGGGAACTTTTACCGCATCGTTTATCAGCGGTGAAAGTTGGATGGTTTCTGCCTATAGTACGACATCAGTTCCTTCCGGATGGCTTACGCCGCTCACTTATATCAATATTGGGCGCCCAGCAAATGAGGACGAGGAAATTGCAAAGGTGAATCTTATTATTCCTCATACACAGGGACATGCGAGAGCAACTCAGTATGTCTATCCGTGTTATTATGAAATCACTTACGAGCGTGGACTCTGACCGGTGATATTATTCATTATTTCAAAAATCAAAGATTATGACACTTATTAAATCCATATCGGGTATCCGTGGAACAGTGGGAGGCCCGACGGGCGATACGCTCAATCCATTAGACATTGTCAAGTTTGTAACGGCATACGTCACGTTCATCTCAAAAAGCAAAGGACAGGATGGTAGCGGAAAGATAGTGGTCGGTCGTGATGCCCGCATTTCTGGCGAAATGGTTAAAAACGTGGTTTGCGGAACCTTGATGGGTTGCGGCTACGATGTGATAAACATCGGACTTGCCACCACACCTACTACTGAGTTGGCCGTGCGCATGAGTGGTGCCGATGGAGGCATTATTATTACGGCTTCACATAATCCGCGTCAATGGAATGCCTTGAAACTGCTCAACAGCGAAGGGGAATTCCTCGATAAGGAAGAAGGTAATGAAGTGCTTCGTCTGGCCGAGGAAGAAGCTTTCATATATGCCGATGTTGATCATCTTGGCAAGTACTATGAAGATGACTCTTTCAATCAGCGTCATATCCAGAGCGTACTTGCTCTTCAACTCGTAGATACAGAATCCATCCAAAAGGCAGGTTTCCGAGTATGTGTGGATGCCATCAATAGTGTGGGCGGTATCATTTTACCAGAGTTGCTTAAGGCTCTTGGTGTCGACTACGAGATTCTTAATAGTGAGCCCAATGGAGATTTTGCCCATAACCCTGAACCCTTGGAGAAGAACCTGCAGGGAATTATGAGTCGTATGCGTGAAGGTGGTTTCGACCTTGGAATTGTTGTTGATCCCGATGTAGACCGTTTGGCTTTCATTTGCGAAGACGGCACCATGTTTGGTGAAGAGTACACGTTGGTTAGCGTAGCTGACTATGTGCTTTCAAATACTAAGGAGACTCCGATTGCCACTGTTTCTAATTTGAGCAGTACCCGTGCATTGCGTGATGTCACCGAAAAATATGGCGGATGTTATTCTGCTGCAGCTGTAGGTGAGGTCAATGTCACGACGAAGATGAAACAAGTAGGTGCCGTTATCGGCGGCGAAGGAAATGGTGGAGTGATCTATCCTGCCAGCCATTATGGTCGTGACGCCCTTGTGGGAATAGCCCTTTTCCTGAGTTCTTTGGCACAAAAGGGTATGAAGGTCTCTGAACTTCGTAAGACCTTCCCCAATTATTTTATTGCCAAGAACCGCATCGACCTGACTCCTTCTACCGATGTTGATGCCATCTTGGAGAAGGTAAAGGAGATGTTTAGCGACGAACAGGTGAACGATATTGATGGTGTGAAGATAGACTTCCCCGACAAGTGGGTGCACTTGCGTAAGTCGAACACCGAGCCTATTATCCGCGTCTATAGCGAGGCTCATACCATGGACGAGGCCGATGCTTTGGGAAAGCAGATTATGGCCATTGTCTACAAGATGCAGGGATAAAGCAAGTTCGTGAATCTCGGGATTTCTTCTTATTTTTGCATCCGAAATAACGCCAATGGGAGATGGTTGACCAAAAGAAATTCTGGAAGCGCGACGAAGTTCAGTGGTTTGTCCTTCGGCTGAAATGGAAGCCGGTGGAGGTGCTGGAGGAACTGCTGAAGGCAGAGGGCAAGGAGACCTTCGTGCCCCGGAGTTATGTCTTGCGCACCGATTCGCATGGGCGGAAGCATCGGGTATTGAAGAATGTGTTGCCAGAGCTGATGTTTGTCCGGGCTTCATTCGATTTCCTTCAACCTTTTGTCCGCACGGCTTTCTATGGTCACGGTCTTACCGTTTCGTTCTGTAAGAAGCGGGAAGGTGATGCCAACAGGGTGATGGTGGTTCCAGAATGGCAGATGGAACCGTTTATCAAAGCCACGCAGACTCTTTCCGAGCGGATTATCTATCATCGTGCAGAAGAGTTGGTATTGGAAAAGGGAATGCAGGTGAAGCTTCACGGAGGACCGCTGGATGGACTTGTGGGTGAGGTTGCACATCTGAAGGGCAAGCGAAAAAAACGCCTGGTTTTGCGGCTAATGGACTTTACGGCAATCTCTGTAACGACAGTTGAGCCAGAGTTCATAGAAATCATTCGAAAAGAATGATTTTCCGCTTAGTTATTGGCTTGTGGGATGCGCTCATCGTCTTTCGCTCCCAGTTCAACTATTCTTCGTGCAGGCGACAACAAGTTTTGGCGGCCATAGAATAGGTCATCGCATTCCTTATAGCGTTTTTCCGTCTGCTCGATGCTTTTTCCTAATTCGGCATATCGTTTGCAGAGCAGTCCTACACGCTTGATAAGTAACTCGGCATTCTTATAGACTTCTTCTTGGTTCTGTGTTTGGTCAAACTGTTTCCAAGCAAGTTTTATCATTCTCAAGATGACCGTCAGGTTAAGTTCTCCGGCTATGCACACATTTTTGCGCAAAGCATCGGTCCATAGTGAAGGGTCGTTCTGCATTGCCGCTTGGAAAGCTCCTTCGAAGGGAACAAACATAATGACAAAATCAATGGTGGCATGCTGTCGGGGAAGGTATTTACTATAGTTCTTCGCGGCTAGTTCGTCAACGTGCCGTCGCATGCTCTCTATATGTTGCTTGAGCATCAGTTGCTGTTCGGCCGCGTCGGTGGCATTGACGAAGCGCTCATAGGCCGTAAGCGACACCTTGGCGTCGATGATGGCATCCTTTTGGTCGGGAAAATGGAGAATGACGTCGGGGCGCATGCGTTGACCAGTATCTTCGTTGAGCAGCGTTTCTCCTGTTTCATCCTTCATGGTGGTTTGTTCCTCATAGTCGCGGCCTTTGCGCAGTCCGGCATTGTCAAGAATGACACCTAATACCTGTTCACCCATGCTTCCCTGGAATTGGGAGTTGCGGGTAAGGGCATTAGTAAGCCTGGCGGCTTCATCGCCAATCTGTTGCGTGCGCTCCATCATGTTGCGTATCTGTTCTCTCACCGTGGCGGTATTTTCTTGAGCCTTGTCGCGTGTGGCCTGAACCAGTTCGTGCAGTTCCCCAAGTTTCTCTTTCAACGGATTCACCACACTCTCCATGGCTTTCGAGTTGTTGGCTTCCAGTTCGTCGGTTCTTTGTTTGAGCAATTGCTGGGTGACGTTGGTCATCCGCTCTCGAAGCGTCTCTATTTGTTGCTGCATCTGGCTGTTGATGAGTTGCCGCTGTTCTTCCATTCTGCGTTCGGCCTGCTCTTTCACTTCCTGTAGTCTTTGTTCCGCCTGTTCCCTGGTTTCGCTTAACCTGACTTCAGCCTCACGGTTCTGTTCTTCAAGATGTTCAGCACTTTCCTTTGCCGCTTTCTCCATCTGCTCACGTATGAGTTCCACTTCTTTGGTTTTTGCGGCCAAGTTGTTACTGAGCCTTTCTCGTTGCTCGGCAATTATGTTGGTTTTTCGGTTGCAGATAAACCATGTTACAATGGCTCCTACGAGTAATCCGATGAGTGATAAAAGTATTTCCATGGTGCGAAATTACGAAAAATACTCACACCCTGCAAAAAAATGAATCATTTTATTTTGTATTGCCTTTGTTTTTTCGTAACTTTGTAGGCAAACAACTAAATGTTAACTATTCATCTGTAAATGCCATGGAGAAAATAACGCAGGAAAATTTCAACAGTATCTATGTTGATAGCATAGAGCAGAGACAGATAGACCATTTCGTGTGTAAGGAGATGGGGCGGCAGATACATCGTTACATCAAGGGTATGTCGGGCAGGAAATGTATCATGGAGAAGTTTGAGGAGGCACTCTCTACGCTCACAGTGCCCGAGAAGGAGGAGGCAATCGCGCGCTATATCGACTTGAATAGGAAAAGCATCAGCGGGCTTGATTTCAAGTTGGTGCTCGCTCGTGCCGTAGCCAACTATTGCGATACTTTCGACTACATGCTCGCCTTTATCAATAACCGCGAAAAGATGAAGTTCTATCTGGAACGTATCCGTTCGAAATACATCCGCTTCCACACAGTGGTGGAGCGCGACGGAAAGTTTGGTATCGTCGACCACGAAGGCAAAGTGCTTGTAAGTCCTCTGTATGATTTCCTGCGCACTTGCTATACCTATGTCGACGATCTTGTCACGATGCCGATCATCGCCCAGCGCGACGGTAAGATGGGGTTGATATTGCCCGACCGTAAGGACACCGTCGTGGCCGACTTCATCTATGACGACATTCAGCTGCGTGACGAGTACCCCTATTTCGAAGCCAAGAAAGGCCGGCGCAAGGTGTTCCTTGGTGAAAAGGGAGAGGTGGTGGCTCCTGCTGACAAGCAAAACGTAACATGAAGATGAGCGACAGTCGTCCACATCCCATTATTTCGGCTATACCTCTGGTGGTGCTTATCGCGCTGCTGGTGTTCGTAATTGCCGTTTTCGGTAGCGACTCGCTAAGTGGCGGCAGCCAGGTGGCACTGCTGTTGGCCATGGCTGTTTGTGTGACGATATCCATGACGGTTTACCGCATAAGCTGGAAGGTGTTCGAGCGGCAAATCATGAAAACTATCGGCGATGTCTCCATTACGCTCGTCATCCTTCTGACCGTGGGCATGCTTTCCGGGTCGTGGATGGTGAGTGGTATTGTTCCCACACTTATTTATTATGGTGTACAGATTATGTCGCCTCAGTTCTTCCTGGTCACTTCGTGCATCATTTGTGCGTTGATTTCCGTGCTTTCGGGAAGTTCATGGACAACCATAGCCACCATCGGTGTGGCATTGATAGGCATCGGCCACGCATTGGGCATTTCGGAGGCGTGGACGGCTGGAGCCATTATTTCGGGTGCTTATTTCGGAGACAAGATGTCGCCGTTGAGTGATACCACTATACTTGCGTCGTCGGCAGCAGGAGTTGATTTGTTCAAGCATATCCGTTACATGGTATATACCACCGTTCCATCATTCACCATCGCATTGATTATTTATTTCATTGCAGGACTGGGCATTACCAGCAGCGAAGAACTCCAAGTGGCTCAATACACCGAAGGCCTTTCGCGCACATATAACATCAGCTTGTGGACGCTGCTTGTGCCTGTCTTGACGGCCTTGCTCATTGCCCGTCGTGCTCCTTCGCTCATCACGCTTTTCCTCTCGTCGGTCATGGCAGGCATCACTGCTCTTATCCTTCAGCCTCATATCCTCAGCGAGATAGCAGGAGGCGAAGAAAGTATAACCGCGCTTTTCAAAGGACTTGCCATTACCTATTATGGTGCCACCAATGTGGAGACGGGAGATGCCGCGCTCAACGAACTGGTATCGACGGGTGGAATGGCAGGTATGTTAAACACCATCTGGCTCATCATCAGTGCTATGTGTTTCGGGGCTGTCATGGTGGCCAGCGGTATGATACAGAGTATCACCCGAGTGATCATCAATTATGTGAAAAGTCTTTTCGGGCTGGTAGCTAATACGGTTTTCACAGGAATATTCTTCAATCTCTCCACTGGCGACCAGTTTATTTCCATCGTACTTACCGCCGACATGTATCGCGAGACCTATAAGAAGATGGGCTATCAGAAACGGCTGCTGAGTCGTACCACCGAGGATGCCGTAACGGTAACTTCTGTACTGGTTCCTTGGAACACTTGCGGAATGACACAGGCCACGGTGCTCGGTGTAGCTACGCTCACCTATCTACCTTATTGCTTCTTCAATTTGATTAGTCCGCTGATGGCTTGTATAATGGCAGCCATTGGCTGGAAAATCAAGAAAGTTCCCCCCGAGGATATTAGTAGCTCTAATCCCTAACTTACATCCAAAATTACTGACAAAGAGAATCCCCTGCATGTGGCTTTACAAGCAGGGGATTCTCGGTTATATATTGTATGTATGGCAAACCACTTTCTTATTTATGAGATGCGCCCGGGGTGGTGTGTTTCCATAAGGTGCCTGATGTGATGGGCTGTTGTGCGACGTGCATCGTAGCGTACAATCACTTCGTGAGTGCGGGGATTCCAGTGGGCATCAACCACGCCGTGAATGCGCTCTGCCTTGGCTACCATGTGGTGGGGTGCGGCATGATGGCTGACTCTGAAGGTACAAATCCTCATGTCGGGATGATGGGCTGGTCTGTGATGCCTGCCAAAATGCAGGCCTCTCTTGTCGATATCGTTCATTACTAAAACTGCTTTGGCATTATTGTTGTTACCATAGTGCTTCTTGTTTCCGGCCATTGCTGGCATTGCTGCAGTGATTGCCATGATCATCGTGGCTACTATCACTTTATTAATTCTCTTCATAATCATTATCTTTTAATTGTTATACTTCTGTTTTTTCAATGGCAAAGGTACGGCGATTGTTTGAGGTTTGAAAAAGAAAAATCCTAATAAACTGGTAGGTTTCCCCTAAAGTTGAAGAGGGAAATCCCCGTCGAGTATGTCCAGCGTTTCAAAATCTTCCGGATTTGCTTGGCTTTTCTTAGAATAATATGTATTTTTGTGGCATGAAAAAGAATTTATTTTACTTTTTCGAACAGAACTTATGATAAAAGAATTCCAGTTGAGAGTATTGCCCCAACAGGCAGTTAACGAATCGGCGTTGAAAGACTATCTGGTGCACGAGCAGGGATTAGACTCCCGGGACATCACCCATGTGCGCGTTCTCAAGCGTAGTATCGATGCCCGTCAGCGGACGATTTTCGTTAATCTTAAAGTGAGGGTGTTCATCAATGAGCAACCTACCGATGACGACTATCAGCCGACGTTCTACCCCGATGTCAGCGGAAAGCCTTCTGTTATCGTCGTGGGCGCTGGTCCCGGAGGCTTGTTTGCTGCCCTGAGGCTTATCGAGTTAGGCTTTCGTCCGATAGTGGTGGAGCGAGGAAAGAATGTGCACGATAGAAAGAAAGACCTTGCCCTCATCACCAAGACACAACAGGTGGATGGCGAAAGCAACTACTGCTTTGGTGAGGGCGGAGCTGGCGCTTATTCTGACGGGAAACTTTATACGCGCTCGAAAAAACGCGGCAACATAGAGAAAATCCTCAACGTCTTCTGCCAGCATGGTGCATCTACGAACATTCTTGCCGATGCCCATCCACACATTGGTACCGACCGTTTGCCTCGGGTAATCGAGAATATGCGTAACACCATCGTCAAGAGTGGGGGAGAAGTACATTTCCAGACCAGGATGACGCGTCTGATTATCGAACGAAACACCGTCGTAGGCATAGAAGCTGAATCACTCATCACTTCTCGCTCATCACTTCTATCATTCTCTGGTCCGGTCATTTTGGCCACAGGCCATTCTGCCCGCGATGTTTACCGCTATCTTCATGGCAACGGCATCGAACTGGAGGCCAAGGGACTGGCCGTCGGTGTACGCCTTGAACATCCCAGCCAGCTTATCGACCAGATACAATATCACAACAAGCAAGGTCGTGGCAAATACCTTCCTGCTGCCGAATATTCGTTCGTCACCCAGGTCGAAGGCCGTGGTGTCTATTCGTTTTGTATGTGCCCCGGTGGTTTCGTAATTCCCGCGGCTACAGGACCTCAGCAGATTGTTGTCAACGGAATGTCGCCCGCCAGTCGCGGCACGGCATGGAGCAATAGTGGAATGGTGGTGGAGATACGTCCTGAAGATATTGAGGGAGATGGTCCGCTGAAGATGATGGAATATCAGGAGCAGCTGGAGCGCGACTGCTGGCAACAGGGAAACATGCAGCAGACGGCCCCCGCCCAGCGTATGGCCGACTTCGTCAATGGCCGTTTAAGTTACGACTTGCCCCGAAGCAGTTATGCCCCGGGGCTAATTTCGAGTCCGCTCCATTTCTGGCTTCCCCAGTCCGTTGGTCATCGGCTTCAGGAAGGTTTCCGCAAATTCGGTAAGATGAGCCACGGCTTCCTAACCAACGAGGCATGCCTGATAGCAGTCGAGACACGCACTTCGTCGCCCGTCCGCATTCTTCGCGACCATGAAACCCTCCAGCACGTCCGTCTGCAAGGACTGTTCCCCTGTGGCGAGGGTGCTGGCTATGCCGGAGGCATCGTCTCTGCTGGTGTCGATGGTGAGCGCTGTGCCGAAATGGCAGCCACCTATCTTAAATCCTAAACACTAACTTATTTCGAGATTCTATGCTGCAACTTCCACACGAAGGCATCGATGGAGGCAATGGCACAGATGTTGACAACATCGCGTACCGATGCGTCGAAGTCGGTGAAGTGGATAGGCTTGTTGAGTCCCATCTGGATGGGGCCAATGATTTCCACGTCGGTATTCAGCGCCTGTAGCATTTTGAAGCCCGAGCGTGCACTGGTAAGGTTGGGGAACACCAGCGCGTTCACATCTTTTCCCTTCAGTCTTGTGAACGGATACATCTCGTCGCGCTGCTCCTTGTTCAGTGCATAGCCAATCTGCATCTCGCCGTCGATAATCATTTCGGGATATTCGCTTTGGATGTTGGCAACGGCATTGCGCACCTTCTTTGAGCCCTCCGATGTGTCGCTGCCGAAGTTCGAGTGGCTGATCATCGCGATGTGAGGCTCCTCGTTGAACCATCTCACCGACGTGTTCATCAGTCGGGCAATGTCCACCAGTTCCTCGGTATCAGGATTATTGTTGATGAGCGTGTCGCCGATGTAAAGTGTTCCTTTGGGGGAGTTGATGATGTGCATCGTTCCGAAATGCTTGAACTCGCTGCGGATTCCGATTACCTCCTTGGCCACCTTGATGGTATTCGAGTATTTCGTGTAGAGACCGGTGATGAAGGCGTCGGCTTCTCCCGTTTCCACCATCATCATGCCAAAATAGTTGCGCTCGAACATCTTATCGTTGGCCTCTTGGAATGTATAGCCTTCGCGCTGGCGTTTTTCGGTCAGTATGCGTGCGTAGCGTTCCCTTCGCTCGTGCTCCAAAGGATGGCGCAGGTTGACGATTTCAATTCCCTCTAACGAGAGGTCAAGTTCCTTAGCCAGTTTTCCGATGGCCTCGTCGTTTCCCAGCAGTATCGGGTGGCAGATACCTTCAGCCTGAGCCTGTACGGCCGCACGTAGCATCGTGGGGTGAATACCCTCGGCAAACACCACACGTTGCGGATGAGCCTTTGCCGTGGCATATAGTTTCTGCGTCAGCTTCGTCTCCTGTCCTAACAGCACCGAGAGCGAGCGCTTGTATTCGTCCCAATTCTCGATGTTCTTACGGGCAACACCACTTTCGATGGCAGCCTTGGCCACGGCGGCACTAACTTCCGAAATCAGTCGGGGGTCAACGGGCTTCGGGATGAAGTAGTCGCGCCCGAACTTCAGGTTGTTCACGTTGTACACGTCGTTTACCACGTCGGGTACCGGCTGCTTTGCCAGATCGGCAATGGCATTCACGGCCGCCATCTTCATCTCCTCGTTGATGGCCTTTGCCTGCACGTCGAGTGCGCCGCGGAAAATGTAGGGGAAGCCGATTACGTTGTTGATTTGGTTCGGATAGTCGGTGCGCCCCGTCGACATCAGCACGTCGGGGCGAGCCTCCATAGCATCCTCATACGAAATCTCCGGCACGGGGTTGGCCAGAGCGAAGATGATGGGGTTTTCGGCCATTGTCTTCACCATCTCTTTCGTGAGCACGTTACCCTTCGAGAGACCTACGAATACGTCGGCACCGTTGACAGCCTCGGCCAGTGTATGGGCATCACGGCGGTCGGTGGCAAAGAAACGCTTCTGCTCTGTCAGTCCTTCGCGGTCGCTGGTGATTACTCCCTTCGAGTCGAGCATCATGATGTTCTCCTTCTTCACGCCCAGTGCCATATAGAGTTTTGTGCACGAGATGGCCGCAGCACCGGCACCGTTCACCACGAGCCTCACCTTTGCAATGTCCTTGCCAATCACCTCCAGTGCATTCTTCAGTCCTGCTGCCGAAATGATGGCCGTTCCATGCTGGTCATCGTGCATCACGGGGATGTCGAGTGTACGCTTCAGTCTTTCCTCAATGTAGAAACACTCCGGAGCCTTGATGTCCTCCAGGTTGATGCCGCCGAACGTAGGAGCGATTTTCTCCACGGCCTCACAGAATTTCTCCGGGTCTTTCTCGTCCACCTCAATGTCGAACACGTCGATGCCGCCATAGATTTTGAACAGTAGTCCCTTGCCTTCCATTACAGGCTTTCCGCTTACTGCGCCGATGTCGCCCAGTCCTAAGACGGCCGTGCCGTTCGATATCACCGCCACCAAGTTTCCTTTGTCGGTGTATTTATAGGCATTGTCGGGATTCTCTTGTATTTCCAGACAGGGGAACGCCACTCCTGGCGAGTATGCCAGCGAAAGGTCCGTCTGTGTGCGGTAGGGCTTGGTGGGTTTCACCTCAATCTTGCCCGGTCGGCCGTTCTCATGATACCGAAGGGCGGCCTCTTTTGAAATCTTTACCATTCTGAATTCGAATTATATAAGTTGTTATTCTGACTCATCTTAATTGGGGTACAAAGGTACGAAAAGTTGAGGGCAAAACAAAAGAAATTTTCTTTTTTTTGCCGAGACGGAGTATCTTCACGGCGCGAAGCGACTCCTTCCGCTGAATGTGTTCCGTCGGTCTCCATCGAATATATACCCGTCGGCATAATCAACAATTGTCTGACAGCCCTATTCTCTTTTTCCGTTTTGAATTTCTTCAAAATAATAATTGAGCTTAGATTGAAAAGTAATTTAGTCTAAATTACTAAGTAAATTAGTCTAAATTGAAAAGTAATCTAGTCTAAATTGCAAAGTAATTTAGTCTAAATTACTTTGTCGATAAAAAACAATTGCGAAACTGGGCTTTATTAGGGGAAATAAATGTATTTATTATTCCCCTCATTAACCGAAATTTTCGTAACTTTGTGGCCAAAGAAGAAAGTGTATGTTGAGAACGTTTAATATTTCTACATATAGACAGGAACTGCGGCAGAAAATTTTACAGACGGCCATGAGGCAGTTTAAGGAACGGGGTGTGAGAAACGTGAAGATGGACGATATATCGGCCATCATCGGTATATCGAAGCGTACGCTCTACGAAATCTATGAGAACAAGGAGGAACTGCTGCTGGAGGGACTGAAGTTTGTCCAGGAGCAGAAGACAAGGGAGCTGCGTGAGTTTCTCAGCGCGAAGGAACGTAACGAGATTGAGGTGATGGTGAAGTTCGTGAAAATGCAGATGGAGGACTTGAACGAGACCAATCCGCTGTTCTACGTGGAGATAAGGCGCTATAAGAGCGTGGTGAACTTCATGGTCGATTATCATGAACGAAAGCGCCAGAACAAGATGGAATTCTTGCGCAAGGGTGTGGAGCACGGCTATTTTGTGGATGGGCTAAACTATGACATCGTGCACGATATGGGCAATGCCATTATCAATCACGTGATGGAGACGAAACTCTACGAGCGCTTTCCTATTCAGGAGATTTTCCACAACTATGTCAGCGTACTCATGCGTGGATACTGTACGGACAAGGGAATCGCTGAACTGAAAAAACTCTTCTAACTACAATCTTCCCACTTGCTTCACGCCTTTCACGGTGCGAAGCTTCTTGATGAGAGCCTCGAGGCGACTGGTGTCCTCAACGTTGATGGTCAGATTGCCGCTGAACAGTCCGTCGTGGCTGTCGATGTTGATGGAGCGCATCATAATCTTTTCTTCCTTTGAGATGATGCTCGTGATGTTGTTGATGATGCCGATGTCGTCGTTACCAATCACGCGAAGGGTGGTGCTATAAGTGCTGGTGCCTTTTCCGCTCCACATGGCGCGCACGATGCGGTAGCCGAACCGGCGGCGAAGCTCATTGGCATTGGGGCAGTCGGTTCGGTGAATTTTGATGCCGCCGTTGATGGTGACGAATCCGAAGACGTCGTCGCCGTAGATGGGGTTGCAGCACTTGGCAAGCGAGTAGTCGAGACCTTTCAGGTTGCGGTCGATGACTAGCACGTCATCGTTCTGGCTCAGGATTTGCTCGGTGGGGTTCTGGTATTCGAATTCCTCGGCAGAACGGGTGGGACCTGTGGGCTGTTCGTCCTGATCGCGCTGAACTTCAAGATACTTGTCGATGACCTGGTTGGGGTCGAGGCTCCCGTCGGCTATTTGATGGTAGAAGTCGCTTGTTTCCTTGAATCCCAGTTTCCTGACGGTCTGGTTCATGATGCTCTCCTCGAACTCAATCTTGCGGTTCTTCATCCTGCGGCCGAGCATTTCGCGGGCAAAGAGGCCGTCCTTGACTTGTGTCTCGCGGAGTGCCTGGCGTATCTTGGCCTTGGCGCGGCTGGTCTTCACGATGTTGAGCCAGTCTTGCTTGGGCGTCTGGTTGTTGGAGGTGATGATTTCCACCTGGTCGCCTGAACGAAGCAGATAGCGCATGTTGACGACCTTGTTGTTGATTCGGGCACCGGTGCATCGGTTGCCCACATTGGAGTGTATCTGATAAGCAAAGTCGAGCACGGTGGCTCCCTTGGGGAACTTGCGGAGCTCGCCAGTGGGGGTGAAGACGAACACCTCGTCTTCATATAGGTCCATGCGGAACTCGTCCATGGCCTGCATGCCATCGGTGTTCTCGAGTGCGGTGCGTATGCTGTTGAGCCAGTCGTCGAGTCCGCTCTCTCCCTTGACGCCCTTGTAGCGCCAGTGGGCAGCAAGTCCGCGCTCGGCAACTTCGTCCATGCGCTCGGTGCGAATCTGTACCTCCACCCATTTCTGTTCGGGGCCGAGAACGGTGATGTGGAGGCTCTCGTAGCCGTTCGACTTGGGCACTGTGAGCCAGTCGCGTAGGCGCTTGGGGTTGCCCTGGTACATGTTGGTGACGATGGCGAAGGCCTGCCAGCAGAGCGACACTTCCTTCATGCGAAGCGCGGCCTGGTTTTGCTGTTGGCTGTCGGAGGGCTTTGGCGAATCGATAATGATGCGGATGGCAAAGAGGTCGTAGATGCCCTCGAAGTCGCATTTCTGCTTCTTCATCTTCTGCCAGATGGAGTGGATGCTCTTGGTGCGTCCCTTCATGTGGACCTTGAGCCCTGCTTCCTCAAGGCGCTGCCGTATGGGGGTGATGAATTTCTCGATGTAGGCGTCGCGGCTTTTCTTGGTGGCGCTAAGCTTTTCGCGAATCATGTAGTAGGCGTCGTGCTCAAGATATTTCAGCGACAGGTCTTCGAGTTCGCTCTTCAGTTTGTAAAGTCCCAGCTTATGGGCAAGCGGGGCATAGAGGTAGCTGGCCTCCTGACTGACTTGGAGCTTTGCCTGCTGGTTTTTCGTGTCACGGATCTGGCGCATGAGGTTGACGCGGTCGGCTATCATGATGAGTATCACGCGCATGTCTTCGGCGAACGAGAGCAGCAGGTTGCGGAAGTTTTCGCTCTCGATGACGGGATTTTTCTTATAGAGGTCCTGAATTCGGCAGAGGCCGTGGATGATGGTGGATACCTGACCGCCGAAGCTGGCCTGTATCTCGTCGAGTGTAAGTGAGCCGCTGATAACGCCGTTGTAGAGCAAGATGGCGAGCACACCGTCGCGAGTGAGCCCTTCTTCCTCGACGGCGAGGATGGCGGTCTTCAGGCTCTGGTGGATGGGGTTAAGGCCGAAGACGTCGCGCTGAAGGGCGTGGTTCTGCTGCTCCTTCTTGACGTAGGAGAGCATCTTCTCCCTGTCGCCCTCGTGTAGGGTGGGGGAGAGCAGCGCCCGAAGGCGGTGGATCAGTTCCAGCGTTTCGGTGCGTTCGGCTTTGGTAAATATGAGTTTTTCCTCCATGCTTCTGTTATTTTATGCAAAGATATGATTTTTTCATAGAATAAAGATAAAGTTTTCAAAGAAAATAACTATATTTGCAAATGATTTACCATAAACACAGTATCAATATTATACCACACTTATGTTAACAAATCAAGATTTACAGCAAATCGCTCAGAAAGGTATCACCCCTGAGCAAATCGACATCCAGCTCGAAGAGTTCAAAACCGGTTTCCCATTCCTCCGACTGGAGGCAGCAGCCAGCATCGGACATGGCATTGTGGCTCCGGATGAGAACGAGCAGAAGCAGTACATCGACGCCTGGAATGCCTACAAAGCCGAAGGCCGCAAAATCGTGAAGTTCGTTCCCGCATCGGGCGCCGCAAGCCGTATGTTCAAGGACATGTTTGCGTTCCTCGATGCCGACTATGATGTGCCCACCACCGATTTCGAGAAGAAATACTTCGGCGAGATTGAGAAGTTCGCTTTCTATGACGCACTCGACGAGAAGTGCCGTGAGAATAACGGCAAGGGAATCAAGGAACTGATTGCTGAGGGCAACTACAAGGCTGTGGTGGCCAACATGCTCAGCAAGGATGGACTCAATTATGGCCAGCTGCCTAAGGGCATGCTGCTGTTCCATAAGTATCCCGAAGGCTCGCGCACGCCGATGGAGGAGCATCTCGTGGAGGGCGCACTTTATGCCGCCAGCAATGGCGAGGCCAACGTGCACTTCACCGTCAGTCACGAGCACATTGAGTTCTTCGAGAAGAAAGTGGCAGAGAAGAAAGATATGTTTGCCGATAAGTATGGCATCAAGTATAACATCTCTTTCTCAGAGCAGAAGCCCAGTACCGACACCGTGGCGGCCAATCCCGACAACACCCCGTTCCGCAACGAGGACGGCTCGCTGCTGTTCCGTCCGGGTGGTCATGGCGCACTCATCCAGAACTTGAACGACATCGATGCCGACGTTATCTTCATCAAGAACATCGATAATGTGGTGCCCGACCGTCTGAAGCAGCCCACCGTTGACTACAAGCAAATCATTGCCGGTGTGCTGGTGACGCTCCAGAAGCAGGCCTTCGAGTATCTGAAGATGCTGAATGCCGGTGAATATAACCACGCAAAGCTGGAAGAGGTTATCCGTTTCGTTCAGCGCGACCTCTGCTGCCGCAAGGCCGACATCAAGGACCTCGAGGATGCCGAACTCGTCATCTATCTGAAGGAGAAACTTAACCGCCCGATGCGCGTATGCGGCGTGGTGAAGAATGTAGGAGAGCCCGGCGGAGGCCCGTTCCTCACCTACAACCAGGACGGCACCGTAAGCCTGCAGATTCTGGAAAGCTCACAGATTGACAAGAAGAACGAGGAGTATATGAAGATGTTCACCGAGGGCACTCATTTCAATCCCGTCGACCTCGTATGTGCCGTGAAGGACTTCGAGGGACGTCCCTTCGACCTTCCGAAGTATGTTGACAAAACCACGGGCTTCATCTCTTCCAAGTCGAAGAACGGCAAGGAGCTGAAGGCGCTCGAGCTGCCCGGACTCTGGAACGGAGCCATGAGCAATTGGAACACCGTCTTCGTAGAGGTTCCCCTGGCCACCTTCAACCCCGTGAAGACCGTCAACGACCTGCTTCGCGAGCAGCATCAGTAAAACGAACGGCTAATCCCCTAAAAGCGGTCGCATGGCTTCAATCATGTGGCCGCTTATTTTTTTGTTCTGTACAGCTGGAGGCCTCCCCTCGGGGAGGTCAGAGGGGTTTGTTTTACTCCTCAAACAAATACCCGAAACCTGTGCGGCTGACGATGTTTTGCGCGTATGGCCCCAGCTTTTTCCGTAGGCGGGTGATGTTCACATTGACCGTTCGTTCGCTGACGATGACACCAGCCCATACCGTATCCATCAGGTCCTGCCGTGAGAGCACTTTCCCGCTATTGGCAAGCAGCAGCTGGAGCAGCTCGAACTCAGTACGGGTGAGACTAACGGGCGCGCCATCCACGGTGACCGTCTTCTTGTCGAGGTTCAGAATCAGACCGTTGTAGCTGAGCAGGCGTTTGCCCAGTCGGGCTTCCACGATATTCATCACATAGTCGCCTATCTTCTCGCAGTCGGCCACGATGTCGTTGTAGATGGTGCCCAGCGCATAGGAATACTGATGCGAGTTCACGCCCTTCACGTTCTCTTCCTTCAGCTGGTTGCGCAGTTCGTTGATGTCGTTTTCAATGGAAAGCGAGTCGGCAAGCGAGAGGTCGTTGCGCCGTCCGCTCACCACCACAATCATCTGCACCACAGCCTCGTTCACCAGTCGGAGCATGTCGTGCAGTTTGGCGTATTGTTCGGCGGTGAAGTCTTCCTTGTTTTCGCGCAGATGACTAACTGTACGTGCTATCTTAAAACAGGCGTCGCCAATGGATTCCAGCTCGCCAATCTGGCGGAGCATCACTCGCGACTTGTCCTTTGAGTCGTCCGACAGATGTTCATTGCCCACCTCCTCCAGGTAGTTCGCAATCTCTATCTCCATGTTGTCGGCAATCGTCTCGTAGCGTTCTATGCGCGCATACTGGCTTTCAATCTCTTTCTTGTCCTTCTCGTCAATCAGCACGCTCGTCATTCCAAACATGCGGTGCATGCGTTCGGCAAAGTGCACGATTTCCTTCTGTGCCTGCAGTATGGCAATCTCGGGCGTCTGCATCACGCCGCCGCGTATGAAGTGCAATGTGGTGGGCAGTTTGGCTTCCTCCTTGCTTTCGGGCAGCAGCTTGCATACCAGTTGCTCCATCTGGGGAATAAAGCCGATGAGAAGCGCGGTATTCAGGATGTTGAAACAGGTGTGGAACATGGCAAGCACCACGGGAATCCGCTCCGCCTGTCCCGACAGAGAGGGGTCGTAGCCAACTAGTCGGCACACCATGTTGACAAAGGGATAGAACACCACGAGCACCCACACCACGCCGAACATATTGAACAGCAGATGCGCCAGGGCTGCCCGCCGAGCCTCGGTGCCCGCTCCCAGAGCCGCAAGGTTGGCCGTGGCCGTGGTTCCGATATTCTCGCCCATCACTAGGGCGATACCCATATAGATGGGCAGCACCCCTGTGGAGCAGAGCAGGATGGTGATGGCCATTACCGCAGCCGATGACTGTACCACGCAGGTGATGGCGGTGCCGGCGGCCAGGAAGGCCAGTATGGTGAGATAGCTGTTGGTATCGAACGAAGCGAAGAAGTTTACCACGTCGGGGTTGTGGGCCAGGTCCATGTCGCGCCCCACGCTGCTCAGCATCACCAGCGACCAGAACAGAAATGCCAGTCCGAATAGGAAATCGCCAGCCACCCGATGGCGTTTCTTGTAGATGAGCACCATGCCCACCAGGAAAGCAGGGAATACGAGAGCGGTCAGGTCGAGATTGTAGCCAAGCGACATAATCCATGCCGTGAGCGTGGTGCCGATGTTGGCGCCCATGATGACCGATATGGCCTGAGCCAGCGTGAGGAGTCCTGCCGAAACAAACGAGACGGTCATTACCGTTGTGGCCGACGACGACTGCACGGCGCAAGTCACCATTGTTCCCGTCAGCATTCCGCTCAGCCGGTTGCCAGTCATCCGTCCTAATATGTGGCGCAAACTTGGTCCTGCCATTTTCTGTAAAGCGTCGCTCATCATCTTCATTCCGTAGATCAGCAATGCCAGCGAACCAAGCAGCCTAAAAATCAAACCAATCGTCATATCTGTGCATGTTTATTATTTCGCATGCAAAGATACGAAAAAGAGGGCCAAACAGAAGAATATCAGCGATTACAATTCGGTTACGATTTGCATTTCAAGGCGAAATTAACCTAATAGAATAGTTTTGCCCTACAATGTGCGACATTCCATAAATCGCCGAAGACTCCCCATGGGGGCGCATAATTTAGGGTGTAATCCTGTAATCCTGTAATCGCATAATTTGGGGTGTAATCCTGTAATCCTGTAATCGCTTGCTCGGAGAACCATTGATTTACAGGTCGTTACGGAGGAATGGGGTGTAAGCGGTAACTCTTTTACGTCATTTTCTGGGACAAAAATCTTCAAAAATCGGGCATAAATCTTTGTTTTTTGCATTAAAATCAACCAGCCTTAGCCCCTGCTTGAACAAATCCG
Source organism: Prevotella sp. (assembly GCA_017428925.1). Taxonomy (GTDB): domain Bacteria; phylum Bacteroidota; class Bacteroidia; order Bacteroidales; family Bacteroidaceae; genus Prevotella. The sequence continues at coordinate 179 of JAFRPY010000043.1, read as the reverse complement.
TCAAAAATCTGATTTTAATCTTTGCTTTTAGCCTTATTATCAACCACCCCCAGCCCCTCCTTCTATGTTGCTTTCCAAATTATTGGAAGTTTTTTATTTTTAATTAACGTTGTAAATCAATTACTTACGCTTTTGTAACACTTATCCTTGGGTAAAAGCCATTTGTGATTGTGGCTCAG
>JAFRPY010000042.1 GCA_017428925.1 Prevotella sp. | reverse complement strand
GGTATTTGTTGGAAGGCAGGCTGGGTGCTTGCACACAAGCAGAATTACAACAAATGGCGTTAATACTCTGACAAGAGTATCTTTCTCAGCAAGGGGTTTTCAAGGTTTTTGTTCAAAATCAACAACCGAAACTTAAATTAACTAAAAACAAAATAAAAATGAAAAAATTGATTATGAAAAGAAATTTACTTGTTTTATTATTGGCTTTAATGACATCCGTGCCGATGTTGGCGGATGTTGCGATCAACGAAACGAACTTCCCTGATGAGGCCTTTCGTAATTGGCTAAAAACAAATACACAAGATTATAGGTATGGCGGAATGAATGGTTACGGTTCCGACGGAACGTTGACAACGGCAGAATTGAATAAAATAGAAATATTAAGGTTTTCTAGTGTTGCAATAGAAAATCTTAAAGGTATAGAGTATTTCTCCAATCTGAAGACGATACATGCGCGTTTTTGTAAAATAAAGTATGCAGATTTTTCACATAATACAAAGCTCCAATGTATAGATCTTATTCAACTTACACCAAGAGTGGAATCATGTAATGTTTCTGGATGTACACAACTGAAAACCTTATGGTTTAGTTACTGTTCTCCCATATCAATAGATTTATCACATAATACAGAATTAGAGTCGTTGGGTCTTAGTGATATGCCCAATTATTGTTCTTCTTCAGATGACTTTCAAAGAACAGTGGATCTATCAAACAACCGGAAATTGAAGCACCTTGAAATTTGTTGCGCAAAACAAATAGACATTTCAAATCAGACAGAATTAATAAGTCTTCAACTTATGGATTGTAGGTTCTCATCATCTAATCTTGATTTGTCCAATAATAGTGAGTTGAGGTATATTAATCTTCAATATGACGATAATCTCAGTTCCTTAACATTACCATTTGAAGAATCAAATAAAATAGATTACATGCATATTGAAAGATGTAATAATCTGATGTCATTGGATGTGTCAGACTGCTCAGGTCTTCTATATTTATACTATTATGGGAATGGTTTTAATTCGGTTGATATTTCTAAAAACACTGCGTTAAAATGGCTTTACTGCCCTAGTAACAACATGACGGAATTGGATGTATCAAATAACACTTTATTGGAAATATTAAATTGCAGTGGCAACAAACTAAAAGAATTGGATCTATCAAATAACATTGCGTTACAAGGTTTAAATTGCTCTAGAAATCAACTTACAGAATTAGACCTTTCTCATAATACAAATCTATCAAGTGGTAACCAGTTATCATTATATGGTCCCGTAACAGATTATAAGTGGTTCTGGTTATGGAGTGATTATACATTGCTCTATACTAGTGGAAGTTCAGTGGAACCTGTAGTAACGACAGCGATAAATTTGTCCCCGCAAGAACTTGACAAAGATTATATTAGCATAGATAGAAGGAGCAAACTGGGTGTGCAATGTAACACGAACAATGGTGTGCTGACAAGTTATGGCGCATATTCTGCTGTCACCTCCTCGGACGATGATAACAATTATATCGTTGTCGGTAATGGGACAACGGATGTGCATGCATATAGGGACACTCTCAGATATTCTTACAACACAGGCTATACTGGCAGCATTGATGCTGCAAAGACAATGGAGGTGAATATCGGAACCTCCGCACATGGAATGTACGTGCATCCCGAGACGCTGAGGGGAAGCGACAACTTCTATTCGGGTACACTGTATCTGGAGTTCCCCGCAAGGATTCCTGATGGTGTGCAGTGCTATTACGCCACTGCTCTCGACGACAACGAGGACCTGGTAGGACTGACCGAAGTGACGGGAACCATACCAGCCAACACGGCGGTCATCGTGAAGGCGCCAAGCGAATATAAGTTCTTCGCCTTCAACGAGAGCGACGAGACACCGGATGCGCCGACAGACAATATCATACAGGGTACCATCGAGGGACTGAGCGTAACACCAGGCACCGTGCTGACACTGGGACATAACGTTGACCGTTCCACAGGAGAATACGACAAGTTCGGATTCTGGAACTATAGGGGCAGCAAGATCAGCCCGTTCCGCGCATACATACCGAAGGCGAACCTGACGGCAGGGGCGAAGAGCGGATTCTCCCTCGTCTTCCCCGAAGACAATACGACGGGCATCGCACGCCTGACTTACGGCGACGCAACGGAGAACGGCACATGGTACACCCTCAGCGGCGTGCGCCTCAATGGCAAGCCGACGGGGAAGGGAATCTACGTGAACAATGGTAAGAAAATTGTAATAAGATAAAAACAGTAATGCATAGAATTATGAAAAAAGCATATCAGAAACCGGAAGTAAGAATAGTAAGCATGGAGCAGGAACAGTATCTGATGAGAGGCTCCACATTCGAGAACTATGCGAAGTCGAACGATTTGGTTGAAATCGAAGACGACGAAGAATCCGAACGAGCCTATAATTTTCCAAGCATCGGCTACGACGTGTGGGCGGAAGATGAAGAGCCAAGCGACATTTAAGCGAGTTCGAATATAGTCAACCATGAAAAAACCATACGCTAGCCCCTCAGCAGAGGCAGTCCAGTTTGCTGAAGAATCAATGAGGGGCTTCGTTTTTTCCTCTGCGTATATGGAAGGCGAAAAGTATAATCTCCAAAATCCCACACCTGACTGTGAAGCCAGATAGAAAAGAAGTAAATAGTTTTTTCAAATTTAATTATTTCTAAATTATTACGGTCCCCGTCTGGCTGCGAAGCCGGGCGGGGATTTTCGGTATGGAGATTATTACTCTTCCCGCTCGCGATACCAGTCCATATAGGCTACATAGTGAGCGGCATTGTCGGTCTGTCCGGGACGAACTTTTTTGATGAATTTTGCAGGAACGCCACCCCATATTTCGCCCGCGCCTACCTTGGTGCCGCCAACCACTAAGGCACCGGCCGCAACGATAGCCCCTTCGCCGATCTCGCAGTTGTCGAGCAATGTTGCCCCCATGCCGATAAGGACATGGTCGTGGATGGTGCAGGCATGAACAGTGGCATTGTGTCCGATAGTCACGTCGGAACCGATGTTCAGCGGACCAATCTTGTAGGTGGTGTGCAGGCAGGCTCCATCTTGTACGTTGGTACGGTCGCCAATCTTGATATAGGCCACGTCTCCGCGAACGACGGCATTGAACCATACGGAGCACTCGTCGCCCATGGTGACTTCGCCCACGATGGTGGCATTTTCACTGAAATAGCAGTTTTTGCCCCATTGGGGCTTCAGTCCGTTTACTTCTTTTATCAGAGCCATGTTGTGAAAATGAGAAATTCAGAAAATGAGAAATGGGGAGAATGAGAAATGGAGAAAATGAGAAAATGGGAAACGAACAACCAATTTCTCATTTTCTCATTATCTCATTTTTACAATTTCCCCAAAATCTTACAGGTTCGGGTTAATTTTGCTCCACTCGCTGATTGGGGGAACGATGTTCAGCGTTACGAGTTCGTCGCGCATTTTGCAGAGATGCTCGTAGCTCTGGTCGAGTTTTGCATTCTCCTCGGGAGTGCCCTGTGGAACCTCGTACTTTGCACCCTCAGCAGTCATGGTGGTCTTCATAGCCATCATGATGTGGTCGTACTTGTCGGTCTGGACGTATGTTCCAACGGGGAAGCGGAATGCCTCACCACCCATAGCTGCGCGAATCATCTCTACGGAGAGATATGACGGGCTCTGGAAAGAGCTGCGTCCGCGAAGTTCGATGATCTTGGCACCGCCCTTGGTGACGTCGGTCTTCATCTGTTCCCATTCAGCCTCGGGGAATTCTGCGGTTCCGATGATGTCGGTCAGTTTGCGGCCGGCAATCTCAACATGGCTTCCGAAAACAGCCATCTGCTCACCGTGACCACCATAGGTAGCACAACCTGTGATTTCGTCTTGCATCACATTGAATTTCTTGGCCAGTGCACTCTGCAAGCGGGTGGTGTCGAGACCGGCGAGAGTGGTTACCTGTCCAGGTTTCAGACCTGAGTAGAGCAGTGTAACCAGACCGGTGAGGTCGGCGGGATTAAAGATAATCACGACATGCTTGACGTCGGGGCAGTACTGCTTGATGTTCTGACCCAGTTCTTCTGCAATCTTACAGTTGCCAGCAAGCAAGTCTTCGCGTGTCATGCCAGCCTTACGGGGAGCGCCACCTGAAGAAATGATATACTTAGCATTGGTGAAAGCCTCCTTGGCGTCGGTTGTGGCGGTAATCTTCACGTTGCCGAAGCCACTCTGGCGCATTTCCTCAGCCACACCCTCGGGTGAGAAGACGTCGTAGAGACAGATGTCGTTTGTCAAGCCCATCATGAGGGCAGTCTGAACCATGTTAGAACCGATCATGCCAGCTGCGCCGACGATGGTCAGTTTGTCGTTTGTTAAAAATGCCATAGTGTTGTATAATTAATCTGTTAAAACTTCACTTATGGGGGCAAAGTTACAAAAAATCCTTGGCATTCGTTGCTATTTAATTGTTATAATTATTAAAAACGTGACGGATTGCAAAGTGGGTATGTCATTTTTTTCCTATCTTTGCATACAAAAGTAAGTTGGAATAACAAACGAACGAGATATGAACGAGACAAAAGATAACATGGCATTACCCACGGAACTGCGTTCGGCAGTGACGGCGATTAAGCAGGCAATCTTGCAGAGCCAGTGCAGGGCTGCAAGGGGGGTTAATCGTGAGCAACTTTCGCTGTACTTTGGCATTGGCCGTTATATCTCAGGACACTCTCGCGAAGGATATTGGGGAACTGGTGCTATCGAAAGAATCAGTGAGCAATTGCAACGAGAGTTGCCTGGGTTGAGAGGATTTTCAGGAACAAGTATCAAAAAAATGCGCCAGTTTTATGAGGAATGGAGCAGCGTAATTCGCCCGCCCTTGGCGGTCGAATCTTCAGTAATAGCAAATCGACCGCCGACGGCGAACGATTTTGCGCAGCAGGAAGATTCACTGTCTGGGGTTAGCGAAATAGAAGTGATAAACACGTCTCTGTTAACAACGTATCGGCAGCCAATGGCTGCCAAATTGGATGCAGAGGAGTTCGTGAGCATTAGTTTCAGCCATCATATTGAGATACTAAATAAAGTTACAGAGCTGGACGAGCGCATATTCTACATCCACCAAACGTACCTCAACAAGTGGGACAAGTATAAACTCCGAGACCTGCTGAAAGCTGACCTGTATCACCATCAGGGACAACTGCCTAATAACTTCGCCAAGACGATTCCTGCTACGAGAAGTGCTATAAGAGCAATAGAGATGTTTAAAGACGAGTACCTGCTGGACTTCATCAATGTAGAGGAGATTGGTGCACGTGATGTAGCGGATGTAGACGAGAGAGAGGTGGAGCAAGCCATCATCCAGAACGTGAAGAACTTCATCATGACATTCGGACGTGATTTTACGTTCGTTGGCAATCAGTATCACTTGGAGAAATATGGGCATCACAGTTATCCTGATTTGCTGTTCTATAATCGTGAACTTGCAGCATTGGTGGTCGTGGAATTAAAACGCGGGGAATTCAAGCCTGCATATCTCGGACAGTTGAGTGCTTATCTTCGTTTATTAGATGCTGAAATAAAAAAGCCATTTGAGAATCCGAGCGTCGGCATAATCCTTTGTAAGCAGGCAGATAAAAGTTTTGTGGAATTTTTGATACAGGGGTATGATAATCCGATGGGCGTGGCCACATATAAAACTGCCGAAGATGTCAGGAAAGTTTTGCCCACGGAGGAGGAACTTCGTAAAGTGATGGATGAGGACACAGCCGCTCGAATCAAAACAACATGAGAAAGTTCTAATTATTGCATTCGGAATGGACGGAAGAGCATTACTTAAATGGGAGATGGTGGGAATCGGTGCCTTGCTGCATTTCCTTGTCGACGGTTTGTGCCTGTGCTGTCTGTATCTGCTCGTATCTCCTTTCAATCTTCAGGATTTTCTTGGCGTCTTCATTTTATATAATGTGTTGGCGTTCCTGACACAGCCCATTACGGGACTTTGGGCTGACCGCATGAAAGACAAGCACTGGATGCTGCTCATGTCGGTGGTCTTGTTGGCCTTGGCGGTGTTGGCAATGTCGTTCCACTCATCTTTTTCCTGCTATCTTGTGCCTGTCCTGGCTGGTATGGGAAATTCGCTTTTCCATGTGTGGGGTGGTAAGCAGGTGGTGTTGAGAGCTGGTAACGACATGCGTGCCTTGGGACTATTTGTGTCGACGGGTGCTTTCGGCCTTGCGGTTTCCATGGTGTATTCTTCGATGTCATTGCTTTATGCCTTTTTGTTGGCAATCAGTATGTTGGCAGTGTGGTACGTGAAATTAGAGATTAGGGATGAAGGATTAGAGATTACAGGAAGGCCTACCCCTAACCCCTCCCAAGGGGAGGGGAAAGTGTTTTTGCTCTTTCTCATCATTGTTTTTGTGGTGTTCCGTTCGTTCATGGGCGAGTCGTTTTCCTCGACAATAGTCAAAAACGATATGATTGTGCTGCTTATTGGCCTGACTGCTATGCTGGGCAAAATGGCAGGCGGGTGGCTGGCATGCCGCCTCGGAGTAGTATGGATGATGGCTGCTGTACTTACGGTCGCTTTGTTATGTCTGCTGTGCCGGAGTTCAGAAATGTATGTGATGCTGACGGGATTGTTTGCCATCAATTGCACTATGCCTGTGACGCTCTATTGGGCCAACAATTTGCTGAAGGGCAGGGAGGGACTCGCTTTCGGAATCTTAGCAGCCGCTTTGATACCTGGTTATTTACTGACAACACTATAGATGGATATAACACTGGTCGTGATATTGCTTGTCGCTCTTGTCCTGACGATACTTATTGAGTTGGGCGTGCTGCTTCTCCTGGGAGAAAGGCAGAAAAAAGTATTGTTTTCATCGGCGGTGGTCAATACGCTCACCAATGTGCCGCTGAACATCATCCTGTATTATTTTGGAACCGACGATGCCGGCGTCATCATGGGTGAAGTCATTGTAGTGGTGGTTGAGGCACTGTGGTATTTCGCTTTTTTGAAGAAGTGGAAGAGGGCTTTGATGTATAGCGTGTTCTGCAACGTCATCAGTTTCCTGGCAGGACTGGTGTTGTTGATATTATTTGTTACCTTTATGCACTCGTATGGCAGAACTTGAATTAATAGAATAATAACTTTAAAACTTAACGATTATGAACATCCCCCTTTTAGACATTATCATTCCGGGACAAACCCGTCGCCCGAGAATACCGCGAAGAGTAATTGACACGGTTGAGCAGGTGAAGAAAGAAGTGGCCGACACCGCTGTTCAGGTGAAAGGAACAGTTGAGGACTCGGCGGCCCAGCTACAGGACTACGTGGCTGGAGGAAACATCGGGTCGGATGATAACACTACGCTGCTATGGAGCCTGTTAGTAGTGTTTGCAGCCCTCATCCTCTGTATTTGGTTCGCCTATATTTATCGTCAGCGGTTGAAACTCTCTCACAGACAAGCGGAAAGGATATGAACCAGACGAACATCATTGCCCGACGAATTGAGGACCTGCGCGAGGTGATGCGGCGCGAACATCTCGGGGCATTCATCTTTCCAAGTACAGACCCGCATAACAGCGAATACGTTCCCGACCATTGGAAAGGACGCGAATGGATAAGCGGATTCAACGGTTCAGCGGGAACGGCTGTAGTGACGATGACAGGTGCCGCCCTCTGGACTGACAGCCGCTATTTCATTGCCGCCGCCGAACAATTGGCCGGCACGGAGTTCCAGCTGATGAAACTTAAGGTTGACGGTACGCCAACCATACCCCAATGGATAGGAAAACAACTGTTGGCCGCCAATGACAGCACCGAGGTGGGCATCGACGGTAATGTGTGGTGTGCCTCGATGGTGGAACAACTCATCGCTGACCTCCGTCGTGAGGGCGGACTGACGCTTCGCACCAATTTCGACCTCTTGCGGCAGATTTGGAAAGACCGTCCCCCTTTACCCGTCAACCCCATAGAGATACAGCCCCTGGAATATGCGGGGAAGAGTTGTCGTGAGAAACTGGCACAGATACGAACTGAACTTCGGAAAGTCCATGCCGACGGCATGCTGGCAGCATCGCTCGATGATATCGCATGGGCGTTGAATCTGCGTGGTTCAGATGTTCATTGCAATCCCGTTTTTGTGGCCTATCTGCTCATCGACACTAAGAAAGCCACTCTCTTCGTGAACCGCATGAAATTCACGCCCGCCGTGGTTAGCTATCTTCAGCAGGAAGGCGTCGTCGTTGACGACTATGAACGGGTAGGGCAGGGGTTGAAAGATTACTTCGAATACAACATCCTTGTGGATGCCGATGAGGTGAACTATAACCTGTACAAGAAGGTGGAGCGCCCCATCGTCAGCGAGGCGTCGCCCATCCCTTTCTTAAAAGCGGTGAAAACCGACGCTGAAATCGAAGGTTTTCACCGCTCCATGATTCGCGACGGCGTGGCGATGGTCAGGTTCCTGCGCTGGTTGTACGACTCTCTACAATCCGAGAACAGTAAACTGACCGAATGCTCGGTGGCGGAAAAATTGCGCCAGCTTCGTGCTGAACAACCTCTTTTCCGTGACATTTCCTTCGATACCATTGCTGGCTATCAGGAACATGGGGCCATCGTCCACTATGAGCCCACCCCCGAAACCGACGTGCCTCTGCGTCCCGAAGGGCTGTTGCTCTTAGACAGTGGCGCCCAATATCAGGACGGAACTACTGATATCACCCGAACTATCTCGCTCGGGCCTGTCACTCCCGAGCAGTGCCGTGTCTACACACTGGTGCTGAAAGCCCATCTGCAGTTGCAGAACCTTGTATTCCCTGTAGGTGCCTCAGGAACGCAGCTCGATGCTGTCGCCAGGAGAGAGGTGTGGCGCGAAGGGTTAAATTACCTGCATGGCACGGGGCATGGCGTGGGCTCCTATCTTAATGTTCACGAAGGTCCTCATCAGATTCGTATGGAGTGGAAACCCGCTCCGCTCGTGGCAGGCATGACTGTTACCGACGAGCCTGGCATTTATCTGGAAGGTCGTTTCGGTGTGCGCACGGAGAACCTGCTGCTCGTCGTACCCCATTCGGAAACAGAGTTCGGAAAGTTCCTCACTTTCGAACCACTGACGCTGTGTCCTATCGATAAGGCTCCTGTCGTCGTCAGCATACTGACCGACGAAGAACGCCAGTGGCTCGACGACTATCACCAACAGGTCTATGACAAGCTTTCACCCCATCTTGCTGAAGACGAATGCCGCTGGCTCAAACAAGCAACAATGCCCCTTGTTTGACCTTTAGCAGGTAAAGAAGAATCGGGAAACATCGGTTTTTGCCGTTTTTTCGGTTTGATAGGTTAAAAAATCGTTTAAAAACTTGGTGGTTTGGAAAAATAGCAGTAATTTTGCACCCGCAAATTGAGACTGCGATAAATAACAAGAAGTTTAACATATAAAAATTGAAAGCAAAAGCATGATTATTGTACCAGTTAAAGATGGCGAGAACATCGAGAGAGCACTGAAGAAGTTCAAGAGAAAGTTTGAGAAGACCGGCGTAGTTAAGGAACTTCGTCGTCGTCAACAGTTCGACAAACCCTCTGTTCTGAAACGTCTCAAGATGGAGCACGCTATCTACGTTCAGAAGCTTCGTCAGACAGAGGAATAAGAATAGGATAATTTGTATTGTAACTGCACTTGATATAGGGGCTTGCCTTAGGCTTGCCCCCTTTATTGTTTTTGTTGTTCTCAGTCCGGCTGCCGTCCTCCACAATATAAACTTTCAAGATAGAAGTGCAATTTCTTGTGAGCATAAATAGACCTCCTTCTCCGCAGGACTCAGACGTTCTCGGAGCGTAGCGACGAGGTTGTCTGAGTCCTGCGGAGAGGAAAAATCAATCAGCAATGCAAAT
>JAFRPY010000041.1 GCA_017428925.1 Prevotella sp. | reverse complement strand
GGAATCCTCGGATACCAAATGCAAATAACAGAAAGCTGGAACTAATCATATCATTTATAGTTTGGTCGCTACAAAGATAAGATTTTTCCAGCTATTTCTTTATGTACCAGCTCCACATCACGTCATTTCTCGGATGAACCATTTCATTCTTTTCATTTCTCTGGCCTCCCCAAACAACTAATCCGGTGCAAAGGTACGAAATATTTTGGTTTTCATCAATCCACATTTGTAAGTATTAACATCAAAAAACATCGTAAAGAATCATCACTATCTGGTATTCATTTCGTCAGATATGAGTATCAGCACGCTTCCTGCATTTGGGGAAACACCGATTTTAGGGTATTGTCCACGTCAGTTAAAAGTTGTTACTTTGCATCCGAATTATTTAAAGGTAAAAAAGTAAAAGGGTAAAAAAGTAAAAAAGTAAAAGGGTAAAAAAGTAAAAAATAAAAAAATATAAAGGTAAAAAATGAAAGCAATAATACTCACCGCGCTTCTTGCCACGTCGGCAATTTTTGCGACGGCACAGGAGGCAGAGGACAGAAAGGTGGACGCCACGACAGGCGCCACCAGACAAGCAGAGAGAGGAGAGAGGAAAGAGGAGAGAAAGGCCCCGTCGCGCCTGCACATAGGCGGTTATGGCGAGGCCGTGATGACCTATAATTTCTATAGTCAGAGCTTCAACCGCTACAAGAAACCCGAGAACTATGCCGACGACAAGAACCACGGACGCTTCGACCTGCCACACATCTGCCTGAACATAGGCTACGATTTCGGCAAGGGATGGTCGATGGGATCTGAGATAGAGTTTGAGCACGGCGGCAATGGAACTGCCGTGGAGATTGAGGCTGAGGAGGCCGGCGAATACGAGGCCGAGGTGGAAAAAGGCGGCGAGGTGAACATCGAGCAGTTCTGGATCAACAAGGAATTCTGGGGCGGCAAGTTCAACATCAAGGCCGGTGAGATCATCGTGCCCGTAGGCTATTCAAATGCCCGGCATGAGCCCAACCAGTTCTTCACCGTATACCGACCTGAAGGTGAGGCCACGATCATGCCCAACACCTGGCATCAGGTGGGACTATCACTGTGGGGACGGCTGAAAGACTGGCGCTACGAGGCACAGTTCCTTTCAGGCCTGAATTCAGAAAGTTTCACGGCTGAGAATTTCGTTCACTACGGAGCCACAAGCCCCTACGAGTTCAAGGTGGCCAACAACTTCGCCGGAGCCGTGCGTATCGACAATTATTCCGTCGAGGGACTGCGCATCGGACTGAGCGGCTATTACGGCTACACCTTCCGCAACACCCTGCGCACACCCGGTACGAAATACGAAGACGTGACCGGTGCACTGGGTATCGTGGCACTCGATTTCACGCTGGACCGCTGGAACTGGATTGTTCGCGGCAACATCGACTATGCCCACTTCAGCGATGCCGACGAGATTTCAGCCTATAACCAGGCCAACTGGACGCACCACAAATATCAGGACGGCAATCCGCACCACTACAGCAACATTGGCAGTAATGCCCTGGCGTATGCCATCGAGGCAGGCTATAATGTATTCTCGCAGATTCCCAAGATGAAAAAGGGAAATGAGAAACTGATCGTGTTCGGACGCTTTGAGCACTACAACACCATGGCCTCGGGCACATACGCATCGATGTATAAGTACACCAAGAAATATCGCTGTGTGGCCGGCCTCAACTACTCACCCCTAAAGCAGGTTACCATCAAGGGCGAGTACTCGTATCGTTTCTTCGAGAAGCCAAACAACAACGGACTCACTTCCGACAGCCCGATGTATATACAGCCCTATAACAACGAGCCGAGCATCAGTCTGGGCGTGACTTATACAGGATGGTTTTTATAAAACGCCACAACGTCATAACGCCATAACGCCACAAACGTCACAACGCCATAACGTCATAACAAAAAAATAAAAAAAATGAAAACAAAGAATCTTTTAAAAATGGCAGCACTGGCTGCCGTACTCACAACGGGTTTCGCATCATGCTCAAGTGATGACGATGCCGACACCACAACCGTGACAGGTTCACAGGTTGCACTCGACCAGGCTTGCACCGACTGGAAGACAGCACGCGCCAACTGGGAACAGTCGGAGGCATTCCTCTTCGGCGCTGCCGATGTCTACTCTATCGACCCGCACACCGACACATGGCCCGTGGCCGCCAACGACCTGGCCCAAGTGCTGCGCGATGAAAACGCTATGGGCAACCTCGACAACTTCATCAAGACCGCCAATGCAGGTATTCTGGGCTATCATGGTCTGGAATATGTGCTCTTCCGCGAAGGTCAGCCCCGCAAGATTGACCAAATCACCAATTTGGAGTATAAATACATCTGCGCCGTGGCCAAAGACCTCTACAATGCCACATCGACACTGGAGGCTGCATGGGACTCGAAAGAGAGCAACGCCGAGCGTCACCAGATAGCACTTAACTATGTGGCCACCCACCTGGCCATCGACGACGACGGTAACCAGGAAGGTGCACTGGAAGGATTCCAGAATTTCGGCAAGGCCTTCAAGAATCCTGACACTGGCGACTGGGCAACGGCATTGGATGCCACGCTGGAGATTATCTCCGGCTGTCAGGACATTATCGGCGAAGTAGGCGACTCGAAAATCGGACTGCCCCACACCGGACAGGATGCCTCCTACATCGAGTCACCCTATGCCTACAACTCCATCACCGACTTCTACGACAACATCGTGTCGTGCAAAAACGCCCTCTATGGTGCTGTCGGTGCCACGTCACCTAACGCAAAGTCGCTCATCTACTTCTGCCTGAACACCAGCAACAGCACACTGACGAACCAGGCAAAGGCCGTACAGACAAAACTCGAAAACGCCCTGCAAAAAATCAAGGCCATGAAAGCACCCTTTGCCCTCTACTACAGCGATGCCTCATGCCAAGTGGCCATGGATGCTCTCGGTGAACTGGACGATGCACTCAGCAGCATGAGCGGAACACTGGAAGGCTATGCCAGTGATGCCACCGTGCAGGCACAGTGCCAGGTCATCAACGAGAACTATGTGGACAACGTCGTACTGCTCACCTATCGCACACTGGCCGACAACGCCCAGAAGCTCTATCAGTCAATTGTAAAGATCAAGAATTGAAGAATTAAATAATTGAAATCTATGAACAAACCAAAAATTTTAGGGCTTGTTCTGTTGGGTTCTATCATCACCGCCGGATGCTCCGACGGTGATGATGCCGCTAATCCCACCACGTGGGAGATTGGCGACCCTACAGCGACAAACTATCCCGAAGACTACTATGCCGGCGGACTGCTCGGCACCACGTCGGTGAACACCGCCACAGCCTTCGAACAGCCCACGAAAGCCGTGGAAGACGCCGGCATGATGACTGCCTTTAATGAGGGCGAATACATGTTTGAGAAAGAATTCAACACCAACACCGAAGGCGCATTCCACGGACTTGGACCTGTCTATGTGCGTCGCGGCTGTCTCTACTGTCATCCTGGCTATGGTCATGGTGCCCGCATGACGGAATACAAGGCCGACATGCACCGCAACGGCTACTTGCTCGTCATCTACGACAAAACCACCAATGCCTATATCCGTTCGGTGGCTGGTATGCCTCAGACGGGAGCCGTGAAACCTTTCAAGGCACCTATCGACGAGAACCTGATCAAAATAGCATGGAACAACTACACCGACGAGTGGGGCAATCGGTTCCCCGACGGCGAAACTTATTCGCTCATCTACCCCGAGGTAACTATTCCCTACAGTGCCTACTATGCGCCCGTGGTCGTCAGCCGAGGTGGTAGTGATGTGACACTGAATGAGACGCAGTATAACAATGAAATCGGTGTACTGCTGGAATCGACCATCGGCATCTACGGCACAGGACTGACCGATGCCATCCCCGACGAGGAAATCACGGCACAGTGGGAGTCGGAAAGCAAATACTTCAACAGCATAGGTAAGACCGACGCGCTGAACCCGGCCATGTGGAATCAGGCCGCGAACACCTGGAACAGCTACTACAGCAACTCGCTCCAGGGCGACGGCACCAAGTATGTGCGCCGCTATACCTACGCCCTGTCGCGCGGGCCTATCCTCGATGCTGCCGGTGCAAATGCCATCTGGAACATCACCAATGTGACGCGCTCCGACCGCCGCTACCACTATCTTGACCTCGCCGGCATTTACTATGCCACGAAGTCGTCGCAAGACCCTGAGGTGCAGGCTGGCTTCACGGAGTACATCAACCGCATAGACCCCAACAAGGCACATCCCGAATGGCATACCGGCAATCTGCAGAACGACATCTACACCTATCTGACCAGCAAACAGCTCGATGCCGAGATGACCGACGCACAATACAAGAACCTTATGATTTGGCATCGTGGTCTGGCTGTCCCTGCTGCCCGCAACACCACCACCGACGACTTCAAGAAAGGCAAGGAACTCTTCACCCAGATTGGCTGTGCTGCCTGTCACCGTCCCTCGTGGCAGACGGGCGACGACCATATCCAGGATCCTGCCAAGTTCTTCACCTCTGACAGCGACATGCCCCGCTATCCGCATCAGAAGATTTGGCCTTACACCGACTTCGTGCAGCATCGTCTGTGGATGAAGAACGACATTCGTACAGGATGGTGCCGCACTACCCCACTCTGGGGACGCGGACTGGCCGCCAAGTGTGGCAGTGGCGTGGAACGTCTGCACGACTGTCGTGCCCGCAACGTCATGGAAGCCATTATGTGGCACGGTTGCAAGAACGAAGGTGGAACGAGCGATGCCTACAACAGCGTCGCGAAGTTCCGTAACCTGTCGAAAAAAGAACGTGACCTCATTGTTTATTTCATTGAATCCATCTGATTAGTATTGGTGAACAAGAAACTCATCTTTACCCTATACACGCTCGTCATTGCGTGTATAGGGTTTGCTACTGTCATTGAGAAATATCGTGGCACCACGTTTGTCGGTGAGCACATCTACGGAGCGTGGTGGTTTTCAGCACTGTGGGCATTGCTCACGGTGTTTTCACTTGCCTATATCATGAAGCAACGGCTGTATAAGCGTTTTGCAGTGATGTTGCTGCACATGTCGTTCGTGGTGATTCTGGCTGGTGCGCTGACCACACACCTCTTTGCCCGCAGAGGCACCATAAGGCTCAGGACAAACGTTGCCGAGACCACATATATTGATAAATTTAGCAAGGTGGAGAGGCTGCCATTCTCGCTGACGCTGAAAGAGTTTCGTATCGTAAACTATCCAGGCACCGACGCACCACTCGACTATCAAAGCGTAATACAGTTCAAGGAAAATAGTTCACATTCAATGGACAATAAAGGGGAAGTGCTTGTTTCCATGAACAACATTGGCCATATCGATGGTTATCGCCTGTTCCAGTCCAGCTACGACTCCGATGGAAATGGAGTATCGCTGGGCATCAGCTACGACCCATACGGCATCGCCATCACCTACTTGGGTTATCTATTGCTGCTTATAGGCATCATTGCCACACTGCTTTCGCGCAAAACTCAAATGCGTGCCCTCTATCGTAAAGCCATAACGGCAGCACTGCTCTTGGTGAGCATCAACTGTAACGCAAACCAAAATGATTCTTCACTCTTCACTCTTCACTCTTCACTTTTAGTCGACAAAGACATCGCCCACCGCATAGGCACCATCAACGTGCTATACAACAACCGCATCTGTCCACTCAATACGGTTGCCACCGACTTCGTGACCAAACTGACTGGCAGTGCTTCATGGAAGGATTATTCTGCCGATGAGATTTTCACGAGTTGGATGATTTACTACTCACCATGGGAACAGCAAAAACTGATTCGTGTGAAGAACCGCGATGTGCAACAATTATTGGGTATCAGCGGGCAATGGGCGTCCTACAGCGATTTTCTGAATGAGTATCACGAATATAAACTGAAAGATGCCGTAAACCGAGTGCTCGGCGGTTCTGCCGACAAAGAAAGCATCAACCGCAAGGCACTGATGGAGGCCGATGAGAAATTCCACTTGGTGGAGATGTTCTATCGCGGAGAGTTCATCAAGATGTACCCCTACCATCTGTCTTCAAACAATCAGACAACCTGGTATTCTCCTGGCAGTCAGTCGCTCCCAAGGGAAATGCCCGTCAAGGAACAATTCTTCATCAAGCAGTCTATGGACTTTCTCACAGAAAGCATCGTGACAGGTCAGCGCGACCGTTCGTTTGAGATTATTGCGAAGATAAAACTTTTCCAGCGAGACATGATAGGCGACTTGTTGCCCACAAGCAATTTTACAAAGGCTGAGCTGTTCTATAACACCTTAAGAAGCCTGAAATGGCCTATTTTCTTTTCCCTCACCTTCAGCCTTTTACTGTGCCTGACAATGCTCATATCCAAAGAAAAGAAGTGGCTCAAGATATTGGCACTTTTATTTGTAGCCCTGCTTGCAGTCTATATAACGCTACAACTTGCCTTACGATGGTTGCTTAGCGGTCATATTCCCGTGAGCAATGGCCCTGAGACAATGCTATTTATGGCATGGGTACTGCTTCTGCTCACATTATACCTACACAAAAGTGCTCCCATCATTACTGCCTTCGGTCCGCTCGTATGCTCTTTCTGCATGCTGGTAGCCATGCTTGGTGGCAGCAGTTCACAAATCACCCCTCTGATGCCAGTACTGCAGTCGCCATTGCTCTCTGTCCATGTCATGACAGTGATGTGTGCTTACGCCATCTTTGCCCTTCAGGTGCTGTTGGGCGTACAGGCACTTATATTGATAGCAAAGAAGGATCCGCAAATAGAAAGAATCACCGCCCTGTCGCAGCTGATGCTCTATCCAGCCGTCTTCCTGCTCACCATCGGCATCTTCCTTGGGGCCGTATGGGCGAATGTGTCGTGGAGAAACTACTGGTCGTGGGACCCCAAAGAGTCGTGGGCACTCATCACACTGATGGTTTATGCCATACCATTACACACTACTTCTTTAAGAATCTTCCGAAATCCACGAGTTTATCACATCTACATGGTGGGGGCATTCCTGACGGTCGTAATTACTTATTTTGGGGTTAACTATCTATTGGGAGGAATGCATAGCTATGCCTAACCGAGGATAAGCGCACGGGAACACTTACCGCGATTAAAATTCATACCCGAGATTAATGAAGAAGTAAGGCTTCTTTGTACGGTTGCTATAGCCAAGGGTTGCTCCGAGGGGACCGAACATCGTATTATAATAGTAGGCAGCCTGAACACCAAGCAAAGTCCTGCGGTCGAAAAGCTGTTTCAACTCACCAGCCTGCTGGGCACCGGCCACGCGGAGCAGCACGTAGTTGTTGCTGCCGATACGCTGCTGCGCCTGAATCTGGGCGGCCACGAACTGATGATCCACATATTCCATGTTGCCGATGCCGGCGAAGGGCATCTGCTGCTCAACATAACGGCCGAACCATTCGCTGCCGATAGTGTTGCCAAAGACAGGGGGTATGAGTGAGCCGAAGAGCAGACGGCCGTAGAACATAGGTTGTAGGGTGAAGCGGCTGTTCATCGAGAACGACATGCGCCAGTTGGCATTGACCTCACTCATGCCTGCCGTCTTGCCCTGCCTGGTTCCGTCAGCATCACGCACATTGAGTTTGGCAAAGTCGTTGGTCACGTAGGCGTACTCTGCCTTGAATCGCGTACCACGGGTAGGGAAATACCAGTCGTCTTCGCTGTTGAATTCTGCCCTTGCACGATAACTGTAGAAGTGTTCGTTTTCAAGTGTGACCTGCATCGCCCCGTCAGAGCCGAGTTTGTTGCGGTAGTGCATAAAGTCCCATCGCAGCCCCATCTGCAGGTCGAAGTGACGCAGGTTGAAATTGAAGGGAAAGAATTCGGCCTGGAACTGGTTGTAGCGGATATTGTAGTCGAGGTCACCGTTCATATAGATGTCCACATCGTTGCGCCAGAAAGTGTAACTGAGGGTGGGACGGGTGAAACTGCGGGGATGGACGGTGATTTCGCCACGCGCCATCAGCCGTTTGCCCAGTCGCAGCGTGATGTCGTTATAGATGGGGATCGTCGTCTTCAGCGGGATGTCGAGGCCCAGTTGTACGGCGGCATATTCCTCGGTATCGAAGCGCACACCGGCATGCAGTTGTACCGACTTGCGGTTGCCTGCCGCGAGGATGACGCGCACGCCGTCGGCTTCTTTCCACTTTTTTTCTTCCTCATAATAATGGTTGAGATCCCTTACAGCAGTCCCGGGCAATTTCACGGGCACGATCCTGCATTCAGCGGTCTGATAGAACAAATCCACACGCATCGACGTGGTCAGTTCCTGTGCCATGCGGGCATCGATGCTGTCGTTACCGTTCAGGAGGGCCTCCGTACTTTTCAGATGAAACTTCTGGCGGAGGAATCGCTCAGCCTGTGGCGTCATGTTTTCGAAGGTATATCCGAGAACACGCTTCTTCTCCGTCATCACGTGCGGTCGCAGCGGATACAATTTTTTAGGACGGTATTTTTCGTCGATGCCGATACGCTGTTTCAGGGCGACAATCTCGTCCCAATGGCGCATGCCCTCTTCCTCACCTCGACGGATAAGTGTATCGATGGCAGCCTGTGAGAAACTGGCCGAGCCATAGCCCTTCGTATCGACTTGCAGGTGCAGGTCGGTAATGGCCAGGTTCTCGTCGTACTTGTTCTTACAGTTCACGTCAATAATCTGGCTGAGGATGCTCATCGTGCCGCCTATGTCCTCGGCCACTTTCGGCGCACCCTGTACGGTGACACCGATAATGATGTCGGCTCCCATCTCACGGGCGATGTCGGCAGGGTAGTTGTTCTTCAGGCCACCATCTACCAGCACCTTGCCGTCGATTCTGACTGGCGAGAAGGCTGCGGGTATGGCCATCGAGGCACGCATGGCCTGTGGCAACCTTCCGCTATGGAACACCACCTCGCTGTTGTCGATAATGTTTGTCGCCACACAGGCAAAGGGAATGGGCAAGTTGCTGGAGAAGTCGAGCGAGTCGGTGAAACCCACACAGAGCTGCTGGAACAGTTCGGCCAGGTTCTTGCCCTTGATGAAACCGCCGGCCTGCATGTCCTTCTTTCCAATGGTCAGTCCTGTCCTGAACAAATAGGTGTTCTGTTTCTTGCGGTCGCTAAGGCTCTGCCGACGCATATCCTCCTTGTCGGTGATGACGTAGCTCCAGTCCTGCACCCTTACCATCGAGTCGAGCGAATGGGCGTTGTAGCCGATGGCGTAAAGTCCGCCGACGATGCTGCCCATCGACGTGCCTGTGACGTAGTCAATGGGAATGCCCGCTTTCTCCAAGACTTTCAGCACGCCGATGTGGGCCATGCCCTTTGCTCCTCCACCGCTCAGCACGACGGCCACTTTCTTCCTTTTTAGTTCCGTACTGTCGGTCTGGGCGCAAAGCGTACCATTCATCAAGGCCGCCAAGAAAATTATCAGCAGTTTATTTTTCATTCTGTTCTTTTTTCTTCTTTCCCGTCTGTTTCGTCAACTCCAGAATGGCCTTTTGCTGCTCAGCTGCGAGGGCTGGAATATTGTGGGCGCGGACGTATTCTGCCAGTTCGTCGAGGCTCATGTCTCCCGCGTAGTCTTTGTTCAGCTCCTTGCGGCGTGCCTTGAACTCATCCTCGTCCATATAGCTCTTTTCCGTGGCATACAGATAGAAAATCGTTATTTTCCTGCCTTTCTTCGAATTGTACTCCCAATGGTCTTGTTCCATCACAAAACCGTCGTTTTGCACCTTTCCCTCTTCGTTAAGCTTGAACACCTCTGTGTACTGATAGGTGTAATCCTTTTCTTCCCTGCGTTTTGCCTTTTTTTCCTCACCATTGGCCTTGTTGGCATAAATCTGAGTCTGGCCGCCATCAATCGTAGTTATAGACAAACCGTCGTCATGAACAATATGCCCCACCACCCCTTCGGGATTTCTGATCACCCAGCGGTTCTCGCCATCTGGCTCAACGCTCGTTTTATAGTAGTTCTTGTATGTCTCGTTTTCCCAAAACGATTTCTCTATCGGTATCGCATTGTCTTTTGCCCCCTTTTCGGCCTCGTCGGCCAAGAATTGCGTATTCCAGGTGAGGGCTTTGTTGGCTGCGCCGCCGAATGTCCACACGCCACGAGTTTTCCCTTTGTATTTGTTATTTATCTCGTGTCCCACCGGTATGATGCCGGCGGTAAAGACGCGCAGCGAGTCTTCGATATAGCTAAAGGCGCGGAAATAGTATTCCACGTAGAAATAGGGTTTGGGCTTCACCACCACCTCATCCAGTCCGTAGTCCACACTCTCCATCGCAACACGGCCGTCGCGAAGTGAGCTGATGCTGACCAGCTGTGGTTTGTAGGCCACATGTGTCAGGGCCACTTTCGCTGCTCCCTTCACATCGGCCAGTACACCGTCGAGGTTGGTCGTTCCGATAATCACACCGTTCTCGGTCAATACCGTGACGAGTGGAATGCCATTGCCATCGTCGTCCACCACCTGAATTTTCTGCGCCTGAACGTTCATTGCAGCCATCATTACAATGGCAACTGCCAATAAAAACTTCTTCGAATTCATAACTGTTCCAATTTAGAATGCAAATATAGGCATAATCGGGCACAAATGCAAATTTTGGAGCAGCGAAAGCAAAAAAACTCACAAACTGCTCCTCATTGGCAGTAAAACTGCTGATAGGGTGCAGTTTTTATGCCGATAAGGAGCAGTTTTACTGCCAATAAGGAGCAGTTGTAGGATATGTGGGAAATGATTACCTCATTACTTGATTCCGCCGCCAAGCGCAATATAGAGAGCTATGACAGCCTGAGCCCCGCTATACATGTTCATGGCCTCGCTGAGCTGGGCACTCAGAAGACTCTCCTGTGCGGTGAGCACTTCAAGGTAATTGGCCTTACCGTTGTCCATCAGTTCGTGGGTACCCGTATAGGCTTCACGCAGCACTTCCACCTGACGATGGTAGTAGGCATGTTTCTCGCGAGCGGCCTGACAATCGGCCAGTGCCTCGTTCACCTGGTTACCGGCATCGATAACAGTCTGGACATACTTGCGCTGCAGGTCTTCTTGCGTCAGTTTTGCTATTTTCAGATTTGCTTTCAGCCGGCCACGTGCAAAGATGGGCTGGGTAAGCGAGCCTACGGCATTGAGCAGCACCTTACCGGGGTTGACTATCACCCCGGCATTATTGGTCCAACCACCAGAACCCGACAACGTGATGGCAGGAAAGAAAGCTGCGCGGGCTGCCTGCGCGTTATAGAAGGCTTCCTCCATGGCGTGGTCGGCGATGCGGATGTCGGGACGGTTCTTGAGCAACAGGGCGGGAACACCTGCCTTGAGAAAATCTGTGTCGAACATACGCTGGCCTGTATCTCCTTTTGCTTCAGGATGATGCAAGGCCGAACTGCCCCACTTGCTGCGATTGATGTGCTGCGGAGTCTGTGCAAGCAAACTACAGAGAGCATTTTCCACGCTGCGTATGTTTCGGCGCGTGTCAACAATCTGCGTCTTCACGTTCAGGTAAGACGACTCCATCTGGTTAACGGCTGTGGAGAAGATTTTGCCGTTTTCCCATAGCGTCTTCTCGGTTTCTAATGAAGCATTCCACAGACTGTCGGTAGCGGTCAGGATTTCCATCTGGCGGTCGAGCACCTGCAGCATATAGTACTGCTGTGCGACAATCGAGATGAGGTTGGAGCGCATGGCCTCCTCATGTATCTGTGCCTGCATAAGCACAGCCTTCGACTTTCGTTTCTGACTTGTAATAGAACCGAACGCATCTATGTCGACGCTCAACTGCAAAGGCAGGTTATAGGTCTTGCTAACGGGACCGAAGTCGAAACTCGACAGCGTACCCTGCGGCGAGAAATAGAGCGACGGCAGATAGGCCAACTTGGCTGCACTCAGTGATGCTTCCGACTGTTCGATGGCAATGCGTACGGAATTGATGTCGGTATTACGTGCGAGAACGCTATCAATGAGCTGCTGCAGCAACGGGTCGGTAAAAAACTCGCGCCACGACATCTCGCCCAGTGAAGTTTCGGTCAGTTTGACATCGTTGCCGAAAGCATCGGCAGGAATCGTTCCCTTCGATTCATACTTGTCATACAAGCCGCAACCGGTGAGAGCAAAGCTCACCGTTGCAGCAATAAGGATAGATTTTATCTTCATTTTCTTATTAATTATCCGTATGGAAGTCCAGTTTCTCACTATCGTCATCCCACACATCATAGAGAATGGTGGGCTTGGCCAGGAGATCGTCGAAACCATCAACTTTCGGGTCACCTTCATCGCTATTTACTGTCAACGACAAAGCTAACAGCGGCTGTTCGATGGAATAACCGATGATATTCAGACGGGGTTGCAAATATTCTTTTTTCATTGTATCCACTTATTTTTGTTATTTGTAATCTCCCCCTCCCTCACAGGGAGGGCTGGGGAGGATAATCATTTCACAACGACGGTTTTTCCGTTCACGATATACACACCCTTCTGAGTGGGCTTTGCAACACGCTGACCGTTGAGGTTGTAATATTGTTTCACGTCTGATTTAGGTTTCTCAATATTATCAATCGCTGTTTCTATCAGGAAATTGCAGAATCCTGTCGTCTTGGCTGAACCGCCACCGCTGTCTGAAGTTCCGTCAATGGGGAGGTAAACACGTCCGGAACCAAGATCATCGCCAACCCACCTGTAGAAGCCGACGCCCAGACTCTTATTTGCAAGTACATAGACAGAGGAACTTTGATCGTTGCCAGCGGTCTTCTTGTCGCTCACTTTCAGCAAGTTTTCGGAAGCTGAAACTTCAGTATCCAGTAAGGTCATTGTGTAATCTCCAGAGTTTCCAGAAGTTATATGGAGCAGATAGGGTTCTCCGCCTTTCAGCTGTTTATTTTTAACTTCTGTCAGACTTGCCTTGTACCTATTCCCATCTGGAGTTACCTTCGTTACAATGTAAGCCTCAACGTTTTCGGGAACCTCCACGTCTTTATACGTAACGATGGTCTTCCAGCCTGTTGCGCCAATGTTTATATCGAATGTTGGATCAGGAACGAAGCGGTAAATGCGTGGCATGAAATTCTTTTGTGCCTTCCCTTCTTCTGGAGTCTCATCGCCTGATTTCTTGGTGTTGAACGAAGCCATGAACATGTCGAAAGAGCCCATGTCGAAGGTGTTTTCATCTTCGGTTTGTTCATCTCCGGTTTGTTCTTCATTACTACTAAACATACTCATCATGGATTCCATATCGAACGCACTGGAGAGCATGATGGTGTTGTTCTTGCCTTCAGTCTTGGTGTACTTGATGGTGGCAATGTTACCTTCAAAGGAAATTATTGCCTTACAGCTGTCAGCTATAGCTTCACTCATAGTGGCTACCTTCAGGCCAGAGGTTGGGTTGAACATTTCCATCATCTTACTGAAGTCGAACTTGTTGTCATCTTCTTCTGGGTCTTCAGTAGTCTCTTCAGTAGTCTCTTCAGAAGTGTCGGAGGCATAGAGGTAGAGCTTATTGCCATTCTCGTCTTCACCTACATTGAGATACCAAGAGGTGTCATCGGCTTTTTCAAGAATAACCTCCAGAGTGCCGTCGGGAGCATCTTCACACGGAATCTTCTTCTTGCTGGTGTCGCTGAACTCATACTTGCTGCCACTCTTGCCGCCTCCCATCATGGAGTTGTTTTCGCCCATGACGTAGTCGGTTTCCTTGTCGTCCTTGACTCTCGTGCCAACAAGTATCAAGCGTGTACCGGCTTCCAGGTCATCGGTGCTCGTTGTCAGTACATAATCACCATCGTAATATCCAGCGGGGTCGAGGTCTCTCGATTTCACGGTCAGCTTGAACTTGCGCTTCATGGTGTACGATTTCTCCTCTACTTTGGGATCTGCTGTATCGTCGGCTTCCTGAACAATCACCTTCACCTTGACGGTGATTTTGGCTGTGCCTTCCTGAACGCCAACTATTTTCTTGGTATCTTCGTCCCACTTGGCAATCTCCTCGTCGGAAGACTTGTAAGTGGGTGCCTGTATCTTCGTTACGTCAGCAATCTTATTTTCATTATAAAAATCAAACAGATTGTCTATACTATACACTTCACTGCCTTCCAATGGATTGGTATCAGAAACTTTGCCATCCAACGTCTTGTTGACATATACCTCCTTATCCTGAACAAGTAACGTCGGGTCAAACTGATACTGGTAGTTCAGTTCACCAACCTTCCACGATGTCTTGGGGTCTTCGCTGCCACCCATCAGGCTGGAGAGCATATTTGTATCTTCGCTCTCAACCAGCGGGCCACAGACCACCACGCAATCGCCAGGGCTCATGTTAGGTGCTTCTTCATATTCCGCAGCATCGCCATTGCTTGTCATTGCGCCACGGCCATTGAGCACCTTCAACTGGTTGTCTTTCGTGCCATCGTCAGAGATATAATAGGTCACTGCATCGGACGAACCGAATAAGGCAGACATGTCGAAGCCCATGGATGACATATCAAAGCCCATATCGCCCATGGAATCCATGTCGAAGTCCATGTCGTCCATCATCTCGTCAAAATCCATGCCGCTGCCAGATTCGCCACCCATGCTACCAAAATCCATGTCGCCGAACATGGCCATCATTCCAGAATTCACCTTGCTCACCTTACCCTTGATGTAGTAGTTTACACCTTCTTCCCAGGTAACAGTTACATCACCAATAGTAACTTGTTTGGGGGTGGCCTCGCTCTTTATCAACTCCTGGACTTGGGCAACGGTAAACGGATTATTTATACTGCCTGGTTCTGTCGAATTCGGATCATCGATCCTCACCGTACATTTGGCAGAAGCCTTGTCGTGAGAAGCGGTCTCTGGCACTGATGCGGTGATGACCACAGTACCACGCTTTTTCAATGTCACTTCACCACTTTCGTTGACGGTTGCCACGTCTGTATTACTGCTCGTCCACTGGATTTCTGAAACTTCTGCTCCTGTGCAAGTAGCATTGAGATTCAAAACATCACCTTTGTTTCCAGCGAAGTTTTCGGCTAAATCGATAGTGGCAATAATCTGATAATCCTCAACTTTCTTGAAGATGGCTGGCTGGGTATTCTTAGCCTTGTCATCGTCTCCTTTCACTAACTTCCAAACATTGCTGAACATGCTTGCGTCCACTCCAGCAAAATATTGAGTCTCATCTATGGTAATACCCATGTAAGGACCATTATCGTTGTTGGAAAAGTCGAACTCATTGTTGGTGGTTTCAGTACCGACTTTCAATGTCTCGCTGTTGGCATAAAGGTTATTTTCCCCGACAGCAAACTTATACTTTCCTCCGTTGTTTGTGAATGTCCACTGCAATTTCTCGTCAACATCGCCCAAAATTCGGTCCTTGTCAATGTTCAGGTCCACGGAAACAGCATCGGGGTCTTTGGTCCCCTTGTCGTTTGACATGGCTCTTCCTGTGGCCAGGTCAACAATCACGACAACATCGTCATTGCTGAGAGTGACATTGGTATCATCCACCTTCTTCCATTTCACAATCTTCTGTGCTTCAACCTTCTTATAAAGGGTGAGGCTGGCAGCCTGAGAAGAAGAACCTGTAATTCGTGCCTGATTATTATACCAATAAACATAATCGTAGAAATAATTGTTGGCACCTTCATTAGCTAACTGACCACCTGAACTGCCATAATCTCTAAATTGGAACTGGTCAGAATAATCAGTGTTATTTCCCACATTAAGCTGTGAACCAGATACTTGGCAAGTTCCACGAAGTTTTTTACCGTCACTTCTTTCAAATGTCAAGTAACCATAATTGTCCTTTGTCAATGTCCACTGTATGTTCGTTGGCACATCACCAGTAAGCATATTGTCGGTGATGGTTACACTGACACCCGTAAAATCACTGTCGTTATTAGGCAGGGCAATATTTGCTCCTTCATCGACAATGACCACTTCGTCCCCAGTGGCTACATCCGACAGGTTTGTCACTTTTTGCCATTCATAGACAACATCGTCTGCATGGACACTCAAAACTCCTGCTAATAGTGTACATAGCAGGATGATTGATTTTAAATAAATAGTTTTTTTCATATATGATTATTCTTATTTTGTTTCTTCAGGTTTTACTTTTTCACTTGTTTCTACGGCCGGAGCCTCTTCTACCTTTCCGCCCTGATACTTCTCGTGCAGTTTCTGGAACACGATGAAGAAGGCGGGAACCACGAAGAGCAGGGCAATGGTGCCGACAGTCATACCGCCGATGACGCCTAAGGCGAGGGCACGGTTACCGTTGGCACCGGCGCCGCCCTCGATGACGAGGGGCACCATTCCGATAATCATCGTGGCCACAGTCATCAAGATGGGGCGCAGTCGCTCCTTACAGGCCTCAAAGGCCGCATCGACAATACTCATGCCCTGGGCACGGCGCTCTGAGGCAAACTCTGTAATCAGGATGGCCGTCTTCGAAAGCAGACCGATGAGCATGATGACACCCGTCTGCAGGTAGATGTTATTATCCATGCCTGGCAACTGGAGCAACGAACCGAGGTATGCGAAGATGAAGGCACCCATCAGTCCGAAAGGTACGGAGAACAGCACTGCCCACGGTGTGAACCACGAGTTGTACAGAGAGGCCAGGATGAGATAGATGAGGATGACGCATATGATGTATATAATGGCGGTGGTGTTCGAGCCGGCTGCTTCCTCCACCTCGCGCGACATGGCGCTGTACTCGTATGTATAGCCTTTAGGCATCTCCTTCTCAAACACTTCTTTGATAATTTCGTGAACCTCACCCTCGCTGCAGCCGTTGGAGGCCATGATGTTGCAGGTGATGCTCTGGAACAGGTTGAAGTGCTCGATGTTCGACGGACCGACAATCTCCTTCAGCGAGACGAATTCGGCGAGCGGAGCCATCTTGTCGCCCTTCACCTTGACGAAGATGTTGTTCAGCGACGACGGGTCGAGACGGTACTCGGGCGAGGCGGCTGCCATGATGCGGTAGACCTTACCAAACTGGTTGAAGTTGCCGATGTACGAGCCGCCGCAATAAGAGCCGAGTGTGCTGAGCACCGTCTTGGGCGACACGCCGGCACGGTCGCATTGGGTGGCATCGACTTCAACTTGGAACTTCGGGAAACGCTCTGAGTAAGACGACATGGCCATGCTTATTTCAGGCCGCTCCAACAGTTTGTTCAGGAAATTCTGGGTATGTTTGGCAAACTCCGACAAGTTGCCGTCGGAGGGATCCTCCACCACGAGGCTCACGCTGTTGCTCGAACCGTAGCCCGGCACCTGGGGCAACTGGAAGGGCAGCACCTGCACGTTCTTGATGTCCTTGCAGGCATAGTAGATACGGCCAATGACGAGGTCTATGAGATGGTTCATGCCAGGGCGGTCGTCCCAGTTCTTCAGACGGACGACAAGTGTGGCATAGTTGGAACCATTGCCCGAAATCAGACCGTAGCCGCATGCTGTGGCGAAACTCTCCAGTTCGGGAATCTCCTTCACCTTCGCCTCCACCTGTTTCGTCAGTTCTTGCGTCTGCTTCAGGGTATAGCCCTCCGGTGCACGAATCTCAGCGAGGAAGACGCCCTGGTCTTCCTGTGGCACGAGACCCGAAGGCAGGTTCTTCATGAAGAACACAAGCAGCACGCCTGCAATAGCCAGCAGACCCCATGCCAGCACAGGGTGCTTGATGAACTTCTGCACACTCTTGCTATATTTATTATAAATAGCATTATAACTGGCCACGTAGGCCTTTTTGGTATAATAAGTCAGACCCTTGCCTTCCTTCTTGCCTTCCTGGACGCGCATCATGATTGCGCAGAGGGCAGGACAGAGCGTCAGGGCCGACACACACGACAGACCGACTGACGAGGCAATCGTCACACCAAACTGGGTGAAGAACGTTCCCGACGTGCCGCCCATGAAGGTCACAGGGATGAAAACCGCCATGAATACCAAGGTACACGAGATGACGGCTACCGACACCTCGCTCATGGCTTCACGGGTGGCCTGCCTGGCATCGGTAATGCCGCCCTCCATCTTGGCCATGACCGCCTCGACCACCACGATGGCGTCGTCAACCACCGTACCGATGGCCAGCACCAAGGCGAACAGTGTCAGGATGTTCAATGAGAATCCTGCCAGCGCAACGATGCCAAACGTACCTAACAGCGACACGATGATGGATATCGATGGAATAATCGTCGCCTTGATGTTCTGCAGGAAGAAGAATACCACGAGAATCACGAGGATGATGGCGATGATGAGCGTTTCGACCACGTTGTGGATGGCCGCAAAGAGGAAGTCGTCGGATGTCTGCAGGGTGACGAATTCCAGTCCTGCGGGCATCGTTGCCTTCATGTCCTCACACATCTGCGTGATGCGGGCATTCACCTCCGTGGCATTGGCTTCCGGAGCCTGGAACACCATGAGGATCGTACCGGGCTGGCCGTTGATGTTCGACAGGAAACTATAACTCTGGGCACCTATCTCCACCTCGGCTACATCGCCTAAGTGCAGCATGTGACCACCATCGCTTGTCTTCAAGACGATGTCGTTGAACTCCTCGACGCTCTTCAGCGTGCCCTTGTATTCCATCGAATACTGGTATTTGTTCTCCGACTGTTCGCCAAGCGAACCCGTGGCAGCAACGAAACTCTGGCTGCTGATGGCAGCGAAAACCTCGTTGGGCTCCAGACCGTACTGGGCCATCACGTCAGGTTTCAGCCAGATGCGCAGGGCGTAGGTGTTGCCCAGGCTTTGGACGTCGCCCACACCGGTGATACGCTGCAGGCGCGGCTTGATGTTGATATCGACGTAGTTCGACACGAAGTCATCGTTATACTTGCCGTCGGCACTTTTCACCGCAAGGATGCGCAGGATGTTGCTCTGCAGCTTCATCACCTGGACACCCACTTGTGTCACTTCAGCGGGTAGCAAGGCTAACGCCCTGGACACGCGGTTCTGTACGTTCACCGCCGCCATGTCGGGGTCGGTGCCCTGTTCGAAGAATACAGAAATGTTTATGTCGCCCGACGACGATGCCTTCGAGGTGATATAAGTCATGCCGGGAACACCGTTGATGTTCTCCTCCAACGGCTGGATGACCGACTTCATAATCGTGTTGGCGTCGGCACCCGTGTAGTTGGTCACCACCATCACCTGCGGCGGAGCAATGCTGGGGTACTGCTCAATGGACAGCGACTTCATGCAGATGAAGCCCACCATCGCAATAACGATACTGATGGCACATGCCATCACGTATCTGTTGATGAAAATGTTATTCTTCATTGTTTCGGGATTACGTTATTTCGATATTACGTTATAACGAAATTACTTCTTTTCACTCTTCGCCTCTTCGGGGTAAAGCACCCGCTGCCCTTCTTGTACGTTGTTGGCACCGGTGGTCACAATCTTGTCACCTACGTTCAGGCCGCTGATGACGATGACATCCTTACCGTTGCCAGTATCGGCAGTAGTCACCGTAATGGCTGTTGCCGTGCTGTCGGCCTTTACCTTATAAACCAACTGTCTGTCCTGAAGTTTTACCACCGCAATTTGCGGAATAATCATGACATCTTTCTCGGTCATCGGCAACACCACAGTACCCTGGATACCAGAGAAGAGATGACCGTCAGGGTTGGGGAACGAGGCCTTAACGCCTAATGAGCCAGTGACGGCATCCACTACACCCGTCAGACTGGTGACGCGCCCTTTGTGCGAGTATTCCGTGCCATTTTTCATCACGAACGTCACTTCCGGCAACTCGGCTATATATTTGTCCTTATCTGCTTGAGTCGCTCCGGCCGAGACCGATTCTTCGATAAGAGCCTCAGTTACCGAGAACTCTGCGTCCATCGTGGTGTTGCCGCTGAGGATGGTGAGGTTGGAGGCAGGTGATACCTGATCGCCAGTACGAACGGGAATTTCGCCGATGACACCTGTTACCGGAGCGGTGATGGTGCAGAACCCAAGGTTCACACGGGCGCGGTTCACGGCCGACTGAGCCTGCGTAACGGAAGCCTTCGCCTGGCTGACCGCGGCTAATGCCTGGTTGTAACTGTTGCGGGAGTTCTCAAGCATATAACTGCTCACGATCTTCTTGTCGAACAGGTTCTTGTTGCTCTCAAACTCCAGTTTGGCGCTATTGGCCTGTGCTTGGGCTGCCGTCAGATTGGCCTGTGCAGCCTGGAGGTTGGCACGTGCGGCTTCCACTTCATGCTGGGCATTGCGCGAGTCGATGATAAAAAGTGTCTGTCCCCTTTTCACGCGCTGACCTTCGGTGACGCAGATTTTCATCAACTGTCCGCTCACCTGAGGCGAGATCGTCACGTCTGACTGACCCTTCAGCTTGGCACTGAACTTCAACGGAACCGTGATATCCTGTTTCTTCACCGTCATCGTCTCATACGATGTCTTTGTTTCCTTAGGCATGTCTAATCCGCATGAGGTGATACCAAATGCTATCCCGAGGATAGATGCAAACATGAATGCTTTTGTTTTCATTGTTCTTTCAAATAAATTTATTAAGTTTATTTTTATATTCTGAAACCGAAAAACGCACGGGTGCGCCATTTGATGTTATGAATGGCAAGGTTGTCCTCGTTGCCGATATTGGTGAAGTTGAACACCATTGATATTCCGGCGAACTTGTTGCCCATCTGATAGACCACGGCTCCGCGTGAGGTGATGATTACCTCGGGGAAATGATAGTGCAGCGGTATGCGCGTGTCGTCCATGGTGAGCGAGGTGTGGCTGTAGAGGATGAACGTGGGCTGGCACGAGATGTGGAGCAGCCATTTCGGAGCAGGCACGTAGTTGTAGCCGTATCCGGCACCGATGCCTATATTGGTCATGCTGAACTGGGCTTCGTTCTCACCGCTGACCTTGCCCTTCTGTCCCTGTCCCGACACGGCCAGCATGAAACTGCCTGCCGAGCGCCGCTGTATGTAACTCTGCGTGAAGGCTGCCGGATAGGAGAATCGCCGGTGGTTGAAAACGTAATAAGTGTTCACGTTCAGCGTCTTCAGCGAGAGCAGGTCGGCCGGAAGCGTGATGCGCCCTTTGCCTTCTGCCTCGTGCCATCCTGTGAAGTTGTGGGCATCCTGATAGATGAAGTCGAAGCCGAAGCGCTTGCCATACGAGTTCATATTAAACTCAAAGTCGCTGTATTTGCCCATCATCTTGGCAGGATTGAGCGAGAACATGAGCGACAAACCCAGATAACCCACTCCGACACTGACGGTACTCTTGTAGTCGGCATTCATCTCCGATATGAAGTGATGCCCGTTCTCCTGCCCCTCGGCCTCGATTGTTGCCCCCGACACATTGAGCCTTCCAGTGAAAACCCACTTGGTTCGTGGCCTGATGATATAGGCCGTGTCGATGCCGCCTTTCCGGTAGCGCTGTGTCAGCAGACTGTCAATACGTCGGTAAAACGCCCTTCTCTTGGCCTGTAAAGGCTTTTCGATGTTGAGGGAGTCACCTTGACTGATGCCCGACAGCCCCGATGCATGGTCGGCTGAGGGCGTCTGCAGGGGTTCTGTCTGCGAGTCCTTCTCCCAACTTAACGCGTTCATTGGGCTTGCATGTACAATTTGAAGAACTGTTAGTAGGATGAGGATTTGTAGATATCTAACCATTATTATGTGGCAAAAGTATTTATTTTTTTTTACACAACCAAATTTTTAAGTCATAAAGTGTGGTTTTCTGCTACTTCTGCCCTTCTTTTGCAATATATAAGGTGGAATTTGGCCGAAAAAGTGTACTCTTTGGGACAAAAAACAGACTCACCGACACGGGAAGGTGCCGGTAGTCTGTCTTGATGGTTTATTTAGCCTGCAATATTGTCCGAAATCAGGTTCTCGCCTGTCATGTCGGCGGGCTGCTCCAGTCCCATGATATGGAGGATGGATGGAGCCACGTCGGCCAGACGGCCGTCCTTCACGGTGGCCGAGTTGTTGTTGGTCACGTAGATGAAGGGCACGGGGTTCAGCGAGTGGGCGGTGTTGGGTGAACCGTCGGGGTTGATGGCATTGTCGGCATTGCCATGATCGGCAATGATGATAGCCTCGTAGTCGTTGGCCTTTGCTGCTTCGATGACAGCCTCAACACAGTGGTCAACGGCCCATACGGCCTTGGCGATGGCATTATATACGCCGGTGTGTCCCACCATGTCACCATTGGCGAAGTTCACCACAATGAAATCATACTCCTGCGTGTTGATGGCACCCACCAGCTTGTCCTTCACCTCATAAGCGCTCATCTCGGGTTTCAAGTCGTAGGTAGCCACTTTCGGCGAGGGCACCAGGATGCGGTCCTCGTTCTCGAAAGGCTTCTCGCGGCCACCGTTGAAGAAGAACGTCACGTGGGCGTATTTCTCCGTCTCGGCGGTGTGCAGCTGCTTCTTGCCCTGCTTCGAGAGGTATTCGCCAAGGGTGTCTTCCACATTCTCCTTGGGGAAGAGGATGCTCACGCCCTGGAACGAAGCGTCGTATGGTGTCATGCAATAGTATTTCAGTGCGGGAATGGTCTTCATGCCTTGCTCGGGCATATCCTGCTGGGTGAGCACCTGGGTGAGCTCCTTGGCACGGTCGTTGCGGAAATTGATGAAAATCACCACGTCGCCCTCCTCGATAACGCCGTTCACACGTGAGTTGTGGATGGGCTTGATAAACTCGTCGGTGACGCCTTCGTCGTAGCTTTCCTGCATGGCCTGCACCATGTCCTGAGACTGGCGGCCCTGACCGGCAACGATAAGGTCGTAGGCCTCCTTCACGCGCTCCCAGCGCTTGTCGCGGTCCATGGCATAGAAACGGCCCACGATGCTGGCGATGGCGGCATCGTTCTCGGCGCAGCAGTCGGTCACCTGCTGGATGAATCCCTTACCGCTCTTGGGGTCGGTGTCGCGACCATCCATAAAGCAGTGCACGAAAAGCTGGTTCTTGAGTCCGAACTCCTTACCCATCTGGATGAATTTGAACAGGTGGTCGAGGCTGGAGTGAACGCCGCCGTCGGAGGTCAGTCCCATCAGGTGGAGCTTCTTGCCGTTTTCCTTGGCGTAGGTGTAAGCCTCCACAACGCCCTTGTTCTTCAAAATGCTGCCGTCCTTGCAGGCACGGTTAATCTTCACCAGGTCCTGATATACGATACGGCCGGCACCAATGTTCAGGTGACCCACCTCAGAGTTACCCATCTGTCCGTCGGGCAGACCGACGTCTTCACCGCTGGCCTGCAGCTGCGAGTGGGCACTCGTAGCCGTTAAATAATCCAGATAAGGAGTTGGTGTGTTGAAAATCACGTCTCCCTTTCCTTGTTTTCCGATGCCCCATCCGTCGAGGATCATCAGCAACGCTTTCTTTGCCATAATACAAAATACTTTTTTACCTTAAACGTTTAAATTTGGGTGCGAAGGTACAAAGATTCAGGGAGATAGCAAAATTTTAACTGCAAATTCTTGCTTATTCAAGAAAAAACATTATATTTGCAAGCAGATAACCATATAATACTTAACGCGATGAATGACCACTATATAATATCCTGGCTGAGGAAAAGCATCAGCCTCTTGATACTACTGGCTGCATGTGCCGTCATCGCACGGGCACAGCAGGAACCCTCGCTACCCTTCGTGGTGAACGGAACCGTTAAGGATGCCTCCAGCGGGCGTCCGCTGAAATCCGTCAACATCAGCATCCCCGGCACCCACATCTCAACAGTCACCAACGAGGAGGGGACTTTCAGCATCAAGGCCGCCGAAAAGCCCAGGCAGCTGAGGTTCTCACACATTGGCTATAAGACCACCACCCGCAACGTTCCCGACAACGGCAAAGACATGACCGTGAAGATTATGCCCAACACGGTGGTGCTCAACGATGTGATCGTGATGATGGACGACCCGGAGAAAATCGTGAAGATTGCCATCAGCAAGATTCCCGACAACTACAGCCTGCAAGCCGAACAAGACCGCTGCTTCTACCGCGAGACCGCCCAGAAGCGCAAGAAATTCATCTATATCGCCGAAGCCGTCACCGACATGTACAAGACGGGCTACAACCGCGACATCAACGCCGACCGAGTGGCCATCCACCGCGGGCGCCGCATCGTGAGCCCAAAGGCATCCGACACACTCAGCGTGAAGGTCATCGGAGGCCCTGTACAGGCCACCATTCTCGACGTAGTGAAAAACCGTCCGTTCCTGCTTTGCGACGAGGAACTGTTCTTCTACGACATGAAAATGGAACAGCCCGTCCGCATCGACGACCGTCCGCAGTACGTGATTTCCATCTCTCCGAAGTACCGCACCGACTACGCCCTCTACTACGGACAACTCTTCATCGACAAGGAAACGCTCTCGTTCACCCGCATCTCGCTGCAGCTCGACATGAGCAACCGCGACAACGCCACCCGTGCAATGCTCGTCAAGAAGCCCGTGGGCGTGAAATTCCGCCCCAGGGAACTGTCGTTGCTCGTCAACTACACCTACGATGAAGGTGTATCGCGCCTGAGCTACCTCAGCACCGTCTTCCGATTCAACTGCGACTGGAAGAAGCACCTGTTTGCCACCAGCTTCACCGCCATCAACGAAATGGTGGTAACCGACCGCCACCTCAGCGGTTTCACCCCCATCCGCCGCAAGGATTCGTTCAGCGAGCACGAGTCGCTCTACGACCAGCATACCAACTTCAGCGACAACAATTTCTGGAAGGACTACAACATCATCGAGCCTACCGAAACGCTCGAAAAAGCCATCAACCGCATTATCAAGTCGAAATAGTACACAACAAAACCATAAAAGAGAAAACAGACATGGCCCATCAGATTAGGAATATACTGTTATTGCAATTAATGTTTTTCACCTTCTTGGCACAGAATATCCATGCACAACGGATACGTTTTAAAGACGTGAATGGGCACATGTTTGCCGAGGTCACCCTTAACGGAAATGTCAAGGCACGAACCCTGATGGACACAGGTGCCTCAGTATCTATACTTGATAGCACTTTCCTTGCGGATTCCGGATTAAAACTGAATCTTAAAGACTGCCATCACAGAATACGTTTTTCATCACTGGGCAAGATTCTTCATTGCCGTTATATGCTGACAGACACATTGACCGTGGATGGACTTCGCAATTCTCGTCCTGTTTATGTGGCTGACTTGTCAAAGGTACTCTCCTCAGGGCTCGGAAAAGTGAATTTTCTTATGGGTAGTTGCTACAAGGCAAATGACGGGAGCCGTATGCTGACCCTCAATATTGCTGATGGCTATGTGGAATATGGCAGGAAAGAACTGCCCGAGAAGAAATACAGAAAGGGAATCATGACCTTAGACGAGCAAGGTTTTGTCGGCACAGACGCACCCCTGCGCATCTTGACCAAGGACTATGTCTCAGGCCAGATTGTCGGACGTTTCTTTATCGACACTGGCAACGCCAATTATTTTATTCTATATGGAAAGAATGAGAAGGTTGCGGCTTTCCTAACCAGCAAGAACATCGAACTTGAAGAGAGAATCCATAACGGGAAAACCTATTATTTTTTCAAAATGGACTCTGCCGAAATGTTGGGCAAAGAGGTGAATATGGAGAAGAAAGTGATGCCTGTACTCCCTGTCCGCATACATGGTGACTATGCAGGTGCCATTGGATATAGGTTCCTTCGTGAAATAGAACTGGTATTAGACTACGACAACAATTCACTGTATATCAAAAAGTAATCCGAAAGTCCCCCTCGTTTCTTTTCGGTTTTCCATATAGTTTCTAATAATAAAAAAATCGGACAATGGGTTTTTGCAATCTGGAAATCTGGACATGTTGAAGAACATAAAATTTGCAATTTGGAATGGAAAATCTGCGAATTTTCGGCCGATTTTTTCCTTCCGCTGAGCAAAGGATACGGAATTGATGAGCAAAAGATACGGAATTGGTGAGCAAAAGATAGGGATTTGAAGAGCAAAAGATAAGGAATTCATGGAGAAAATTCAGCAAAAAACAGGGATTTAGGTTTGTTAACATCTCCTTGGAACCCCAAAATTCTTATAAACTCGCTCATTATCAACGACTTACATGAAATACGCTCAAATTTCGCGTATTTGCACCCCGTTGGGCGTTTCGTGACGAAAACGCGAGTTTTAACCCCCAAAATTCAGAAATTATTAAACAAAATACAGGGAAAAATAGAAATATAAACACAGAGATACAGAGGTACAGAGTTGATTTTTAAAGTGAAAGATGTCATTGTCTAAACTCCCGAGAAGAATTAGAAAAATTAAAATTCACTGTATCTTTGGAAGAATTTGCAATCTTTCTTTATTTTTTTTTGCAAAAAATGGAAGAAAACCCTCAAAAAACTTGGAAAATAAAAGAAATATGCCTATCTTTGCAGCGACAAATCCCGCCCGCTTCCCATAAGAACAGCGTACCCAGCGGGACATTTTTTGTATATAGACATGAGATATACCAAACAAGCGATGACGCTGGCACAGCAAATTCAGACACTACAAAGCAGAGGTCTGGTGATTGCTGACGCTAATAAGGCAGAGCTGGCCCTTGATGCCATCAGCTATTTCCGATTGGCTGACTACTGGTATCATCTGGAGGCAGACCACCATACACACCAATTCCTACCCAACAGTCTTTTTGAAGATGTGCTTTCACGCTACTATTTCGACAAGGACTTGAAGGCTCTGCTTTTCAAGGCCATTCAGACAATCGAGGTGGCTGTCAGATCGAAAATCATCAAACACTTTGCCCCCACATGTGGACCGTTCTGGTTTATGGATGCAACGAAAGCCGTAAACCAAAAGCGCTTTCAGACAAACCTCGACACCATCAAGAAAGAAGTAGGACGCTCTAAGGAGCGGTATATCCGTGAGCATTTCCGCAAATACACCGAACCAGACCTTCCACCTGTTTGGAAGACGTTGGAAGTGATTTCGTTGGGCGAATTATCGAAACTTTATAATAACTTCAGCGAGTCTCAATTGAAGCATGATGTAGCACATGAGTTTGGGCTGAATCACCACAAGTTCCTATCAAGTTGGCTGGAGAGTCTGACTTCGCTACGCAATCATTGTGCCCATCATGCCAGAGTATGGAATCGGGCATACCCTTTGAAACCTGCCACACCACAAGTAATGCCCAACAAGTGGATTACGAACCTCACTTTCAGGGAAGAGTCACTATATGCTCAACTCTGCTGTATCGCCTATTGGCTGAATGCCATCGATACCAACAACACTTTCGTTGGCGACCTAAAGCTACTGTTGCTTCGCAATCCGTCAATAGATCCCGCCATGATGGGGTTCCCTTCTAACTGGCGACAGGACCCCCTTTGGCAGATGTAGGTGAGCAGTATAGTAAGAAGTTCAGGCTATTTCAGAAAGCCGGTCCTCACCGCTTTCTTCTTTCTAACAGGTCAAACCGCGTTAATCTTCCAAAAGCGTTTTGTTATCTCGCCGATTCTCTGTATCTTTGTGTCTCTGTGTTGAAATCTGTGTTGAAATTTGTGTTGAAATGAGAATTTTGATGCAAGTCAAGAAAACATTGCTTTGCAGAGAATAACGGGGAAAATATTTGCTGTGTGCGCACACAATTAGTAATTTTGCACCCGAAAAGATTACAGGTATAACGATTATTTAGGTTTAGAATTATGATTATTTTGAATTACGTCGTATTGCAGTTGGCTGTGGCTCTGAAGAACACCACGCTGACCATCATCAAGAAATAAGTTCTTGAATTTCCCCCCGACATTGTTGGTTCCATCAAATTCTTAGGAGTTTGGTAGTTGAGTAGTATAGGAGTTTAGGCCATAGACTCTTTTGCTACTTTTTTTTTGCTGCCCCAGCAATCCCATTTGCTTGACTGCCTTTTTTTTTACCGCTCAGAATGAAAAACACATTACAATGAAAAGAAAAAAGTCGCCCTGTTTCAAAAAATTCCTTTTTTCCAACTTAATAATTGACTTGTTGTTGCGTATTATAGATGTATGACACAGTCAGAATTCGAACATATTGCGGGTCACTTTGAGTCGCATAGTCATGGAACAGACACCATCACCTATTCACTATGCCTGAAGAACGGAGAAGATTCTAATGCGAGAATCAAGGCAAACGACGGCACCATGGTTTATCCCAAAGCACTCGAAACCGTGTTTTTCAACTTTACGGCAAGTCCGAAACCATGCGGTAAGCACATCAGAGGCTTTGGAACGTTAGAATACAACAAGAGGCTTCCCCTGCCGGGCGGAAAGAGTTACTACTTCGACAAGCAGCCATATCTGGACAGGATAACACCCGTTCTCAAGCGAAAGGACATCAAATCGTGGAGTTTCAAGTGGGCGCAAAGCGATGACTATGACATAGATGCCCATCACGACAAGGAATTTGATTCTGCTACGAGAGTACAACTGCCAAAAAATGCCGGACAAACCGTGGGAACAATGTATTTCATTCCACGAGAGAAAGCCCGTCTGGCAGAAGAAATATTCACTGCCATCGACAGCATCACGCTCAACTATACCGAGACACACCCGGAGCAAGTGTTCACATACACTTACAATAAAAAAGAGTATGTGATGCAATATACAGAAAGCAGTGTGATAAGCACTTTGTTTAATGGAACCACCGGTAAAGACCATACCGAGACGCGTGTCCTCTTCGGCATCACCCCCCGAGGCTACTACGTGGCTATAGCAGACACTGAGAACAATTATTGCGTTCCCAAAGAATGGTATGTGCTCAAAAGTTTTGTCGATGATAAGAAGGAATACATCAAGAAATAACTTCGCCATATCAATTGAAGCGACCGTTCGGGGAATCACTATGCCAACTTGCCCCGTTTTTAGAATGTTTAACGTTCCTATGCGTCATATTTCCGCATAGTCGTCGTATAACTATATGTAGGAACAATAAAAAATGAGCAAGAAAACTATCATCACTGCATTGCTCGCCCTCGCCTGGATGGCGGTTTACGGACAGGCGGACAGTACGAAGGTGAAGAAAAAGAAGGAAGACAGGATTTCGATGTACGGAATGGTTGCCGACGGCTTTACGAAGGCAGTCATTCCCAATGCGAAAGTCATACTGATGCACGGGGACTCTACCGTGATAGACACCACCACCGTGTGGGAAAGTCATAGCTGGAGCAGTGGCCTCGGGCGTTCGCAGGGCACAACGCGATACCATTTTCCGATAAGCCGTGAACCAGCCAGGTATATCCTCAAGGTGGAACATCCCAACTATGAAACGGCATACGCCGATTTCGAAATGAAGCGGATAGGCAAGCGCCGCCAGGACATCGAGGGACCGAAAGTGTATCTGAAGAAGACGGCACAGGCCAACCACTTCGAAGGTGGAGAGATAGGCGAGGTGGTGGTTAGGGCAACGAAGGTGAAGATGATATGGCGCGGCGACACGCTGGTATTCAACGCCGATGCCTTCAACGTGCCCGAGGGTTCGATGCTCGACGGACTCATCAAGCAGTTGCCGGGCGTGGAGCTGAAAGATAATGGCGAGATATTCGTCAACGGCAAGAAGATAGATAACCTGACGCTCAACGGCGCGGACTTCTTCAAGGGCAAGAATCAGATTATGCTGCAAAACCTGCCCTACTTCACCGTGAAGAATATCGAGGTATATAAGAAGCAGACTGAAGAGAACAAATACCTCGGCATCGACGACGAGGACGAAAAGGAGTACACGATGGACGTTATCCTGAAACGGGAGTACAACATCGGTGGCTCAGCGAATGTGGAGGCAGGCTATGGCACTGACGACCGATACAAACTGAAGGGCTTCGGATTAAGATTCTCCGACCGCACACGTGCCGTGGTCTTCGGCGGCATGAACAACATCAACGAGAAAATGGAGTATATCAGAGAGAACTCTGAATACAGGGATAAGACAGACCTGTCGGGCGACAGCCACTTCAAGCAGATTGGCGGCCAGTTCGTCTATCAGGCACCCGAGGAAAAACTGACCAACTCGACCGAAGCGAGCGCTACATGGAACAACGATTTCAGCGAAAACCGAAGCAACGGCGAAACCTATCTGAACGGTGCCAGCACCTTCGGACAGTCGGAAGGATGGAGCCGCAACAAACCTTCCTCGTTCACGCTGAGCAACACCCTGCGGGCCACAGGCAAATTCCGTTTCTATTCAACGGCGTATATCGGTTATAACCGCAATCGTAACGAAAGTGAAGGATGGAACATAAGCACAGCCGATGCCATGATGACCGACAGCATCAACAGTTCGTGGTATCGGTCGCGCAGCAAGTCAGATATTTTCAATGGCAGTGGCTATGCCTATCTTGCCTATCGTCTGCCGTCGGGCGACTCGTTCACATTCAACGTGCAGGGCAACTTCAACCGCAGCTACAATCCAGAGTCATCGAGCGTAAATCACTATACCTATCACAAACTGGGCACACAAGATGACCGCGACCGCCGCACGGAATCGCCATCTTACAACTATAACTATCAGGGCAGTTTATCATACAACTATCAGCTGACGAAAAGCATACGAATTACTCCTACCGTTGGTGTCGGCATAAGCGACAATAACAGTGACCGTCACGAGTATCTGCGCGATAGTATCGATTACCAGTTTGATGCCAAGAACAGTTACGAACAGCGCACCCAGAATCTGGAGCGTCGCTCACAGCTGAGCATTGACTTCAATAAAAACATGGGGAAATGGTATTTGGGTTTGTATAGTAGTCTTAGCGCCAACTTCGAGCGACAGCGGATGAATTACGACAGCGAACCGCTCAGCACGACATTTACCCGCCACTACACGTTGCTCACTCCAAACGTGTATTTCTATCTCATGAGCATGAATCAGAAGCACAGTCTTAATATGCAATACTATATGTGGCCGACAACCCCATCCGTTACCGACCTAATCGACCGCCCGATTACCAGCGACCCACTGAACATCTATCTTGGCAATCCCAATCTGAAGAAGAGTGAACAGCACAACTGGATGGCCGACTACCGTTTGCGCAACGACAGCATCAACCAGACCATTGCTATCAGTCTCAACGCCAATCTGACTCACAATGCACGAACACAAGGCTACACCTACGACATGACAACTGGTGTTCGCACCTATCGCCCGGAAAATATCAGCAGCGGAAACTGGTATTTCAGTCTTTCCACCAATTGGGACCGTGCGCTTGGCAAAAAGAAAATCTGGAACATCGGCAACGAATTCACTTTCAGCTATAACAAAAATACGGGTCTCGCCGTTGCTACGGGGAGCAGCGAATCGGAGTTGAGCCGCGTCGGCACTCTTCGCTTGAACTACAAACCAGGTATCAAGTACCAGAAAGACAACCTTACCCTGATCTTGAAAGGCGATTTCACCTATCGCAATCTTCATCGAAACATCACGCTCGGCGAGCAGCCAACTGATATCTGGGACATCGTCTATGGTATGAACGGCACCTACAAACTGCCGTGGGACTTTACGTTCGACACCGACATCACGATGCATTCACGCCGTGGATATACTGACGCGGAAATGAACGACAACCGTCTCTATTGGGATGCCTCGCTCACAAAATCATTCCAACAAGGAAAGTGGGTTGTTAAACTTCGCGGCTACGACCTCTTAGGTCAGGTTTCCAACCTTCGCTACAGCATCAGTTCCCAGGGCCGTACCGAGACGTGGACCAACTCCATGCGCCGCTACGCCCTCCTTACCGTCGCCTACCGCTTCTCGCAGAAACCAAAGAAAGAAAACAAATAAACATGGTTACTGAAATGTCAGACGATGCCGATGACCATAGATAAATATTGAGCCGATTAGGCTAAATCGGCTCAACATTAGTGTGATTTACGCATTTTTAAGCTCAAAATGAGCCGATAATTGGATAATAGTCACTATATTTGCACCGATTTTAAAGTTTTTTGGAGATGGATATATCAAGAGAGATTCTACAGTTTCTGCACTATCATCCGCTGTCTTCGCGCGATGAAATAGCAAAGGGCACAGCCTTCGAGGGTAGCGATGCCACCCTGAAGCGTCTCATTGCGGCTGGTGTTCAGAAGGGTGATATTGTCGTTGAAGGCAAGGCCCGTGCCACCCGTTATCGCCTTTCTGATCAAGCACATCTGCTGATGCCACTTAATCTGGATACTTATTTTGCCCAGGATATTGACCAAAGACAGGTTCAGGCATCTTTTAACTTTGAACTGATCCGTAAACAGTTGCCTGCCGTTAAGCTGTTTACAGACGAAGAGAATACGCATCTGCAGGAGTTACAGGCTGAATTTCGCCAGCATGTCAGCGAGATGACCGAGAACGAATACCGTAAGGAGATGGAGCGTTTGGGCATCGACCTCAGCTGGAAATCGTCGCAGATAGAAGGCAACACCTATTCTTTGCTGGAGACGGAGCGTCTGCTTCGTGAGAGTAAGACCGCAGACGGAAAAACCAAAGAAGAAGCCGTGATGCTGCTCAACCATAAGGATGCCTTGCGCTTCATCCTCGACAATCCTGACTATCTGCAAACCTTGACGGTCAGCCACATTGAGGATATCCATCAGTTGCTCACCAAGGAGCTCTCGGTTGACAGAGGCATCCGTCATCGTCGTGTGGGTATCACTGGCACCAACTACCACCCGTTGGATAATGAATTTCAGATTCGTGAGGCCATGCATGATACATGCGACTTGATAAACAGCAAGGAAAGTATCTTCGAGAAAGCACTTCTGACGCTTGTGCTCCTGTCATATATTCAGGCATTTTCTGATGGCAACAAGCGCACAGCCCGCATTACCAGCAATGCCATACTGATCGCCAACGGCTATTGTCCGTTGAGTTTTCGCTCCATTGATTCTATTGACTACAAGAAGGCCATGCTCATCTTCTACGAGCAAAACAATCTCTATGCCTTCAAGCAAATCTTCATCGACCAGTTTGAGTTTGCGGTTAGAGAGTATTTTTAAAACGAATAGAACAAAGGATATGAACAGGAAAACCATCATCACAGCATTCCTCATTGCCCTACTTGGACTGGCGGCTTGCAGCAACGATGACAATAACACCGTTGAAACCGGTTTGGAAAAGCCGACGGCAGCAACCATGCTCACCCTCTCGAATGCGCCCCTCATCGACGGCTCCGACTCCACAGAGCCGCTAAGGAACCTGCTGATGTGCCGGCTGCTCGGCATCGACTGCCAGTGGAGGCAACGCTTGCATACCGATGCGACGTGGTGCGTCGTTCCACAATACCAGACGTTGAATGACGATGACAATAAAGCCTTGCAGCGCATCCTTCGGAACCGCAACACGCACGGCTCGTTCGTCAGTTTGATAGACGGCGATAACGACATCATCATCACGGCCCGAGGCATCAGCCGCGATGAACAGAAGTACGCTGATGAGAAAGGCATCCAGTTGCTCTCACGTCCAGTGGCAAAAGACGCTTTCGTATTCATTGTCAATCCGAAGAACCCCGTCCGCAGCCTCACCATTGAGCAGATTCAGAAGATATACACGGGTGAGATACGTAACTGGCGAGAAGTAGGAGGCAACGATGCAACCATCAATCCCTACGTACGCAATCCCAATTCAGGTAGCCAGGAGAAGATGGAAACCATCGTGATGGCGGGACTGACGATGATTGACTGGCCCGAAATGATTGGTTATGTAATGCTCGCTCCCTATTTCCAGTTGGAGAACGACGAAAACGGCATTGCCTATACACCCTTCTACTATTACGATACCATCGTGAACGACGGGCGCACACAAGTCATCGGCGTAAACGGAATCGTACCAAGCAAGCAGACCATAGAAAACGACAGTTATCCATACGTAACCCATGTAATGGCCAGTGTCCGCGCAGACACTGACAAATCGAGCACCGCATACCAATTGTTCTATCAGCTTGCCACAGGTCAGCACAACGGCATCATAAAGGAAAGCGGGTATATTGTATTGTCAGACAAATTTATGTAGATGCCAAGAAACAAGAAGGCTCTTTATGCAGTTTTATGCTTATTTCCTCAATTTTGAAGAAATAAACCCATGTACCCAAGCTTATTTTCGTTAAATTTGCGGAAATAAGTGCAAATCCTTCTATTTTTATTTTT
Organism: Prevotella sp.; assembly: GCA_017428925.1. GTDB lineage: Bacteria > Bacteroidota > Bacteroidia > Bacteroidales > Bacteroidaceae > Prevotella. Next base: position 10,404 of record JAFRPY010000041.1, on the reverse strand, counting down.
ATTTCCTGATTTTTTTGTGTACATTTGTGACCAATAAACATAAATGCGTATGAATAATAGAGCACCGTATTTGAATGAACAGATTATAAAAAGGATGAGGAATGACAATCCGTGGTGGGAAACAAATGCCATTCCTCAAGATTTCCATGAGATGCGGCATAGACTCTATCTGGATAGTTTTTATCAAGAAGTAACCAATAGAGACATTCGTCGTGGAGTCATATTGATGGGACCGAGACGTATAGGAAAAACGGTCATGATATATCATGTCATTGAAAGACTAATTAATGAGGGCGTATCTGCACAACGTATTATATACCTGTCTATTGACACTCCGATCTACAATAATATTTCGTTAGAAGAACTCTTTTCATTGGCAAAAGAAGCATTGAATAGTGCCAAAGTCCAAGACGACTATTATGTATTCTATGACGAAATACAATATCTTAAAGACTGGGAAGTCCATTTAAAATCAATGATAGACACTTACCGAAGCGCCAAGTTTATCGCTTCAGGTTCCGCAGCTGCAGCATTGAAGATGAAAAGCAATGAAAGTGGTGCCGGACGATTTACCAATTTTATGCTACCTCCATTGACTTTCAATGAATATATACATTTGCTTAATCTTTATGGTATTATAATTAATAAGCCAAAATATGTTGAAGATCCGTTGAGTTCTTATGTTGATACGTTGGATATCGGTAAACTTAACAGTTATTTTATTGACTATATCAATTTTGGCGGTTATCCTGAAATCGTATTTTCAGAAAAGATGAGGCAAGATCCAGGTCAATATATCCGACACGATATTGTAGATAAGGTGTTACTCAGAGATCTTCCAAGTTTGTACGGTATACAGGACACGCAAGAGTTAAACCGCCTTTTTATATATATCGCATATCATTCCGGAGAAGAATTTTCATACGAAGTAATATCCAGAGAATCGGAAATCAAGAAAGAGGTGCTAAAGAAGTATTTGATGTATCTTGAAGCGGCATTCCTCATAAACATAGTTTATAAGGTTGATGCTCATGCAAAAACGATGCAGCGCATAACATCGTTTAAGATATATCTTACTAATCCTTCACTCCGTTGTGCACTCTTTTCACCACTTACAGAGACCGACCCGGCGATTGGAGGAATGGTGGAAACTGCTATCTTTGCACAATGGTTACAAACGCGTACGTCTATAATAAAATACGCCAATTGGAATAAGGGGACAGCACCTGGAGAAGTAGATATTGTAGGCATTGATATAGCAAAACAAAAAGCCGACTGGGCGGTAGAGGTAAAATGGTCAGACCGATATTTCGATAAACCTGCAGAGTTAAAGTCTCTCTTGTATTTCATGGAGAATAATCATATGGAAAGAGCGTTGGTAACATCGTTAACTAAACGTGGTGTAAAACAACTAAGAACGGTAAGATTAGAGTTCGTTCCGTCTGCGATTTATGCGTATACTGTTGGCTATAATAGGTTCAAAGCCTTTTTGACCTCACAAAACCTCTAACATATCCACAGCTAATCCCGTCCTGCACGGACCTCCATCGCACCACGGCCCGCGAGCGCTACGACATGTTGTTACAACGCTGTCCGGGCATCGTGGAGCACCTCGACCTGCAGGACATCGCCTCGTTCCTCAACGTCCATCCCAACACCATCAGCAAGATTCGTCGCGACATCACGTTCGAAGGCAGAAAATAAGGTTAAGTCTTATAAAAAAACAATACCCGGCAGTTTGATTTCTCGGGGACTGTCGGGACTTAAAGGGTACTCCTTCCTAAAAAATAACACCTGATAAAAACAGACCCGACAGCTTGAAATTCAGAGGCTGCCGGGAATCAACGGTGCAAAGATAGGAATAATTCGGGAATATTCCAAATCTTTTAGGAATTATTTTCAGAAAAATTTAAATGCACATCACTTTTCCACTCACAAAGGCCACATGATCCAATCCGTATACCAAAGATGGCCCGTCAACACCCATCCAATTAAAGAGTTTCATCATGCGAGCATATTGGTTGAGAACGTATGAGGTATCAGTAACCGCATTAGGACGGGCAAAACATATAGGCTCATGATGGGCAATCCTATTTCGCAGTTTATTGATGTAGTCCAACTCTTGAAAGATGTACGTATTGTCATATCTATGCTGGCGAGACGATCTCGGCTTGTTGGGAAAAATGCGAAGTAGCCTTTGTCCCATCAAGGCGTATGCAGCATTTGAGAACATATATTTCCATACGCCAAACTCCATCTCCGACAACAGTTTCGAGTGAGAATAGTTACCCTCCCTCATCAAACCATTGTACGCTTTTTCAATAATCTTTCGCGTATTCTCCACACGACGGTCATAATACAGCGAACCACTAGGAAGTATAGCATCCCGTAACCAATCATTGCCAAGGTGGGCAACCATCTGCTTGTCTATACGGTTGCGAAGAACTACCTCAAAGCAACTGATTATGGTAAACAATTCCTGCGACAGCTTCAGGTTATAACGATAAAGCGTCATTGCTCGCCTCGTATCGTTATTGCAGGCGGCAAGATATTTCCGCATTCTCCTGGCTGAGAATAATTCTTCAAATTCGTTGTATCTCATGTTGTGAGTTTTTAAGTTTGGGTGCAAAGTTACACATTTCCTCAGATATTTTATCCTACAGCCTTTCTTTTCTTGATATTTCCCGCCAATAATCCCAAAAACTCTTAACCTAAGTTGAGACTTTCACCCTCGGCATCCGATTTTCGGGCTTGGCGAGGGTTTATTTGTGCGCCTTTTTGTAACTTCGTTGGCAAAATGAGGCATTCGATGAAAAAAGTTACTATTCTCATGCAGTCTTTTCGTAATTATCGGACATAATAGATAGAGACGTTATGTTTTCGATGGAAGTTATGCGGCTGATAGAACGGTGCAGACAGGGCGATGCAGATGCGCTCGGAGAACTGTACAAGGCATACGCCCATAGGATGAGGGGTGTATGCCGTCGTTATGTCAGTGACGAACAGGTCGTGGACGATGTATTGCACGATGCTTTTGTGATTATCTTCACTTCGTTTGACCGACTGCGAGACAATCGAAAGGCAGAATCGTGGATGATGTCAATTACGCGAAACGTGGCCTCGAAATATAAAGACCATTTGGATAGTCTGTCATTAGTTCCTTTGGAGGAGGCGGAGACTTTAGTGACCTCCAATGAAGAGACCACTATAAAAGGTGTTCCATTGGAAGAAGTGTTGAAGCTGATAGATAAGTTGCCAGAGGGATACGGCAAGGTGTTCCGGCTGTCTGTTTTTGATGGTTTATCACACAAAGAGATTGCCGCCATGCTGGGTATCGAACCTCATTCTTCATCGTCGCAATTGGCGCGGGCCAAGAAGATACTACGCAAGATGATGCAGCAATATTGGGCTGCCATGCTTCTGTTGCTACTCATGCCTCTCACATTCTTTTTACTCAGGAAAGGTGATACTGCTGTCGAAGAGAAGCCAGCCATTGCCAAGCAGAATGATACACAAGAGCAAAAGCCACATACAAATGAGCCATTAACGGAACAGCCGCAGGAGCCTTTGATTGTACATATACCCATACATCATGCCCCAATTGACACGCTCCAGCCTGTCATCGTCCAGGCTATTGATTCTATTACGTCTGACACCCTGTCAAACATGATGGCACAAGAGCAAGCTATCTCGGACACCATAGCGGCAGACACGACAGAAACGTTACGCAAGATAGAACAGCTTCACTACGATATTGCCGATTTATTCTCTGAAAAGCCATCCGGCAGAAGCCGCAACGGGCAAAAGTGGTCGGTAGAACTTGCATACGCCGGGCAGTTGTCTGAACAGAGTCGCTACAACCAGCCTTACACTTACCGGCCCGCGCCGTCAGCCACGCAGTCGCTTCCAGGTCCCGGCCCCAGTCCAGTCGTACCGAGCAGTATCGACAACTGGTCGGATTACGCTCTCTATCTGGCCGTCCATCCTGATGCCGTGAGCGACAGGACATGCAGCATCATCAGGCGCATTGCCCTGAACAATGCCAACCAGCCGGGCAACGACAAGATCCTGCGCACAAGCCATCACCGCATGCCCATCACGTGGTCGCTGGCACTGAAATACAAGCTCGACAACCGCTGGGCCATAGAGACGGGACTGGGCTACAATCGTCTGACCTCCGACTTCGAGATGGGTTCAAATGGCAATAGTATCAATGAACAGCAAACCATCCATTATATCGGCATCCCCGTAAAGGGCATCTACCACATATTTGCTAAAAAGATGTGGAGCCTCTACAGCAGCGCAGGTCTGACGATGGAAATCCCCGTATCGTCAACACTACGTTCCGACTACTTCGTGAATGGCCAGTATGAAACCACCGACAAGACCACACTCCGCGCTCCATGGCAGTGGTCAGTAGGCACAGGTCTCGGTCTGCAATATAATTTCACACCCAATATCGGGCTGTTCGCCGAGCCAAGCCTGCAATACTACATCCCGACGGGCAGTGACATCGAGAACTACCGCACGGTGCATCCGTTCACGTTCTCTTTGCCATTAGGCATCAGATTTACTTGGTAATCCATGCCGTCTTTTCCATGTCGGGCGGACTATATAAATAGAGAGACTAATATTTTAAACTCTGAAGAATATGAAACACAACAGACCCTTCGCTTGGATGATGGCGATAGCCATAGCCAGCATGACGATGACTGCCTGCAGTCTCGACGGTAACGAACCCGAAAAACCTTTTACCACTTGTCCCGTGTCAGAAGGTACGCTCTACGCCTGTGGCATCGGTCAGCCGGAAACGCGCTCTGACGCAGGAATCCTCTTTACCGAGGATGATATTGAATGGTTCAACGTCACCACCCGTGAGATACGTTTCCGTGACACGATGGAACCGCTGCGTGAAAAAATCCCGTTGCTTGCCGGAATTGATTTCTATATCGGTGGCAAACACCTCTTTTCCGGTGGAGCCACCCACGTCAGTCTTATCTGTAGCCAAATGTTCGACGACCTTGTACTCTGCTGCGGGAAGATTGACGGCGAGGTAATCGACGATGGCCACTACTACCTCTACGATTGCTACCCCCTTCAGTTCATCGTTTCCGATGCAGTCAAGGCCAACATCCTGAAGATCGCCGTGCATTGGGAACTCTTCACGAAATACTTGGAAAGTAAAGGCAAACTGAGGAAATAACCTCCCGCCCTGTGCAGTCATTCGTTGCAATTTTGGACTTTATAAGTAGAAAACAAAATTGCAACGAATGGTATGTATAGTATTTATGATTATGCCTATAACGGGCTGCTCTATCTGAACAACATGATGCGACCAAGACACAAGTGGCTATCGCAATTGATGATTTACTCGACTACGCTCTGTCAGTCGAAGTGCAAGCACTGCAACATCTGGCAGAAACGACCTGTGGGGAATATCCATGAGCAATCGCTTGACGAGATTTTCAACGGAGCATCGACTTGTCAGACCCAATGTCGCTACTCCCGTCATTGCAACGAGTGCTGGATTAATTTCCACCGCAAATACGACATCATCCTTGTGCGCAACTTCGAGCGGCTGCTGCCCAAGTGGCTCGTCGAAAAGTTCTACGGCCCGTATCAATGGACGGCAGACCCCAAGCAAACATATCGAAATCATCTAAAAGCAATACAATGATAAAAGAACTTATCAACCGATTCAAGCGTATGCGCACGGAGCGCTTCCTGCGCCAAACGTACCAATATCAATATGCCTTCGTGGGTATGGGCCAACACTCGCTGACCAATCTCTATCCAGTATTGCACTACCTCGGCGTTCCCTTGAAATACATCTGCGTCACGTCGGAGCGCAAGGCGAAGCTGATAGAGCGGAAATATCCAAGCGTAAAAGGCACGACATCGCTTGACGAGATTCTGAAAGACGAATCCATTAAAGGCGTATTCGTTTCTGCCTCCCCGTCGGCCCATTTCTCCATCGCCTCGCAACTTCTGCAAAGTGGTAAGTCTCTTTTCATTGAGAAACCACCCTGCCAGACACTTGGAGAACTCGACACGCTCATTGCCATACAGCAGCAATATGGCTCGCCCGTCGCAATGGCAGGACTGCAGAAACGCTACGCCCCGGCCGTTCAACTACTGAAGCAACGTCTCCGCAAAGAACATCTTATCAACTACGACCTGAATTATCTCACTGGAACCTATCCCGAAGGCAATGCTTTGCTCGATCTCTACATCCATCCCCTCGACCTCGTTTGTTTTCTGTTCGGAAGGCCAGAAATCCTCGCCTGCCGACAGGTCACCAAGGACTCCTACATCCTTATGCTCCAACATCCGCACATCGTCGGTACCCTTGAACTTTCAACTGCATACACCTGGACTACTGCTGAAGAATCCCTGAAAGTCTGCACCCATTCCAGCATTTACCGGCTCTCTCAAATGGAAGAACTAACCTTTACGCCCAATCCCACCAACATTCTCGGCATCCCCGCAGAAAAACTATGCACGAAAAATCGCACCGTAGAATACCTCTTTCAGCGCAACAATTTCACGCCCATTCTGGCGAACAACCAAGTCTACACTCAGGGCTACTACAGCGAAATAGAAGCGTTCATCAGCCAGGTTGAAAAAGGAAAAGCTGAAGTCACCACAGGCTTAATGTCAGTTAGAGGTACATACGAATTGTTACAGGCTCTCCAATCCATAGATAGTACTCCATTGGAGCACCATAATAACATTCCTTCCCAAAAACTCTTAACCTAAGTTGAGACTTTCACCCTCGGCATCCGATTTTCGGGCTTGCCGAGGGTTTATTTGTGCGACTTTTCGTAACTTTGCGGCACAAAACGTATAAAAAACAAAGAACAATGAACAAGAAGGAAAGGTTTTGCGATGTTGATAACATCGTGGAATGGCGCCACATCATCACCACACTGCTCACCCTCATCGTTTTTGTCTCATGCGGCGACGAAGAGGTAATCGGCTCTGCCGCTTCGCTTGAAATCGAAGAACCCATACGTGAACAGCAGACGGAACAGACCGTCATCTTCTTCATGCCGTGGTTGAGCTTCAACGACATCCGCGCCTAGGGAATCGACAGGAAACACATCACGTGGTTGAATAAATCGCTCACGCTCGGCCAATTGCAAGCGAGCTTGCTTGGCTCTCACTAAACAGTGATTTTCTCGTTCGAGGGCGAGTTCGTGGTCGATTACCCGACGCACCTCTACGGGCGTCCGGCGCAGACCACCATCGTGGCGATGATGGCCAGCCGCGTGCTCAGGGTCACGGGCGAACAGATGAGGCAGTACTTCGACCAGTCGATTATTTCGACGAAAAAAGTGGCATAATCAATTCCTTTTTAGAGAAATCTGCAAAAAAGACATAAAAACACGCCTCAAAACAGCATTTCCCATCAAAATGTTTGGCTATTCCAAAGAAAAGCAGTACCTTTGCACCAACAGTTCCCGCCACGCCTCCTAACAATGCGTACCACGGCGGGACTTCGTCATTTATAAGGGTATGAGATATAACAAGCAACCAACAGACATCACCACCCAGCTTGCCATGCTGAAGCAACGCGGTCTCATCGTCGATGATGAGGACACGGCTCTGAAGCAACTCGCCTCTATCAGCTATTTCCGTCTGGCAAGTTACTGGAGAATCTTCGAGACAGACGAGGTTACTCATCAATTTGCCAGCGGCCCTCGCCTCGAAGATGTCATTTCGCTATACACATTCGACCGCGAACTGCGTTCCATCATCTTCACCGCCATACAGGACATAGAGGTAGCCTTGCGTACACGCATCATTCATTTCTTCTCCCTGTCACATGGCGCATTCTGGTTTATGGATGCCTCGCAGTTCAACAATCGCAGTATCTTCCAGACCTGCCTCGACAGCATACAAGTAGAACTCAGCCGCTCGAAAGAGGAATTCCTACAGGAACATTTTGCAAAGTACGACACCCCATCCATGCCTCCCGTATGGAAGACGCTGGAGGTCGTTTCCTTCGGCAATCTCTCGAAGTTGTATGCCAACATGAAAGATGTGGAGGTGAAGAAGCAGGTGGCAAAGAGCGTCGGCCTGCCCCAGTACACCTATCTGGAAAGTTGGATGCGTAGTCTCACCGTTCTCCGCAACTGCTGTGCCCATCATGCCCGTGCATGGAATCGCCGCTATCCCGCCATGCCTCAATTGCCAAGGCGACTGCCGTTTATGTGGGTTGATACTCAGCATATACGACCGATGAAATTGTACGCTCAACTTTGTACGTTGCTTTATCTTGAACAGAGTATCACGCCAAACAGCCACATCAAAGACAGACTATTAAGCCTTCTCAAAGCCTATCCGCACACCGTCACCAGGCAAATGGGCTTCCCCCGCGGTTGGGAGAACGAGCCGCTGTGGCAATGACCCTATAATACACACACAAAATGGAACAGAGATTGGATAAATCCCTCACGCTCGGCTGACTGAAAACAAGTTTTCGTCTGCACTCGCTTACTCGGGATTTTCAGCAATGAGAGTATTGACCTGGTGACGCTGCGGGAATTCTGCGAGCGGGAGGGGGAGGCGGTGATGTACCGCAGGGGCGACCAACTGGAGCGCGAAAGGCTACGGGTAGGCGCGTAAGCGGGAATGGGCGACCCGGCGCGGTGGCTGGCTTATGTCACCGAGGGTTGCTTCAAGTACGTGACGCACGGCCTCAGCGACGACAGGGAACACATCACATGGTTTTCGTTCGAGGGCGAGTTTGTGGTCGATTACCCGACGTTCCTCTACGGGCGTCCGGCGCAGGAGGGAGGAGTCCACGAAACTATCGAGTGTTTCGTGGAGGGCACCAAATCGTGGCGATGATGCCCAGCCGCATGCTCAGGGTCACGGGCGAACAGATGAGGCAGTACTTCGACCAGAGCAAGGAGACAACGGAACTGCGTGCCGTCATCGCCGAGCACATCCTCGACCAGCATCGTGCCCGCTACATCGACCTCCATCGCACCACGCCTTGCGAGCGCTACGAAAGGCTACGAGTAAGGCGAGCTTGCTCGGGAATCCTGCTGATGCAGCGCTGCCCGGGCATTGTTGGGCTCGACTTGAAGGACATCGCCTCGTTTCTCCGCTCGACCTCTGGTCGCTTTGCCATGCAAAGAACGTCACCCCAACACCATCAGCAAGATTCGCCGCGACATCACATTCGAAGGCAGAAAACAGGGTTAAGTCTTATAAAAAAACAATACCCGGCAGTTTGATTTCTTAGGGACTGTCGGGACTTAAAGGGTTCTCCTTCCTAAAAAATAACACCTGATAGTTTGAATTGCTTCAGGGACTACCAGGAATTAACGCTGCAAAGATAAGAAGTTTTTCTGAAACCTCCAAATATTTCGGCACTTTTTATGCTTTCGTAGCATAACCCTTCAATGAGAATAAAAAACTTCTTTCAGAAAGTGACATTTCTATCTCAGACTGCTTGAATGTCAATAAGTTTTTGTACCTTTGCAGCCAAAAGGCTGCGAGAACGGGCTTTGCCTCAGCAAAGAGCAAGCTCTCTGCATTCGGCTTGCACCGTCCTTGCACCCGTTTACGATAGACAAAGTGTAATGGATGCAGAAACACCATCAGTAGAGACACTTATTGCCACTGTCCTTTCGGATATTCAGCAGAAGGGGTACTCTTCCATCCAACCGTTCGACATCGGTGAGGTGGAAGAGCGTATGGTGTTATTTGCTCAAGCAAATGGTGTCACGTTGGGCAGTGACCGTCTGTATATAAGTGCCAAGCAACTACAGCATTGCATGAGGGCGTCAAAAGATGCCAAAGGATTGGTTGTTTCGCGCGATGAACTGATTCGTTTTCCAAAAGAACGCTATCAGATGGATTTGTACTACGACGGCGAATGTTTCATCTACACCAATGGCGTATCAAAGTTCATCGTCCATCCGAACTACAAGATTAAGGTTAGCCGAGAGATTGTAAAACTCGTAAACTTCATCACTGCCACCCGCCGCACAGACAAGAAAGAATTCAACGGCAGGCGATACATCAAAATATAGACTGACCGCCAACTCTTTGAGAGTCAAGCGGTCAGTTATAATGTGAATGAAACCAAGCGGCAAGGTCGAATTGCTCATCATCGCGCAGATGCCACCGTTCCGCACATCGTGGCTCTACTTGGTTCCACCTTTCACGCTGCAAAGATAAACATATATTTTGATATATCCAAATATTTCGAGGATTATTTGCATCTCTTCACACAACTTTTTGACGTGTATAGAGTCAACCAGCAAGTGCAAGTTTCCTGCAAAGTTAGGCATAATGTTTGAAAAAGACCTCATTAGGTGTGAGGAATTTTAATTTTTCCCTTGGTCTTCTGTTGATTTTGGCCTGTATTGATGCTATTTTCTTGTC